>JAZNRV010000049.1:0-19115 GCA_045590855.1 Acutalibacteraceae bacterium | reverse complement strand
TCGGACCGACCAATGATTTCATCTTGCTGCCAAACACATCTGCTAATTTGGCAAGCGTAAATTCTTTTCGGTTTTCGGCAATCAGCAATGCGTAAATCGCCGCGATACCGGCAATGAAAAACAACAAACATTGGGAAAAAGCAGAAGAACCTGCCGCTCCCAAACGCTCGGTAATAAAATCCGCCGCCACGCTGTCAAATACAAATGGTGCCAAGATGATAACGGGTAACAGTAACCCTTTCCAACCATTTTTGAACGTTTCTTTGAGCGAGGGGATATCTTCCTTTGCCATGGGTTTGACGTGATAATATTTGCAAAATGCCCATACCATCAAAATACGCTGTGCAATAAAATACAGCGAAACACCCCACAAAACCACCCAAAATTGTCCCGATGTTACTTGGAAATTGGGATACAGCGCCAAAAAAGCACCAAGTGCGCCCACAATGTTGGAACTGGGCGGAATCATGTTGCCAAGATAACTGGACGTACTTTCGACATTGGCAGCCAAGTGCGGCGGGAAACCCACTTTTTTCATGGCGGGAATGGTAATGACACCCGTTGCCATGACGTTGCCGGGACCGGAACCCGAAAGAGCACCCATGAACGCCGACGTGATTACCGCTGCGTATCCTACGCCACCTGTGATGCGACCAAAGCAGGATATGACCAAATAGACACACGCGTCAATTACTTTGGTATGGGTGAGCAGCTGACTCATTGCCACAAAAGCAATCATGGAGTACAACAAACCCGTGGAAAAAGCGCCGTTAATGTATTGCCAAATGTTTTCCCACGTGCCGGTGATTGCTACCAAAATAAGAAACGACAAAAACAGCGCTTCGTACACGGGGCGTTTGAGCAGCACGAACCACACCAAAATAAACGCTAATAAAAAGACAAGATACAACAGTGCAGAGGGTATCATGTTTTACTCCTTAATGCCCGGCAACAAATCGTGCCGCATAATATCGTTACCGTTACTGTCCAATACTTTCATGGCGGAACAAGCTTTTTCGTGCTTATTCTGCAATTCTTGGATAGTGTTGGCGCCAATGGTGAATCCGCAAATGCGGTCACCGCTGCTTTGAATATCCTTCATTTGCGCGCCTTGCCATTTGAACAAATAATAGTCCACAATAACACCGTTTCTTTTAAGTTCTTCAAAACCGACGAGTCTATCAAAAAGACCTTCGTGGCAATACACAAATTCGTTGCTGATATACGAATATTTTCCCGCAAGCTCTCCTACGTGAGGTTTTTCTCCCAAGGTTAAATCCACTACCCCACGAATTACGTCAAAGCCGCTGGCATTTTGAATCATCAAATATTTGACGCCACCGCCGGTACGCGCGCTGAATTCCAACACGAATATGTGTCCGTCACGGTAGATGGCTTGTATCAGCATGGGGGCATTTTGGATGCCGAAAGCATCCGTGATTTTTTGCGCCACTTCGCTTATTTCATCTTTTACTGTCGTCGTTTCTTTGGCGGGGTAATTGCCGCGGAATATCACAAATTTATCGGCATCGGCGATTTTTTCACTGTTGGACACGCAAAGCACGTGCGCTTTGCCCTCTTCCACCCATACATCAATGGAAAGTTCCGGACCTTCGATAAATTCTTCTGCCACCGCGGTGCCGGTACGGCTGAAATCCACTGCATCGGCAAGTGCCGCTTGGAATTCCACCATGTTGGTCACCTTGCGAACACCTTTGGAACTGTTACAATCCGCCGGTTTGACAATTAAAGGGAACGATAAATTTTCAATCGTATACGCTTCGCCCTTATGAATCGTGATGTGTTTTGCCGTGGGAACACCGTTTGCCAAAAACACATCTTTCATGTATTTTTTGTTAGTGACATTGCGTGCCGTTTCGTAATCTACGTAACACGGCAACCCCAAATTTTCCGAAACCTTTGCCACTGTCAGCAAGGCTTGGTCGGTACACGCAGTAATCAAAAAATCCACCGCTTCTGATTGCGCGATTTCTTGTATTTTTTCGACATCTAACGTGGAAACCTGAAAAAACTTATCGGCATACGGTTTTGCCACCGGCTCGGCATAGTAATCTGCCAATAATGTATAAATACCGCGGCGTTTTAATTCGTCAATTAACGCAATTTGTGCATATCCGCCGGCAAGTACCAAAGCTTTCATGTTTTTCACCCTTTTTTTGTCGTTAAAATCAATTCCTTGTAAGCGCGAACACCGCTTTTGGCCGTCAACCATTCAGGCAACACCTCTTGACCGCTTACCCAATTCACCAGTGCCCGCGGGAGATTGCACCCTGCCACGTGGCTGAACGGATACCCGCCACCGAATCGAGCGTTCATTTCCAAAACATACGGTCTTCCGTCTACCAAAAAGAAATCGCAATCCATGTTGCCGATATGCTTGGTCAGTTTCCCAAGCCGCTCTGCTTCGGCAAACAAGGCTGGTTCTTCTACCGTTTCACCGATATCGGTCTCACCCGCACGCATGGCTAATTTCTTTTTCACAATAGCGTTGCAAAACCGACCTTCCAAATCGTTGATAATATCGATACCGTATTCCTGCCCTGTCAACATTTCCTGGAAAATAATTTTTTCTTCCACCGTATCCGACTCATACCTAAGATACGTTCTGCGGACAGCTCGTGTATTGCGCGTATAGTAATATAACAGCGCCATTTCATCTTCTGCCACCGACATGGCTAAGGAACCGCAGCCGAAGCGCGGTTTGACAATGACAGGATAATGAATTTCACCGGATTCCAACGCCAACATAGCTGATTGCAAAGTCAAATACGTTTTGGGAACACCAAAGCCGTTTTCTTTCAGAAACTCGTATGTTTTCCATTTATCGTTGCATATTTCCAGCAAATTTGCATCAGATACGACAACACGTGTGCCAACGGCTTCAAAGCGGTCCTTGTTTTTTGCCAACACCGGTAAATCAATATCAAACAGCGATACAATCATATCAATAGCTTGTTCTTTACAGTAGTTAAGTAAAAACGGAATATATTCATCACTGTAAATAAGCGGGGAAATCACACTGCGGTCAGCATATTGAAACGCTACCGTTAAATCATCGGAATTGCAAACATGTACTTCTCCATCGGGTACTACGGCTTGTTTAAAATATTGTACCATGTAAGCCCGTCTGCCGACCGAAGTCAATAAAACGTTCATACCCTACTCCTTTTCAAAATAGCAGACCAAATGCGTGTCCTGCGGACGAGGTTCGTTTGGCAACAAGAATGGCTTAAAACCCAAACCGTGATACAAGCGCATTGCAGTCGCATTGGAATTTGTGGTATATAGATGCACCCCGTCAAGGCCTTTGGCACGACTGATACCCAAAAACTCTTTGACCAAATAACGAGCATAGCCTTTCCCCTGCGCGGCAGGCAGCGTTGCCACCACCGAGATATATCCCAACCGATTATCGGTGTTTTCGGTATATCCCGCAACCATCGCTACTATCGTGTCGCCTTCAAACTTCGCGCACATAGTTGCTTTTTCATTGAGTTTTTGAGCAAAAGAAAACAATTCTTGTTTTTGAGATAAAGGAACCTCAAACAGTGTATCCACGGCAGTGAGAAAGGTAAAAATTTGTGATACAGAGGGTTTAGTCATGAATAATCGTTCCCTTTTGGTCATTATCGGCTTTTTTTAAAATTGCCAGTAGCACAAACAGTCCCTTGGGACGGAAAATCAGCGATAACGTAAGATAAACCACTATTCCGCCGACAACTTGTAACATCACGGTAATAAGCGGCGGCAGTGTTATACGGGCAATCAGCCACACGGCACCCAGCATAACCGCCGAAAATAAAATGGCCGGAGAAATGTCTTTGATTTGTTCCGTATAAGAATAATCAATGAGTTTTTTGTTGGGATGGGCGTTGACAAAACAACTAATCAACGTACTCACCGCACCGCTGAGCGCAATCGCAATCGGCGAATCGAAAAACAGCACAGCGGCAACAAGCAACAGTAACCCATACGATTTTTTGATAAGTTCCAGTTTAAGGAACAAATCGCTGCGCCCCATGGCATTGATAGCTTGCAAATTACACGTATGTACGGGCATGAAAAGGAGTGTGAAACAATAAATTTGCAAATACGGTACACACGGTAACCATTTTTCGGTCAAAAGTACTTTTACCAACGGTTCGGCAATACCGGCTAGTCCAAACAACACAGGAAAAACCACGTAAGCGCTCACCGCGATAGAGGTTTGCATCAAGGTTTTAACCTGCGTTTTGTTATCTTGTTTGGCGGACATAGCGGGCAACATGACACTTTGCACTGCACCGTTGATACCATTGATAACAAATTGCGGAAATTGTTTACCGCGGTTATAAAATCCCAAGGTATCGGCTTGATACTTTTTGCCGATTACCAAACTGCGAATATCCTGATACAACGTATCCAACAAACCGGATACGAGCAGTTTCCAACCATAGGTGAAAAGCACTTTTACCCGCGCAAAATTACACACCAAACGCGGGCGCCAGTCCACCACTTTGAGCATAACAAGACAGGCAATCAGAATATTTAATACGTTTTGTACCACCAATGCCCACACACCGGCATTTTGATAGGCCATCACAATGCCCACCACACCGGAAATCACAATGCCGAAAATGTTGCTGAAAAAGACTTTGCGAAAATCCAGTTCACGGCTGACCTTGGCCAGTTGAACGGAATTAAAACTGCCCGGAAACAAAACCAACATCAACACGCGAAACGGCCAAACAATTTCCGGCATTTTATAGAAAGTAGCAATCGCCGGTGCTGCAAAAAACAAACCACCGTATACTAAAGCAGAAACTCCCATCGTCACCCAAAAAACCGAGGAATAATCCTCTTCGGTGACATCTTTGTTTTGCATCAGCGACGTGTTAAAACCCGATTGAATAAACACGTTTGCCAGATTAACGAAAATCAGCATCATTGCCAAAGCACCATAATGCTCCGGCACCATAATACGCGCTAAAATCAGTTGCAGCACAAATTGTATGCCCTGAACGCCGAAACGCTCCAACAATTTCCACAGCATGCCACCTGCAATCGTATTCTGTTTCATGCACTCACCCACAATTCTTTGTGCAACACATGATGGCGTAAAAAATATTCCAAATACAACCAAGCGGTTGAAAGTTTTTTCGGGATATGAGAGAAATAGCCGCCAAATTCGCGAAACGTTATCTGCCGTTGCTTGACACCTTGTACCAAAGAACGAAAATACAACAGTTGCGCATATTTGCCTGCCGTTTTGTTTGTCAGTTGCAAGGCATATTGCATCAGTTCGTAATACCAATGCTCGTCTTTGGCGAAGGAATACCGCGACGTCGCGCTGAAACTGCTGCCGTGCGTGGTGATGTGTCGATACGCGCTCATGACCTCTTGCATGCAAAACACTTTCCCGTGCGCCGCCAAAGCAAAATACAACAAGCGGTCACCCGGTGAAAGCCGACGTTCAAACAGCGAGGTGTCCATATACGGCTCGTTCATATAATTACGGCACATAACGGTGGTAAGTTGCCCCGGCATTTGTTCGCTGACAAAATGACGCAAGGTGTATTCCTCATCCTTACATTCGGGATATTGTTCCCCGTTAGGCAGAGAATCCTCCCCCACCACCACGCAATTATGCGCTACGGCCAAATATTCGGGATGCGTTTCCAAAAACGTGATTTGTTTTTCGAGCTTGTTTTCATCTGTCCAAAAATCATCGCCTTCTAAGGCAATGATATATTTACCGCGGCACCGTCTTTTCAAATCCAAAGCGTTAGACACTTCACTGCCGTGCATATTTTTTTCGCGGTAAAACATGGTGAATTTGCCCGGAAAACGCGCTTCATACTCCTGCAAAATCGCGCGTGTACCATCGGTGGAAACGTCTTCTCCTACCAAGACTTCATAGGAATACTGCGTTTTTTGCATGAGCACACTATCCAGTGCGCGGGCAATATATTTTTCGTGATTATACGTAGGAATATAAATGCTGAGCATCGGCTTTTCCATCGGCATCACCATTTTTGGTCCTTTTCACTCAAAGTAAGCGGTGTGCCGTCGGCAAGCGTGTATCCTTCGGCAGAAGCACTGCCGCGGTACTCACCCACCACCTCCGGCCAAACAATGCCGATTTTGGGGTCGTTCCACGCCATGCCGCCTTCGTCACCGGGATGATAAAAGTCGGTTACTTTGTAACAAAATTCTGCCGTATCACTCAGCACCAAAAAGCCGTGGGCAAAACCCTCGGAAATGTAAAATTGTTTTTTGTTTTCTTCGGTCAATTCCACGCCAAACCATTGCCCATACGTAGGACTGCCGTCGCGGATATCCACCGCCACGTCAAACACGCGACCTTTGATAACACGTACCAATTTCCCTTGTGCGTATTGTTTTTGGAAGTGCAATCCCCGCAGCACGCCCTTGACCGACATGCTCTGGTTATCTTGTACAAACACCATGTTAAGACCGGCCTCTGCCATGTCTTTTTGGTTGTATGTTTCTATAAAATATCCACGGCTGTCCCCATGGACGGTCGGTTCAATAACGTATAACCCTTCTATCGGGCAGGGTGTGACTTTAATTTGCCCCATCGTTTTCTAACTCCTTCAAATAGCGTGTCAGCGCATCTTGCCACGTTGGCAACGGTGCAAAACCCGCTTTTTGCAACTTAGACTTCTCTAAACGACTATTAAACGGCCGCGCCGCTTTGCTCAGCCCGTACTCTTCCGTAGTCACAGGTACAACATTGGTGCTATACCCTGCCAAACGGAAAATTTCACAAGCAAAATCGTACCAACTGATATACCCGCCTTCGTTGGTGGCGTGGTAAAACCCGTATTTTTCGCTTTCAATCATATCCACGAGCAACCGTGCTAGGTCAAACGTGTACGTCGGTGTGCCGATTTGGTCGTTTACCACTCGTACGGTATCGTATTTTTTGCCGACTTTGAGCATGGTTTTGATGAAATTGTTTCCGTTTTTACCAAACACCCACGCAATGCGCACCACAAAAAAATTATCAAGCGTGGTTTGCACCGCGTGTTCACCGTCAAGTTTGGTTTGACCATACACGTTGAGCGGTGCAAAATCGCGACAATCCGGTTCCCACGGCGTCTGACCTTGACCGTCAAACACGTAGTCGGTGGAAATGTACATCATTTTGCAATCTGCCAGTTTGCAAGCGGTAGCAAGGTACTGTGTACCCAGTGCATTTACCGTTTTGACGGTATCGCGATTTTCTTGGTCTTCTGCAGCATCCACCGCTGTCCAAGCCGCGCAGTGAATAACCGCGTTGGGTTTTACTTGGGCAATCACCGACAAAACCGCAGTTTCATCCGTGATGTCCAGCGGGATATACGGCAGTTCGGTATGCGAGCAAGACAAAGCAATATCTGAGCCAATACATTCGTGCCCGCGTTTATGAAGTTCATTCATGACGTCATGGCCCAACTGACCGCCGACACCCGTGACAAAAACTTTCATGGATAACTCCTATCGATTGGCGTACATTTTTTCGTAATAGTGTTGATATTCGCCGGAAATGATGGTTTCCCACCATTCTTTGTTATTCAAATACCACTGAATGGTTTTTTGAATACCGTCGGCAAATTTGGTTTCGGGCAACCAACTCAACTCGGTATGAATTTTGGTGGGGTCAATGGCGTACCGCATATCGTGACCTTTGCGGTCGGTGACATACGTAATCAAGCTTTCCGGCTTATCCAAGGCTTTGCAAATCATTTTGACAATGTCAATGTTTTTCATTTCGTTATGACCGCCGATGTTATACACTTCACCCTCGCGACCGTTATGTATAATCAAATCAATAGCCTTACAATGGTCTTCCACGTACAACCAATCGCGAACGTTCAAGCCGTTGCCATATACCGGCAACGGTTTGTCGTTCAGAGCATTGGCAATCATGAGCGGAATCAATTTTTCGGGAAAATGGTACGGACCGTAGTTGTTGGAACAACGCGAAATCGTCACCGGCAAACCAAAGGTGCGGTGATACGCTTGTACCAACAAATCGGCACCCGCTTTGGACGAAGAATACGGCGAACTGGTATGAATCGGCGTTTCTTCCGTAAAGAACAAATCGGGGCGGTCAAGCGGTAAATCACCGTACACTTCATCGGTAGATACTTGGTGATAGCGTTTGATGCCGTATTTGCGGCAAGCATCCATTAACACTTGTGTGCCCAAAATGTTGGTTTGCAAAAATACTTCCGGATTTTCAATAGAACGGTCTACGTGACTTTCGGCGGCAAAGTTTACCACCATGTCGGGGTGTTCTTCTTCGAAGAGTTGATACACCCCTGCGCGGTCACAAATATCCAATTTAACAAAGCGGAAGTTTTTGTTGTCCATAACGGGGGCAAGCGTGCTCAAATTCCCCGCGTAGGTCAATTTATCCAAGCAAATGATGCGATAATCGGGATATTTTTTCAGCATGTGGAACACAAAATTGGAACCGATAAATCCCGCACCGCCGGTGACGATGATAGTCATTGATTTTCCTCCTTAATACCGCAGTTTGTCGTTTGCCACTTGCCGCAAATGGTCACCGTACGAGGATTTGCCGTACGCTTCGGCGGCAGTGAGCAGTTGGTCTTTGGTAATCCAGCCTTTGATATAAGCAATTTCTTCGGGAGCGGAAATTTGCACCGATTGACGGCTTTGATTCATTTCCACAAATTGTGCCGCTTCCAGCAAACTCTTGAACGTACCGGTATCCAGCCAAGCAAATCCTCTGCCAAGCAATTCCACTGCTAAGGTACCTTCGTTTAAGTACATTTCATTAAGGGTGGTGATTTCCAATTCGCCACGTGCCGAGGGTTTGACTTGCTCTGCTTTTTGGGCAACCCCCGCGGGGTAAAAATACAAACCGGTAACCGCGTAATTGGATTTTGGCTCGGCGGGTTTTTCTTCAATCGAAATGGCTTTTCCGTTTTCGTCAAATTCTACCACGCCAAAACGCTCGGGGTCCGAAACGTGGTAGCCAAACACCGTCGCTGTACCGTTTTGGGCGTTTTGATTGGCGTTTGCCAAAATCTTGCTAAATCCGTTGCCGTAAAAAATATTATCGCCCAACACCATGGCGCACGCATCGTCACCGATGAATTCTTTGCCGATGATGAACGCTTGTGCCAACCCATCGGGGGAGGGTTGTACGGCATAACTCAAATTCACGCCATAGCGCGAACCGTCACCCAGCAGTTCCTGAAAACGCGGGGTATCGGCAGGGGTGGAAATAATTAAAATATCCCGAATACCTGCCAACATCAAGGTGGACATGGGATAATAAATCATGGGTTTGTTATATATGGGAAGTAATTGTTTACTTGTCACTAACGTCAAAGGATACAAACGCGTGCCGGACCCACCGGCCAAAATAATACCTTTCATTTTTTTACCTCCTATTACGGGTTTAGCCCGTTTTTATTCAACTGCCGTTCACCATTCACAACCGCCGAAGTACACGCGTACAAGAAAACGCACGGTGCTACTTGCATGTACGGTTGAAACAGAGAATACGTCATCATGCCGGCAAGTACGGCAACCCACATGACACTACACAAAGATTTGCCCTGTAAAGTTAAACGAATTACCGCAATAATGCTCAAAATAAACGGTAACAAATATAACGCCACACCAAACAAGCCGATTTTCGCCCACAAATCCAAAAAGAAATATTCCGGCATGCGGTTAATGATTTCCAACTGATACACAAAACCAACACCGAAAACCGGGTTTTGGGCAATCACTTCGCGCAGTTCTACCGTGATTTGTTGGCGGTATTCGTCGGATTCTTGCGTGGCGTTTAAGTAGTTGTTTTCTTGCTCTTGCAACGTATCGCCCGATTGTGAAGGCGAGGACAGCGGCGGTTGAATATTGGCCGTGCGGTTAATAGCAAAACCAAAATAATTGTATCCCGCTGCCACACTGAATGCAGCAATCAGCAACACACACGCCACAACTGCCGCTAATATGTGTTGTATAATTTGTTTTTTCTGCTCACGAGAAGCACATATCAACAAAAGGACAACCACCGCGGCAGCCGTTACCAATGCGGCTAAATACAGCGCGCGGGTATAGGTGATAAACATACAAAACAGACCCAAAGCGGTAATGGTAACGTACCACCACGAAAACCGTTGGCTCTTGACCTGAAAATACACCGATGCTGCACAAGCGAAAAGTTGCAACGGTGTGGTCACAAACAAAATACGGCACAATTTTTCCGAAATGTACGTAAAATTAAGATATTCCTTTTGCCAAAAAAAGTTGAGAACGAATTTAAACGGTGTTTTGGCAAACAAGAACACAATCAAAAACAAAACCGTAATTACGCTCATGGCAAAACCGGCATACATTACCACTTTGGATAACAAGGCAGCACGTTTAGGTGTCGACAACACAGCCGCCGCAAACGGGAAACTGACAAAATACGCTAAACCTGTTATGGACGGAAGGATATGCCCTACCGCATATCCGTTTTGCAAAGTGCGCACAAACGTAATTGCCAAATACCCTGCCAAAGCCAACAAGGAGAACATAAACGGATTGGCACATGCCGTTTTGAATCGAAACAAGACGGCGGGTAACGCGGTAACAAGCAATGCCGTTATCAGTACCGACCACAACGAAAATCCGTTCACGGTCAGTATGGAAGATGTCCCAAACACAACACAGTAAGCCGCGACAGCGCACAAGAATACAAAGGACATCTTGTCTAAAACACCGTAAAACTTACGGTTGTTTGTTCCCATGGTTTTTCCTCCCACTTTTGTTAAAGCTCACCGTTGGCTTTGAGCGCATTTTGCAATGCTTGCAAATAAGCATGTCCGTATTTTTCGTCCGGTTCCATGTACCCGCCTTCTGCCCATTCGTTCCACGCAAACAAGAACAGCATATCTTTGTGGTACACTTCTTTGGCGCGGCGGATTTGCATGGTCATGTATTTTTCGAATTTTTCGGGCGAAGCCCCCTCAAACACCCTGCCGGTTTGACGACGGCGAGGGGTGTTGTCCCAGTCCACAAATGCACCCGGAACCGATTTTTCGTTAGTAGGTTTGCGGGCAAGCACCGTTTTCCACACTTCGTCATAGTTTTGGATGGTCAATCCTTGCGGATGAATATCGCGTACACGGTCGAGCACCGATTCAAACGTTCTGCCCAAAAGATTTTTTTGGGCGGATTCGGACAATTTTGACCAATAATTTTCCATTCCGGTAATCAGTTTTTTCTTCAAGGAACTTAAAAACTTATACCCGCCTTTTTCCATGTCGCGCCACGCATAAGACGGTTGATATTCAATTTGATACGCAAAACGGGAATCATCCTTATCTTGTTGTTCGGCAAAAAAGACTTGTTGATAAGCAAAAGTCAGACCTTCCAAGCCGTTTTCTTTTGCCTGTTGCTGCAAAAAGTCGAGCATATCGTTCAGACAGTCTATCAGTTCGGGACGATAAATCACCATCAGCGGTTTGTTATCAACGCGGATATAGCGTTTGTCCTTAAAAAACGGTAACAGATAGTCAAAATGTTCTTTCCATTCTCGTTCGCTGCCATAGTTTTGCTCAATCAACACTTTGTTTTTGGAGGAAACCCACGCATTGGTCCATGCCTCGTTTGCCCAACACAAACAAAACGGAAAATCAATTTCCGTGTGTTCCAAAAACGCATCTACCGGTTTTTCCAACAATTTATGCCCGCCAAACCAGTAATGGTAAAAACAAAAACCGTACAAACCATATTCCTTTGCCAAGGATACCTGCCATTTCATGACATCGATATCCAGCAAGTTATAGTAATTTTCGTCAAGCGGAACACGCGGTTGATAATGCCCGTCATAAAGCGGCTCTGCTTTTTTGACGTTGACCCATTCTGTAAAACCTTTACCCCACCATTCATCGTTTTCGGGAATGGCGTGGAATTGCGGAAGATAGAAGGCAATCGTTTTCATAATCCTATTAACCTCTTTAATCTTTATACAACAAACGCACGAATGCGTAAAATACACATCTTGAAAACAAGAATAATCGGCAAGCCAACTTCTGCGAACGGCTCAAAAACCGAATTTGCGATTTGTATTGCCGAAAATGTATGCGCTTTGCCATGATTTTGAACGTACCGTACGGCAACTGTACCGCCATTTTGCGCAACGTGGCAATATAATAGCGCGCCGCGCCCATTTGTCCAAACACCCGTGCAGCGGTGCTATCGCTTTGAGCAAGTTTTTTTGCCGTGCGTTCAAAACAAGCAATACCGCTCTCAAATTTGTCAATACGCGGGCTGCGGCTGAGCGAACCGACAGCGGCATAATACAAATACAAATCTCCGTCTATTTTGGTAACGCGCTTTGACGCTTCCAGCAGTTCGGTGATAAACGGAATATCCTCATGATAAATGCACGATTCATCAAACAACACACCGCTTTCTTTTAAAAAGTCGGTGCGTATAAGCAAACATACCACACCCACCCAGTCGCGGTAAAAATCCACCATGGCTTGTTCGGGAGAAATGGCACGGTATACCAAAGAGTCTACCGTTTGGGGTTGTTTGCCGGAATTAATCGGCAACAGTTGAAAACCGCACATGCAAACATCGGCTTGTGTGTCGGTTGCGGCGGTATATAAAAATTCCAAAAACGAGGGAAGAACGTCGTCATCGCTATCCAAAAAAGCAATAAACGGTGCGGTAGCGGCACGAATACCCGCATTGCGCGCCGAAGCGGCACCGCCATTTTCTTTGCGAACAATGTGGTACTCAAAATTTGCTTGCGGTAAATGTTTTTCCAATGTTTCGACCGTGTTATCCGTGGAGCCATCGTCTACAAACACCACACGAAACGCCCGAAATGTTTGACGGTTGAGTGTTTTTATCAACGAAGGGATACACGCCGAACGGTTATACATCGGAATGATAACGTCAATCTGCCGTTCCGTTTACATCATCTCCTAAAAACTCCGTCAATGTGCGGCGGAAAACTTGTTCCGTAAAACAATTTTCGAACATTTCTTGTGCACCGTAGCGCATGGCTGTGTTTTCTTGCGGGGTTTGCGATACCACCGCTTCGGCAATTTGTTGCAACGCATCGCGGTGAACGTTGATGCCGCAGTTCCATTGTTCTACCAAATCCCACGTATCGACTTCGATGGTGTTTAAGATGGGAAGACCGCCGGCAAAATAATCCATGGATTTCATGGTAAGACCGACGCACACCGAGTCTTTCATGATATTAAGCCCAAAATGGCACTTATCAAAAATGGCTTGTTTTTTGGCGGCATCGTAAATGGTCCCGTAATATTTTACCAACGCACCGGTAGCTTGTACCGCCCCCACAAAAGCATCTTTGCTTTCACCGCCGCCAATGATGTGTAACGTAACGGGTCGCAAACGTTGTATGTGCCCAATCAGTTCGGCGATTGCGGGGATATCAATGATGTTGTTGATAGCACCTAAATAACACAAATGCAGCCGTTCGGTTTGCGTGACCGAAACCGGCGTGGTAACCGTAACGTGCGGACGGCACAAATGCAGTACTTTGGTGCTTTCTTCTTTAACAAAAGGCAACAGTTTTTTGCGGAACAAATTACATTCCGTAAACACAAAATCCGCCGCAGGCAACCCCAAATTGCGAAACCGCGCCCACACCTTGAACGGCCATTTCAGCAACTGCTTTGCGCGGTTGTTGGGGAAGCATTCCGGCCACATGTCGAAAATATCAAAAATCAATTTGACGTTCGGGTTTTCTTTTTTGTACTTGGCTGCTTCCTTGCACAAACTGTTGGGCGGTACTTCTACATACAACAAATCGGGTTGAATACGACGAACTTCGTCCATAACATCCTTCGCGAATTTCATGTGCGACACAATACGTGAAACGGATATGTTTTTTGCATACGGTTTGGTGGGGATTTGTGTGCAATGCGGTAAATCCACACAAAACTTCTTTTTGGCCGTGTGGTTAAAATCCGATGTTATGTAAACGCAATCATACCCATGGTCACGCAAAAACGTTTCCACAGGCAAAATTCGTTCTCCGTAATGATGAGTGCAACTGATACACACTGCTTTCATATCGTGAAAAAACCTCGCTTTTTGCACATTTCCTAAAAAGGTATTGTCATACCGTTTCGTTTCCAAAACTACCCAATTTCACATTCGGTTTATTATAGCATATTACAACATCTTTTGCAATTTAATTACAAAGCTGTAACTTCCTTGCCCATGGTATACTTTCTGCGCAAAAAACATAGGAAATAAGCAGAGGTGTAGACATGGAAAAACTACTTGAAATAATCGAAACTATCAACTCGACCGTAATTTGGGGAATCCCCATGGTAACATTTCTGCTTGGTGTCGGTACGGTGTTGCTGTTTGTTACCAAAGGGGCTTTGTTTCGTCACTTTGGCATTGTCATGCGATATACGGTGCGTACATTATTCCGCAAGCAAACTTCCGCCGATGGCAGTATTACGCCGTTTCAAGCGGTATGTACCGCTCTTGCCGCCACTGTCGGTACGGGAAATATTGTAGGGGTTGCCTTGGCAATCGCCTTGGGCGGACCGGGTGCCTTGTTTTGGATGTGGGTTTCCGCTTTGGCAGGAATGGTCATCAAATACAGTGAAGTCACTTTATCGGTCGCGTATCGCACCAAAAACCGTCATGGCGAAATCGTGGGCGGTCCCATGTATTACATCGAAAACGGTTGCAAAATCAAGTGGTTAGCCGTCTTATTTGCCGTTTTTGGTACGGTTGCTTCGTTTGGTATCGGTTCCGGTGTACAAGCACACGCTTTGGCAAACAGTATGCAAGCCTCTTTTTTTGTTCCGTTGTGGCTGTCCGGTGTAGTGGTAGCCGCATTGGCAGGATTGGTACTTATCGGCGGTGTTCGTCGTATTGTCCGTGCCACGGAATTTTTGGTACCGATTATGTCTTTGTTGTACATGGTGGGTGCCTTGATTGTTCTATTCAAAAACGCCGCCAACATCCCGTGTGCCTTTGCCCAAATTTTCCGCTCTGCGTTTACCAAAACCGCTGCCACCGGCGGCTTTATGGGGGTTACGGTTGCTCAGGCTTGTCGCGTGGGAATTTCACGCGGTGTCTTCACGCATGAGGCAGGCATGGGCTCTGCGCCCATTGCTCACGCACCCGCTTGCATTGACCATCCCGCACGTCAAGGATTGTGGGGCGCTTTTGAGGTGTTTTTTGACAGTATTGTCATGTGCACGGTTACAGGTCTGGTCATCCTCACCTCCGGTTTATGGTCTGCCACCCCCGCTATACCCGCTACTTTCCTTTGTTCCAAAGCGTTTGAAAGAACCTTTTTGGGTGGAGAATATATCGTTTCTGTTGGGTTGGTGTTGTTTGCGTTTGCAACCATTATTGCTTGGTATTATTACGGTGAAAAATGTGTGGAATATCTTTTTCCAAAACAAAAAACAGCGATTACCCTATACCGCGTTTTGTATATCGGCACAGCATTTGCGGCTTGTCTTTTTCGCTTGGATACCGTTTGGGCATTTACCGATTTGTTCAACGGGTTGATGACGCTTCCCAATTTGTTGGCTTTGCTGTTGTTGTCGCCTGTTCTTCGACGGTTAAGCGGTAATTTTTTCAAAAACCCACATTGTCAGCGCGCAAGTGACGAAGATTTTAGTCGATTGTTGTGAAAAAAACCATGTTTGACAGTCCCAAAACACAGTGATATAATGAAGTCACCAAAATGATGAGGGGTGTTTTTTATGTGGTCTTTAATTTTAACCGTTTTTTCCGCAGTAATATTGTTGCTGTCCTTGCTGTTTTGCATTTGGTTCAGTTATCGCCGCGGCGTGTTTAACACCGCACTACGGTTTGGATGCTTTTTACTGGGTGGTCTCCTTTCTTTTTTCCTCGTTAAACTACTGTCCCCCGTCATCGCCTCCTCTGTACTGCCGTTAGTGACCGAAGGTATCGGTGAAGAAATCAATCAAATCCTGAGTTTACCCACACTGCAAACGTTGATTATCCGTTTGGCAGCAGGGCTGGTATCGCCATTGTTGTTTGTGATTGTATTCTTTTTGGTGGAAAAACTCACGTTCTTTATTTACATACCGCTCAAAAAGAAATTTGCCAACCACGAAAAACTGCACAGCATGCCGCACGATAAATTGTATGGCGCATTACTGGGTATTGTGCTGGCAATAGCAACCACCATTGCATGGGTGATGCCTATCAGCGGATATACATACTTTGCCGGCAGCACCATTGCCTCTGTCGGCAACATTGAACTGGTAGAACTGCCCGACGAAACTGCTCAACTGGCAGACGAGTTTGCTTCCTCCCCCATTGCCAAAATTGACCATGTGTTTACGGGTTGGTTGTTCCAATCGTTGTCTTCCGATTTGAGCAAAGCCGCCGATACCGTGGCTACTCTTGCCGAGGCTGCCAATTCCTTTACCACAGATTTATCCAAAGGTGAAATTCCCCTTGATACCATTACCGAAGTGCTTGCTTCCAAAGAAACCGCTACCTTTACCATTGGTTTAATTCGTGATTTGTTGCCGACGTTTGTTCCTACCGAAAACGCCCTTGCCTCTAATTTGGTTGGTGCCGTTACCAAGGGTTTGGATGATTTGTTGGCAGCACATAAAAAACTTTCCGACGAAGACTTCCAAAAAGAAATGCAATCGTTGACCGAAATGGCAACCCTGTTGCAAAACCCCGATAAAGCCACGATGGTTACCGTTGTGGAATCGGTATTGAAATCGAAGTACATTTCCGGTGCCATTGTCGAGCAAAGCGATGCCATTTTGCAAGAGTTAAAAGGCGAAACCATCGAACTTTCCAAAACCGAAGAAAAACAATTGGAATCTTTGCTCGAACAATATACCGAAAACCCCGAACTCAAAAATTTTGCAGAGCAGTTATTTGGTCTTAAATAAAAAATAATAACAAAAGAGGAGTACGCCCCAAGCGCGAACACCGCTTTTTTGTTTATATATCTGCCCACGTGATAAAATCGTAACTTTTGAGGATATTTAAAAACTGCGCCAGCCGTTCATAGAGCGGCTCTGCCGCTTCGCCCAACTGCTCTTTTAGGTGTTCGCCAATGGCAAACACTGTTTTTTTGCCGTCGATAAGCGGCCACACCACACTGCCCTGCTCGTCCAAATGAACGTAACTGACAGGCGGTTTTTTGAACAACTTTTGCGCAATACGGTTAAACAGTCCCGTGTTTTTTACAAGCAACGTAACCATACCGTCATCCTCGGTTTGCCACTCCAAATTTGCAGCGTGACACGGTACACGGTCGAGTAAGTTTGTGGGTTGTTGTTTTTTCTTATTCATCGGCAGCATCCGCTTTATTGGATTTTGCCCAAAGACTAAACCTTAAGAACACCAAAATCAACACAGCAAACAACACCAAACCGCCAACGTTGGAAACCGCGGCGGGAATGCCAAACCGCTCGGCAAGGTTGATGGTTTTGTCAATGCCAAAGATGGCAAACAAAGCCAACAAGATGCCAACCAAGCCTTCGCCCGCAATCATACCCGAACTGAACAAAATGCCGTCGTTGATGATTTTGTCTTTGCGTTCTTCGCCTGTTTTCAGTTTGTCAAAAGCAAGTCGAACAAGACCGCCGACCATGATACAAGCGTTGAGTTGTACCGGCAAATACAAACCGATAGCAAACGGCAACACCGGCACTCGCAACAATTCTGCCACAACCGCAATGCACGCGCCCGACAAAATCAATGCCCACGGCAAATTACCGTCCATCACGCCTTCGATAATCATTTTCATCATGCTCGCTTGCGGAGCTTCCAAACCGCTGCCGCCAAAGCCCCATGCAGCATCTAACAAATACAGCGTACCTCCAATAGCCAAGCCCGAAGAGATAACACCAAAAATTTCACCGATTTGTTGTTTGACAGGGGTAGCACCGAGCAAATATCCGGTTTTTAAGTCTTGCGAGGTGTCGCCCGCAATTGCGGTAACGATACAAACAATCGACGCAATCGCAATCGCGCTGGACATACCGCGAGGACCAACCAAACCGGTAGCGCGTAACAAGACCGTTGCCACCAACACCGTGGCAATCGTCATACCGGAAACGGGGTTGTTACTGCTGCCGACCAAGCCAACCATTCGCGAAGAAACAGTGGCAAAGAAGAATCCGAAAACAACAATAATAATAGCGCCAATCAAGTTGACGGGAATAATATCCACCAACCAAATCACCAAAGTCAAGGCAACAACACCCAAAATAACAAACAGGAAATTGATATCTTTTTCCGTACGTTTGCCGGATACTGTCGCTTTGCCCGACATTCCTTTGATGGAATCGCTAAACGTTTTGACAATCAACGGCAACGATTTAATCAGGCTGATAAAACCGCCCGCGACCAACGCGCCCGCGCCAATGTATTTGACGTAATTTCCCCAAATACCGTAAGCGCCGCCGCTGGCAAACGCTTCGCTCACCGCATCACCGCCGAAAAACACAATCAACGGAATGAGTACAAGCCAACTCATCACACCGCCGCTGAACATCACCGACGAAATTTTGGGACCGCAAATGTACCCCACGCTCATTACCGCGGGATAAATTTGCGTACCAATCGTGCCCGCAAACCCTTTGAAGGTAAGAGAAATCTCGCCCGCAACAGCTTTGAGACCATCGATGATAAATTTGAACAACGCGGCAAAACCCATGCCGGGAAACACTTTGGAAGCACTGCTGCCGCCTTTTTCACCCGCCAAGATAACTTCGGCGCAAGCCGTGCCTTCGGGATACGGCAAAATGCCGTGCTCTTTAACAATAAGAGCATTGCGCAACGGCACCATAAAGAAAATACCAAGCATACCGCCAATCAAGGCAATCAACGTAATTTCCACAATGCTGGGTTTGTCCACCACGCCTTCCGACGCCCAAATAAACAACGCCGGTAACGTAAAGATGGCACCTGCTGCCAACGATTCACCCGAGGAACCAATGGTTTGCACCATGTTGGTTTCCAGCACCGAGTTTTTGCGCATAATCATTTTGATAACACCCATCGCAATAACTGCCGACGGAATGGACGCCGAAACCGTCATACCGACTTTCAGA
>JAZNRV010000048.1:0-7021 GCA_045590855.1 Acutalibacteraceae bacterium | reverse complement strand
AGCAGGTGACTGTTTGCGCGAACTGGCTAAAAATGACGAAAAACTGTGCGTGGTAACCGCCGCCATGACCGACGGTACAGGGCTTAAAACTTTTGCCAAAGAATACCCTACACGCTTTTTTGATGTCGGTATTGCAGAAGAACATGCCGTCACTTTTGCTTCGGGGATGGCAACCAAAGGTTTGCTGCCGGTTTTTGCAGTATATTCTACCTTCTTGCAACGCTCCTATGACCAATTACTCAACGATACATCCATTATGAACAATCATATTGTGCTGGCTGTTGACCGTGCCGGTTTGGTACCGGACGATGGTGAAACACATCAAGGCATTTTTGATGTACCGTTTTTGTCAACCATACCGAATACCACTATTTTTGCACCTTCTACGTTTGAAGAATTAAATCTTCATTTCAAACAGGCTGTTTATGAAACCAAGGGCATTGCAGCCGTACGGTATCCCAAAGGTGCCGAATTTCCGGGACTCTTAGGATACAAACCGGACAAAAACCCGTTCACTCATTTCCGTAATCCGCATGCTCGCACGCTGGTGATTACGTACGGACGTCTTTTTTCCAATGTCTTGCAAGCCGTGCGTAAATTGCAAGAAGATATGCCTTTTTCAGTGTTAAAACTCAACCGTATTCATCCCTTACCTTCGGAAATCTTTCGGGCAATATCGCAATATCAGCGCGTTGTCTTTTTTGAAGAAGGAGCATATATTGGCGGTATTGCTCAACAATTAGGAGCGCAACTGCTGGAACGTAAATTCCGCGGCATCTATGAAACGCATACCATTGACGACACCTTTGTTCCTGCTTGTACTGTTGAAGAGGGCTTGCATCGTTTTGGGTTGGATGTCAACGGCATGGTAGAAACGTTGCATAAAACAGAGGAACCAAAACATGTCAAATGAGCAACGTTTGGATGCCGTGGTTGTACAACAAGGGTACGCTACCGGTCGTGATAAAGCCAAGGAACTGGTTCGCCTCGGTTCGGTGACTGTCAACGGAAAAACGGTGTATAAACCATCGCGAACCGTATTACCAACCGACACCGTGGAATGTACGGCCGAAGTTACACCGTTTGTCGGTAGGGGCGGTCTTAAATTACAACACGCCATTTCTTTGTTGCCTATGTTACCGGCGTCGTTTACTGCCATGGATGTGGGTGCTTCCACCGGTGGTTTTACACACTGTTTGTTGCAACATGGTGCCGCAAAAGTATATGCGGTGGATGTTGGCCATGGACAATTGCATCCCTCGTTGTTATCGGATGAACGGGTTGTCAATTTAGAAGGAACCGATATTCGTAATACCGCTCATTTAAAAACCATTATTTCCAAGCAATCGTTGGATGTGGTTTCGATAGACGTTTCTTTTATTTCTCTGCGTACGGTACTGCCATCCGTATTACCGTTTGTCAAACCAAACGGATGGCTTATTTTGCTTATAAAACCACAGTTTGAAGCGGGGAAAGCAGCCATAGGCAAAAACGGTGTGGTGCATGACCGTCGCGAACATTATCGTGTTTTAAAAGAACAGTGCGATGCCTTTACTCAATCGAGACTCTCTTTACACACCTTAACAGCATCTCCAATTGTGGGAGGTGCCGGTCGACGTGATGGTAACATTGAATATCTTGCCATATTGCAAAACAACGATAGCAGTAGTATACTGCCGGATATCCGCTTGTTGGTGGATACTGCCTTTTCAGAACTCAAATAGGAGGCAATACGTATGAATATTACGGTGATTCCTAATTTTAATACCATAGACGGTGCCGCCGTTACCGAAAAAGTTTGCCGCGTTTTAGAAAGCTTATCGGTTAAGGTTTTGGTGCCGCAAGACAAAACTTTCCCACCAAAAGATTTGGATGATTGTTTACGTCGGTGTGATGTTGCCGTCGCCCTTGGAGGTGATGGTACCATCATTCATTGTGCCAAACGTGCGGCAACTTTTGGTGTGCCGGTATTGGGGATAAACAGCGGTCGTTTGGGTTTTACTGCCGGTTTGGAATCGGGTGAGTTGGCGGCACTTTCTCGCTTGATTAGCGGCGAATACACGTTGGAAAAACGTATGTTGTTGGATATAGCAATCGGTGATCGTATGTTCCACGCTTTAAACGAAGCGGTTGTTTCTCGTGGCGCATTGTCACGTATGGTCGAGGTCGAAGTTGCTAATTGTGGCGAACGTGTTGCACGTTACAAAGCCGATGGTGTAATTGTTGCCACACCAACCGGTTCCACGGCATATTCCTTGTCGGCAGGCGGTCCGATAATCGAGCCGTCTTTGCATTGCTTGTTGTTAACACCGATTTGCCCGCATTCATTGCATACGCGTCCGTATTTGTTCGATGCGGATTCCAAACTTTCTTTAACCCCCATAACCGATACCCCGGTTTTCTTGACAGTGGATGGGGAAGAGGCCATTGAAATAAAAGTGGGCGAAAGCGTGCACGTGGCGCGTTCGAAAACCCAAGCGTGTTTGATTCGCTTGATACATAAACCTTTTTACGAAGTGTTGCATGAAAAACTCATGCACAGAAAGGATTAACGCCATGAAAGTTAAACGTCAATCCAAAATTTTAGAAATCATTCAAAGCCGTATCATCGAAACACAAGATGATTTGTTGGCGGCATTGGAAGAAAACGGTTTTGCAGTTACCCAAGCCACGGTTTCCCGTGACATCAAAGAATTGCGCTTAATAAAAACATTAGACCATAACGGTTCCTATCGTTATACGGCAGGCAATGTTGGCAGCGAGCGCCCTTCGGGCCGTTTTCATTCCATTTTTCAAGAAGCCGTACGTAGCATTGATTTTGCCTGCAATTTGGTGGTTGTCAAATGCTTGCCCGGTATGGCACAAGCGGCGTGTGCTGCCACAGACTCCTTACATTTTTCTTCGGTTGTCGGCACCCTTGGCGGTGATGACACGTTTATTTGTATCACCAAAAACAGTGAAGATGCCATCGGTTTGGTAGAGGAATTAAAAAAATTGCAACGCCAAGGAGAATAAACCGTGCTGGAATGTTTACACATTGAAAACATTGCCGTCATTGAACGGGCAGATATTCAGTTTCGCACAGGATTTACAGCGTTAACCGGTGAAACCGGTGCCGGTAAATCCATTGTTATTGATGCCATTAACGCCGTGTTAGGCGAACGAACACGGCGTGATTTGGTGCGCACGGGAAGTGAAACGGCTCGTGTAACCGCGCTGTTCACCGAACTTTCCCCGTGGGTTGTTGAACAATTGGAAAACCTTGGTTATCCACCGGATGAGGACGGCAATTTACTTGTGGGTCGTACCATTTCTGCCGAGGGGAAAGGTTCGTGTACCGTCAACGGTCGCCCTGCTACGGCAGCTTTGTTGCGCGAAATCGGTAAATTGCTGGTCGATTTACACGGTCAACACGAAAACCAAGCCCTTCTTTCTCCCGAAACGCATTTAGCGTACTTGGACCGTTTTGGTAATTTGGAAGAACAGCGTTGCCGTTACGAAGAAGCGTTTCGTGCGTGGCGGCAAGTTTGTCGCGAACTGCAACAAGTCGATATTGACGAAACCGAAAAAGCCCGTCGCATGGATTTGTTGCGCTATCAAATTGAAGAAATCGAAGCCGCGAATCTTACCATAGGGGAAGAGGAAGAAATTGCCGCGCGCCGCACCATGTACCGTAACGCCGAAAAAATAGCTTCCCGCCTGACCGAAGCCAAATCATTGTTGTTTGGCAGCGATGGTACGGAGGGCGCTTTGTCACTGGGTGAGCAAGCAGTATCTTCCATAAGCAGTGCTGCACGGTATATGGAACAAGCATTCTCGGTTTCGGAACAACTTCAAAACGCGTTATATGAGTTTCAAGCCGCCGCAGACGAAGTCAAAGAACTCGTTTCTTTGCTGGAATTTGACCCGCGTGAAGCAGATGAAGTGGAAAACCGCTTTGAAGTTTTGCGACGCTTGTTTTCAAAATATGGCTCTACCGCAGAAGAGGTTTTGTCTTTTGCCGAAACCGTACGGGAACAATTGCAACAAATTGAACTGTCCGATGAACATATTCAGCGTTTGACAGAACAAGAACAAAAACTGCACGCCATTGCTTGCAAAGAAGCCGAAATTCTTACTGCCAAACGCCGCGAAACGGCGCTCCTTTTTTCAGAAGCGGTCGGTTCACAGTTGGCGTTTTTGGATATGCCCAATGTCTCTTTGCAAATCGATTGCCATACGGCACCATTGTCAGCAACAGGTGCTGATGCAGTGGAGTTTCTCATGTCTGCCAACATCGGTGAACCCGCAAAACCCATCACGCGCATCGCTTCGGGCGGTGAACTTTCCCGCATTATGTTGGCAATCAAATCGGTGTTGGCCGATGCTGACGAAATTGACACACTCATTTTTGACGAAATTGATACCGGCATTAGCGGCAAAGCCGCGCAAAAAGTCGGCATTCGTTTGCGTGAAACCGCAAAAAGCAATACACGACGCCGTCAAGTGCTTTGTGTTACGCACTTGGCACAAATTGCCGCACGCGCCGAACAACATTTTCTGATTAAAAAATCTGTCAAAGACGGTCGAACGTACACGCAAGTCACGCCTCTTTTGGAGCAAGAACGCGAATACGAACTCGCACGAATTATCGGTGGTACCATTACACCTGCCAATTTGCAAGCGGCAAAAGAAATGCTTCAAAATTAGTCTTTACTTTTACACTTTATTGTGCTACAATGTAAAAAAGTGATTAAGTGGGAGAGAATAAACCATGAACACAAAAATTCAAGATAAAGACATCGATTTTTTGTGCGATGCCGTGTTGCAACTCAAAAACCGTGAAGAATGCTATCGCTTTTTTGAAGACTTGTGCACGATTTCGGAACTGAAAGCCATGGCACAACGTATGGCGGTGGCACGTATGCTCAGCAAAAAAGAAGTATACACCGATATTGTCAAACAAACCGGTGCTTCCACCGCGACCATCAGCCGTGTTAATCGTGCGTTGCAGTACGGTTGTGATGCTTATGCCATGGTGTTTGACCGCTTAGAGGCAAATAAGGAGTCGGATTCGTGAGCGGGTATCAAGCCTTTTCGGAGTTTTATGACTGTTTGATGACCGATGTGGATTACCCGTCCCGCGCTGAATATTTGGTTTCGTTGTTTGAACGCCACGGCGTTCGTCCGCAAACTGTGTTGGACGTCGCGTGTGGCTCGGGCAGTTTATGTCAAGAATTTTTACGCTTTGGGATTGACCCCATCGGCGTGGATGGTTCTGCCGATATGCTCGCAAAAGCCGGTGAAAAACTTGGCGGTCATGTTTTGCTGTTACAGCAAGATATGCGGGAACTTGATTTATACGGAATGGTCGATGGCGCTGTCTGTACCATGGACAGTGTCAATCATTTGTGTAAAACAAAGGACGTGCAACGCTTTTTCGAACGTGTTCGCTTGTTTGTTCAACCGGGTGGACTGTTCATTTTTGATGTTAATACAATTTATAAACACCGTCATGTTTTGGCAAACCAAGTGTTTGTCGCCGAAGAATCCGACGTGCTGTGCGTGTGGCGCAATCGTTTGATTCAAAGCACAAACGAAGTAGAAATGCTGTTGGATTTTTTTGCCGAAGAGCAAGATGGTTCCTATTCTCGTTTTTGTGATATGGTGCGCGAACGCGCGTATTCCAAGCAAACGTTATGTCGGTTGCTTCAAAAAACGGGGTGGGATTGCTTGGCGGTGTATGCCGACATGACGGTGGATAAACCGTCGCCCGAATGTGAACGGATGGTGTTCGTCGCACGGAATAACCGTACTGTCGAACAAGCAAAAAACGGAGAGTAAGATTATGAGTAAAGCCATACGGTGCTTAACCGCCGATGCCACAGTGATGGCGTTGGCGATTGATGCCACGGATATTGTAGCAAAAGCCGAACAAATTCACCAAACCTCCGCTGTGGTTACGGCTGCTTTGGGTCGTTTGCTGACCGCCGCGTCCATGATGGGAATCATGCTGAAAAACACCGATGATTCCGTCACCCTCAAAGTCAACGGTAACGGACCGACAGGCCAATTAATTACCGTGTCCGACGGCAGGGGAAATGTGCGGGGGTATGCTACCAATCCCGTGGTAGAAATCCCGCTTAAAGAAAACGGAAAATTAGATGTCAGCGGCGCTGTGGGTACCGAAGGTCTTTTGTACGTGTTGCGCGATACGGGTGCCCCCGAACCGTACGTTGGTTGCACACCGCTTGTGACCGGTGAACTGGCAGAGGATATTACCTCGTATTACGCTGTCAGCGAACAAATCCCCACGGTATGCGCGCTCGGCGTATTGGTAAACCCGGATTTAACAGTGCGTGCTGCCGGCGGTTTGCTTATTCAATTGCTGCCTTTTTGTCCCGAAGATGTGATTGACCGTTTGGAACAAAACATTGCTTCCTTGCCCGCCATGACCGCCATGCTGTCCGAGGGTAAAACACCCGAAGATATTGTTGCACACGCTTTATCTGGTTTTGAATATAATGTCATAGATACTTACGCGCCGGAATACCACTGCCCTTGTTCAAAAGAACGCGTGATAAGTGCATTTACCACCATGCCGGTAGATGAACTGCGCTCCTTGCCTGATGAAATGGGAATGGTTAAAACCACGTGTAGTTTTTGCGATAAGGTTTTCACCTTTACAGCAGAAGATTTGGAAGAAATCATCCGCAACCGCAAAATAAAAAAATAATTTTCAAAAAACCAAAAAAATTAGTTGACATTTTGCCAAGGATGTAGTATTATAGACAACGTCGCGAGTGACCGCGATTCCTTTGGAAGCATAGCTCAGCTGGTAGAGCACCTGCCTTACAAGCAGGGGGTCACAGGTTCGAGCCCTGTTGTTTCCACCATTTTGTGGCCCGGTAGTTCAGCTGGTTAGAACGCTAGCCTGTCACGCTAGAGGTCGACGGTTCGAGCCCGTTCCGGGTCGCCACAAATGCCTCTGTAGCTCAGTCGGTAGAGCAGGGGACTGAAAATCCCCGTGTCATTGGTTCGA
>JAZNRV010000047.1:0-14991 GCA_045590855.1 Acutalibacteraceae bacterium | reverse complement strand
GGTATATGTGAACAAAATGCAAAATTACGAGTCATTATAACATAGGAAAATATAAAAAACAACCTATTTTTGATAATAAAGTCAACGGAAAAGAAAATGAAAAAACGGAAAAATTATACTTGACATTGGCGGATGGGTGTGGTATGATAAACCACGCTGTCAGACAGCACATCTGCGGGTGTAGTTCAGTGGTAGAACCCCAGCCTTCCAAGCTGGTTGTGTGGGTTCGATTCCCATCACCCGCTCCACGGAACCACCCGCTTTCGGCGGAGTATATAGGCGCCTGTAGCTCAGCCGGATAGAGCATCTGCCTTCTAAGCAGAGGGCCAGGGGTTCGAGTCCCTTCAGGCGCGCCAAATATGGTGGATGTAGCGTAGTTGGTTAACGCGCCAGTTTGTGGCACTGGAGACCGTGGGTTCGAGTCCCATCTTCCACCCCATAGTAAGCAAGCCGATTCATTTGGCTTCACATATATTGGGCTGTAGTCTAGCGGTAGGACACGTGACTTTGACTCACGCCGTGAAGGTTCAACTCCTTCCAGCCCAGCCAAAAAGAAACGACAATTTTCGTTAGAAGATTGTCGTTTCTTTTGTTCTCTTCACTATTCTCTTTTCATTTTTCCCTCTTCTCTTAAATTGTCGTTTCCAGATAAGAGATAAAAGAGAAGAGATAAGAGAAAAGATGCCTTGCTTCGCAAAGCGTTGATTTAAAAAGCAAATTATGATATACTTTGTGCAGAGGTGATATTAATGAACAGTCCATTACTCGATAAATCACTTGATTTTGCAACAAAAATAGTTTTGTTTTATGAGGAGTTTTCTAAAACAAGAAAAGATACAACTATTGCAAAACAATTACTTCGTTCTGCACAAGCGTCGGTGCAAATATAAATGAAGCCATTTATGGAAATAGCAAAGCGGATTTTATTTCCAAACTACATATTTCACTTAAAGAAACAGGTGAAAGTATTTATTGGCTTAAACTTTTCAAAAGAGCAACGTTGATTGATTATGATTTTGATAATTTACTTTCACTTGCCGAAGAAATCAAAAGAATGTTGATAGCCTCATTAAACACAGCGAAGGAGAATATCAAATGATTTTTGGCCCTGGTTCAAAAGAAAAGTTAATAAAATGGCGAGAAATTCATAAACAATATAAGGACAAATTAACCCCAAACAAAAAAAGCGGAAAAGAAGTTTTAGAATACCTTCAAAATAAATATTTGCTTGATGAGATTAATGAAGAAAGAGCTTTTTATGCAGTTTACGAAACAGTCTTAAAAAATGAATTCCAAAAACAAAAACTTCCTCCAAACTCGCAACCAGAACCCAAAACTTTCATTTTAAAGAATGAAGGTAATGGTAAATATATTTATGATAATCAAGAAGAGATTTGGGAAAACTGTCCCATTTTTATAGGAATTGATTTAAACTCGGGTTATGTGCAAGTGGAAGGCAGTTGTTTTTTGTATGATGAAGTCTACGCTTTTCAAGGAATAGATAAATATGATATAGAAAATTGTGTTAGAGTTGCAGACTATATGGATTGTGTGAAAAGATTTAATCCAAAACTTTACAAAGAGATTTGTGAGGGCTCTGACACATAGGTGAAAACTAAAAACAAATTGAGGTTTATACAACTCTTTCAAAACAAACACCCGTTCTCTTTTGAGAACGGGTGTAGTTTTATGTTTGTTCACGAATGACACCGTTAGTATAATCCGTTCCGCACGGCAACGGTGTGGGAAATGCCAGTTGGTGCAAATTGGTTGCCGTGCATTCCATATTCCAAACGACTTGTGCCTCTTCGCTTAGTTTTTGTACTTGCGAAGCGCGGTAGACCCATGGCAACGATGCGTTCTTAGCTGCCGCTACAATTTCTTTGCCTTTGTCGTTGGAAGCCAAAACACGCAAGTACGGTGGCGTTTTGTTTGCATATCCGGCAGGGATTCCTAAAAAAGCCGACCAAATCAGCCGCCGAACACGGGTGAGGGGATAACGCTTGGTTTTAATCAACGTTTCCAATTCCGTTAATGTGGCGGCTTGCCCGATGGCTTTGTAGAATCGATTTTCCAACCCCTCGGAAATACCGGGCAAATGGCAAATTTCTTCTAACGTCAGTGTGCGCAATTTGGCTAATACCGCGCGTTCCAAATGCTCGGCCGTGGCAGGTAATCGTCCGTTTTGTGCAGCGTCTGAAACCACGGTGGCGCATCCTGCCGGCATATATGGTAGCGCATTAATTAGACGGTCTGAACAAAACAGTGAGCGTAAATACGAGGCGGAGGCAGTATTGCCAAGCGGCATCATATTGTCGTGTGCCGCACCGTAGCGTTTGACGGTAAAAGGCGAAATGTTGCTGTTCAAACGATGCAACGTTTTCAAATATTCCACCGCTAACGTGTTGTTTGGAGTGCTGAGTATATCGGCAAAGGCCTTGCCCGCAATTTCTGCCAAGGCTTTTTGTTGTGCTTCGGGGAATGCCGAGCCTAAACTCATATAATATTTGAGTAAAGAAGAATACCGTGGCGTTTCCATTAAGGTAACAGCCTTTTCCAACGCGGATAAATCACCCGACTCCGTCCCAAAACTGATAGCATCCACACAGCCAAGTGAAGAGAGCAGTGAAACAGCACCGTGTGCAAAGCCCTCCGCGGAAGATAAGCACCACGGCACGGGCAATTCAATCACCAAATCGGCGCCACCCGCCAAAGCTGCTTTTGCACGGTCAAACTTTGAAAGGATAGCCGGCTCGCCCCGTTGAACAAAACTGCCGCTCATAACAACGACAAGGTGAGTGGCTTCACACCCGCCATGAGGTTCCTTGGTTTTTTCAATATGATAGGCATGTCCGTTGTGAAACGGATTGTATTCGGCAATAATACCCGCAATTCGCATATGTTCACCTCTAAAAATTAAAAAAAGTTGTAAAATCGGTTGAAAGAAATAAAAAAATGGTTTATAATCCCAGTATACCGTATTTTAGTGATAAAATCAATATTATTAAAGATAAGGGGTAAATGGTATGAAAATTTTGGTTATTAACGCAGGCAGTTCTTCACTCAAATATCAACTGATTGATATGGACGGCGAAGTAACGGTAGCAAAAGGTTTGTGCGAACGTATCGGTATTGACGGTCGTTTCACGCACAAAGTTGACGGCAAAGTTTTTCAAAAAGAAGTAACCATGCCGGACCACACCGCTGCTTTCGAACAGGTCAAATTGGCACTCACCGAAGGGGAAGGCAAAGTTATTGACGATTTGTCCGAAGTCACCGCCATTGGTCACCGTACCGTTATGGGTGGTTCCAAATACGATTGCTCTGTTCGCATTACGGACGAAGTCATCCAAACGATCAATGAATATGCTTCTCTTGCTCCTTTGCACAATCCCGCAACGGTTAAAGGTATCGAAGCCGCAACCGCTGCTTTTGGCAAAGATATTCCGCAAGTGGGTGTGTTTGATACCGCCTTCCACCAAACCATGCCGCAGGTCGCGTATTTGTGGGGTTTGCCGTATGAATATTATGAAAAATACGGTGTGCGTCGCTATGGTTTCCACGGCACATCGCATCGCTTTGTTTCCAAACGTTGCTGCGAATTGTTGGGCAAACCCGATGGCGAAGGTACCCGCATTATCACCTGCCACCTGGGCAACGGTTCTTCTTTGGCGGCTATCAAAGACGGCAAAGTTATCGATACCACCATGGGTCTTACCCCGCTCGACGGTTTCTTGATGGGTACGCGCAGTGGTGTGATTGACCCGTCGGCAGTGACCTTTATTATGGAAAAAGAAGGTTTAACGCCCGCCGAAATGGATGCGATTATGAACAAAAAATCCGGTATGCTGGGCATCTCCGGTGTGTCAAGCGACGACCGTGATATTGCCGCTGCCATGGAACAAGGCAACGAACGCGCCAAACTCGCTTGGGATATGCGCAGTTATCAAATTCTCAAATACATTGGCGGCTATGCGGCAGCACTCGGCGGATTAGATGCTTTGGTGTTTACCGCAGGTATCGGTGAAAACCAAGATAAACTCCGCGCAGAACTCATGGAAAAATTGGCGTACTTGGGTGTGAAATTGAATCCCGAAGCCAACATGACGCGCGGCAAAGAAATTGAAATCAGTGCTCCCGATTCTGCTGTGCGCGTGTTTGTTATCCCGACAAACGAAGAACTGGTCATCGCTCGCGACACCAAGGCTTTGATTTCCTAAAATTACATGTAAAAAATCAGGACCACCGTTTTTTCGGCGGTCCTGATTTTTAGGCGTCGTCGTTTTCGAGCAATCGTTCCCGTTTGCGGAAGAACAACGAAATACACCAAATGCCGGCCAAAGCCACCAATGTGTACACCACACGGCTGATAGGGCCGCTTTGACCGCCGCAAATCCATGCGACAATGTCAAACTGAAAAAGACCGATGCTTCCCCAGTTTAACGCACCGACAACTACCAGCAACAATGCCAGTCTGTCCATGTTTTCTCCCTCCTTGAAACCCGCTCGACTTGTTTTGTCGGCGGTATCACATCGGACAGCAAACGCAACATGACAGCCCGATGTGTGAGTAGTGTTTCCACTATTCAAAAAGAATATACGGTTTTGCGCATTTACAAATTTATCAATATTTACAAATCTTTCATATTCTTAATTTTTAAATTGTTATGATAGTATTTAGGATATACTAAACAAAGTGAGGAAAATCATGCTTGGCTACGTAAAAGTTTACCAACCTCAGTTGAAAATGGGCGAATTTGAGCAGTACCGTGGTGTTTATTGCTCGCTTTGTCGTACTTTGGGTAAACGTTACGGAATGGTAGCGCAAATGGCACTCAGTTACGACGTGACGTTTTTGGTACTGCTTTTGATGGCGTTGTCGGAAGAGTGTGTTGGTTTCGAAAAAGGACATTGTGTGTATAATCCGTGTAAACGTCGCTTAAAATGTGGTGAACATTCGGCTTTTGCCTTCGGTGCGGATGTTTCGGTTTTGCTGATGCATCATCGTTTGCAAGATACGGTGGCAGATAGCCGTTTTGCCAAACGCATGGCAGCGGGTGCTGCACAATCTGTTTCAAAAAGAGAGTATCGCCGTGCAGCAAACCGATTGCCGCAAACCGACCGTTTATTTTCCGAATGCATGAAACGGCAAAACGAACTTGAAAAAAACAAAACCGCTTCGTTGGATGCTGCCGCCGAGCCTACGGCGACCATGCTTTCGCATTTGTGCTCGATAAATGCTTCTGACGAAAAACAGCGTCGTGTTTTGGAACGCTTGGGATATTGCTTGGGTAGTTGGGTTTACCGCATGGATGCAGTGGATGATTTGGCCGACGATGTGAAACATAACACGTATAATCCGTTGCGATTTTCACATTCTTTAACAACCGATGATACCGAAGCAATACAACAAGTGCGTCAAGATATGTTGTTTTCACTCAACGCCTTGCTTGCCGAATGTAAAGCAGCATACGATTTATTGACAATTCACCATTTCGATGGGATTTTACGAAACATTTTAGATTACGGAATGCCGTATATGCAAACACAAGTTGTTTACGGTAAGGGAGGTAAAACCAATGAATAATCCTTATGAAGTGTTGGGCATCAGCCCGCAGGCAACAGATGACGAAGTGAAAGATGCGTACCGTCAATTAGCACGCAAATATCACCCGGATAACTACGATAATAACCCCTTGTCGGATTTGGCAGAAGAAAAAATGCAAGAAATCAACGAAGCTTACGATGCAATCGTACGTATGCGTCGTCAAGGTGGCTCGTCAAATCAAAACAGTACGCAACAAAATGGTTCTTCGACGCGCTATGCCGATATTCGTAATTTGATTCGCATAGGCCGCTCTTTTGATGCCGAAACTTTGTTGGATGGTATTCCGGCTCCCTCGCGCGATGCGGAATGGTATTTCTTAAAGGGAAGTGTGCTGTACAAAAAAGGTTGGTTGGACGAAGCATACAACAATTTTTCCACTGCTGTGCGCATGGACCCGACCAACCGCGAATATCAAACTGCTTTTTCACAACTGGACCGTCAACGCCGTACCGGAGGATACCGTGTGGGCGGTGGGGCAAACCCGGGTGGTTGTTCCGGCTGTGACGTTTGTCAAGGGCTGATTTGCGCTGACTGTTGTTGTGAATGTATGGGCGGCGATTTGATTCGTTGTTGTTGAGGCTCGTGAAAATGAAAACGACATCACGTATCGCTTTGAGCAGTGTGTTATGTGCCATGTCACTGCTTTGCTTATTACTCACGTTTTTTCCCTTTGCAACTTACGCGTTACCGGCCATGGCGGGTGTATTCTTGATGCCTTTGGTGGTAGAATGCGGCAAAAGAACGGCACTGTGTGCTTATGTGGCGGTTGCTGTTTTGGCATTGTTGTTGGTGCCGGATGTGGAAGCCAAAGCACTGTTTGTTGCTTTTTTTGGTTATTACCCTATATTAAAAGCCATCGCAGAATCCGTCAAAAACCGTTTTGTAGAATGGCTTGTTAAAATTGTCGTGTTTAATTTTTCGGTGATTATAACGTACTTGGGGTTATCGTCGATTGGCTTTTCGCTTGATGAATTTGCCGTTCGGGGTATACCACTGCCTTTGTCGACAATTTTAGCACTTTTTTTAATAGCCGGTAATGGTATATTCATTTTGTACGATATCGGTCTTACACGGTTTTTGCCGTTTTATTTTTCGCGCTTACAGCCGTTGTGTCGGCGTTTATTTCCCAAATAGATGAGTTTTGCAAGAAATGTAAAATTTCTTGCATTTTTCTCTCTTACGCGGTACAATGTCAAGTGGGAGGGATACCTGTGAAAACCGATTTAACCACGCGCATTACCTCCAAAATGGAGGATTTTTCAAAAGGACAACGTCGCATTGCCGACTACATATTGGAAAATTACGATACCGCCGCCTACATGACGGCGTTTACTTTGGGACAAACTGTCGGAGTCAGCGAGTCTACCGTGGTGCGTTTTGCCATGATGCTGGGGTTTGACGGATATCCGCAACTGCAACGTGCCGTGCAAGAGTTGGTGCGCAGTAAACTTACCAGCGTACAACGCGTAGAGGTAACCCGCGCACGCATGAAAGACGAAGAAGTTTTGCAAAATGTGTTATCTTACGATATTGCCAACATTAGCAAAACATTGGAGGAACTTTCCGCCGAAGCCTTTGACAAAGCGGTGACGTCGCTTGTTTCTGCCCGTCGGGTTTATGTTTTTGGTGCAGGAAGTTGCCGCGCACTTGCAAACTTTTTGGCACATTATCTGCGCCTTTTGTTGCCGGACGTACGCTATATCAGCACGTCCAGCGAAGCGGAAATGTTGGAAGAAATGTTCCCAATCAGCGAACACGACACATTTGTGGCGGTGAGTTATCCTCGTTATTCCAGCAAAGCAGTAAAGGCAGTGCATTTTGCCCATTCCAGAGGTGCCACTGTTGTTTCGCTGACCGACAGCGAATTGTCACCCATTGCCGAATTGGCGAATTGCTTGTTGTTAGCACATAGTGATATGGCAACCATTGTGGATTCTTTGGTTGCGCCCATGAGTGTTATCAACGCTTTGCTGGTTGCCATTTCCTTAAAGAGGATAGAAGAAAACCGAAACGTTTTGACCGAAATGGAAGCGTTGTGGGAAACCTATCACGAATATCAACCAAAGTAGGGATTTTATGCAAGTAATTGTTGTTGGCGGCGGGGCAGCCGGGTTGTTGGCTGCCGGTACCGCGGCTCGTTGTGGTCATCAGGTGACCGTGCTTGAACGTAACGCTCGCATGGCACGCAAGGTGATGATTACCGGAAAAGGTCGTTGCAATGTGACCAATGCGTGTACACCGCAAGAATGTGTGGCAAATGTTCCCGGCAATGGACGGTTTTTGTACAGTGCTTTTTCGGCGTTTTCTCCGCAAGATACCATGTCTTTGCTGGAAGAGCAAGGCCTTTCACTCAAAACCGAACGAGGCAATCGCGTGTTTCCCGTTTCGGACAAAGCGGTGGATGTGGTTGATGCCTTGGTTTCTTACGCACGTGGGGGTAACGTTCGTTTCGTAACCGACCGTGTTACCGGTTTGTTAATTGAAGATGGTGTTTGCTGCGGCGTTCAGACCGAAAGCGGCAAACAATACACGGCGTATGCCACCATTGTTTGTACCGGCGGTTGCTCGTATCCGGTTACCGGGTCTACCGGTGACGGGTATCGTTTGGCAGAACAAGCGGGGCATACCATTGTCCCGCCGCGTCCGTCGCTGGTGGCACTTACCACGGTGGATACTTGGTGTGCCGAAGCGCAAGGTTTATCGCTTAAAAATTGCGGTTTAACAGCGGTGGATACCAAGACAGGCAAAACGGTGTATACCGATTTCGGGGAAATGCTTTTTACGCATTTTGGGGTTTCCGGCCCCATGATTTTGAGTGCCAGTGCGCATTTTCGTGATATGCAATGCGGTCGGTATCAATTGCTGTTGGATTTAAAGCCCGCACTTTCACCCGAACAGTTGGATGCTCGCCTGATTCGGGAACTGGAAGCACACAAAAACGCTTGCATCGGTAACACGCTGGCAGAGTTGTTGCCACGGTTGTTGATTTCTCCTGTGCTGTCCCTTTGCAAAATAGCAGGGGAGAAGAAATGTCACTCGGTTTCGCGTGAAGAACGCCACGCTTTGGGACAATGCTTGAAAGCGTTGCCGATAACCGTTGCGAATTTTCGCCCTGTCGAAGAAGCCATTGTTACGGCGGGTGGTGTCAGCACGCGGGAAGTGAATGCCACTACCATGGAATCCAAATTGGTAAGCGGCTTGTATTTTGCGGGTGAAGTGCTGGATGTGGATGCCTATACCGGTGGCTTTAATTTGCAAATTGCTTTTTCTACCGGCTACGCTGCCGGTTCGCATATCCAATAAAAAGGAGAGAAAAAACGCATGACAGAAAAAAAGACGGTTGCCATTGCCATTGATGGTCCTTCCGGTGCGGGAAAAAGCACCATTGCCCGCATCTTGGCAAAAGAATTGGGATATATTTATGTCGATACCGGTGCTTTGTATCGCACGGTTGGATTTGCGGTACTGCAACAAAATATCGACCCAAAGGATGACGAATCTGTTGTTGCTTTGTTGCCGAACCTTACGGTTTCCATGGGCTATGCCGACGGTGAACAACGGGTGTTCCTCAATGGCGAAGACGTCAGCGGTTACATCCGCACGCCTGAGGTTTCCATGGCAGCGTCAGCGGTTTCTGCCATACCGAAAGTACGGGAATTTTTGTTCCATTTACAGCAAGATACGGCGCGCCGTGAAAACGTAATTATGGATGGACGTGATATCGGTACGGTAGTGTTGCCGTTTGCAGATGTAAAAATCTTTTTAACCGCTTCCGCCGAAGAACGCGCTCGTCGGCGTTTGTTGGAACTGGTCGAAAAGGGAACACAAGTTACTTATGAAGAAGTGCTGGAAGACATGAAAGTGCGGGATTATAACGATTCTCACCGTGCTACAGCGCCGCTCAAACCGGCAGAAGATGCCAAATTGGTTAACACCGATGGTATTGATTTGCAACAATCGGTAACACTGCTTAAAGAATTGATTTTAACATCGTTGAAGGGATGATAAAGGTATGTGGTTAGGTCGCACGTTAATCAAAATTTTAGGCCCCTTGGTGCGCCTTATTATGCGTGTAAGGGAAGTGGGTGTGGAAAATTTCCCGTCCGATTCCACATCGCTCATTTTATGCTCTAACCACATTTCCAACTGGGACCCGGTAATATTGATTACCGCAAAGCCGCATCGACACATTTATTTCATGGCAAAATCAGAATTGTTTTGCAATCGTTTGTTTTCTTGGTTTTTGGGAAAACAATTGGGCGCTTTTCCCGTTCATCGAGGAACGGGGGATACCGACGCTTTGAACACCGCAGAAACTTTGGTGAAGGAAGGAAAAATTTTAGGAATTTTCCCCGAGGGTACCCGTTCCAAAACGGGCAAATTATTACGTCCCAAATCCGGTGTAGCGTTTATTGCCGCCAAAACCGGTGCCCATGTGTTGCCTGTGGCTATTGTTACTCGCAATCAACGTGTGCGATTGTTTAAACGCATCACGATTGTTTATGGGAAACCGTTGTCGGCAGAGGAACTTCACTTGGCTGATGCCGAACATCCCGATATCCGCTTTGCCACACGTCGAATTATGGAGGCTATCTCACAGCAGATAGAAGAATATGAATAAAATTATCCGTGTTGCCGATTCTGCCGGTTTTTGTTTTGGCGTACAACGGGCGGTAGACGCTGTGAACACGCTTCTCGATAACGGTGAGCGTGTTTGCACCCTGGGTCCGATTATTCATAATCCGCAAATGGTACAATCGCTTGCCAAGCGAGGAGTACAAATTGTAGATGCACCGCAAGAAGCACCGCTCGATTCCACACTGGTTATTCGTTCGCACGGTGTGCCGCAATCGGTGCACGAGAATATTCGCACAGCGGGACTTTTCGTACACGATGCGACTTGTCCTTTTGTTGCAAAAATCCACCGTATCGTGGCGGAAGAATCCCAAAAAGGTGCCGTTGTTTTCATTGCGGGTGACGAAGGTCACCCCGAAGTTGTCGGCATACGCGGTCACTGTTTTGGGGAATCGTACGTCTTTTCAACCGAAGAACAACTACATAACTTCATTGATTCGGGTAAAGTATCGTCCGAAAAAGCCGTAATTTTGGTTTCACAGACCACTTTTCAGAAGAATATTTGGAAAAAGTGCGCCGAAATTGTAAAAAAACACTATACAAATTCAATAATCTTTGATACAATATGTAATGCTACTGCCAAAAGACAGGAAGAGGCAGTTGCCCTGTCACAACAAAGCGATGTGATGGTGATTGTCGGTGGGCGTCAAAGCTCCAACACAGCCAAATTGCAAGAAGTATGTCGTCCGTATTGTGCCACCGTTTTGGTGGAAACGGCAGCGGAATTAAAGGCAGAAACTTTTGCAAATGCGTCTGTTATCGGCGTGACAGCCGGAGCGTCGACACCGGCCGATATAATTAAGGAGGTACTTTTAACCATGTCCGAGATTGTCAACAACAGCGAAGTCCAAGAAAACGAGGCGGTAGCAGCCGTCGAGCAAGTCAAATCCTTTGACGAAATGAGTTTTGAGGAGGCTTTGGAAGCATCTCTTCAAAGTTTAACTACAGATGAAAGAGTACGCGGCATCGTTGTGGCTATTGCTCCCAACGAAGTGCAGGTCGAAGTTATCGGTCGCAAACAAACCGGTTACATTCCCGTTGAGGAATTGTCGGCTGCCGGCGCCAATCCCGCCGATTTGGTAAAAATCGGTGATGAGTTGGAATTGCTGATTATGCGTACCAACGACCAAGAAGGCACCATTATGCTTTCCAAAAAACGTATCGATGCCAAAAAAGGCTGGGATACCATTGTTGCTGCTTGCGAAAGCGGTGAGATTTTGGAAGGTGTCGTCACGGACGTTATCAAAGGCGGCGTTTTGGTCGCTTCCCACGGTGTTAAAGTGTTCGTACCCGCTTCCCGCGCGTCGGTTGTCCGTATGGAAGATTTAACTCCCTTGGTCAAACAAACCGTTCGCTTCAAAATCATCGAAATCAATCATGCTCGCCGTCGTGCACTCGGCTCGATTCGTGATGTCGCTCGCGAAGAACTCAAAGAAAAGAAAGACGCATTTTTTGCGGCGGCAGAAGTCGGTCAAAAATACACCGGCGTTGTCAAATCCATGACTTCCTATGGTGCTTTTGTGGATTTGGGTGGTGTTGACGGCATGATTCATGTTTCTGAACTGTCTTGGAGTCGCATCAAACACCCCTCCGAGGTTCTGAACGTCGGTGACACTGTCGAAGTATATATCCGCGATTTGGATTTGGAAAAACAAAAGATTTCTCTCGGCTACCGCCGTGCGGAAGACAATCCGTTTGAAATCTTCAAAGCCAACTATGCCGTGGGCGATGTTGTCACCGCCAAAATTGTAGGCATGACCACCTTTGGCGCGTTTGCTCAAATCATGCCCGGTGTGGACGGTCTGATTCACATTTCGCAAATTGCCAACCGCCGCATCGACAAACCGCAAGATGCGTTGAAAGTCGGCGAAGAAGTACAAGTCAAAATCACCGCTGTTGATACCGAAAACAACCGCATCAGTTTGTCTATTCGCGCGTTGTTGGAAGAAGCACCGGCAGTGGAAGAGGCTGTGGAAGAACCTGTTGCCGAAGAAGTGGCAGAAGAAGTTCCCGCCGCCGAAGCACAAGAAACTGCGGAATAATAAAACGAATGCTAAAAAAAGGAAACGCCTTGCGTTTCCTTTTTTTAAAAACATCAGGAAGAAAAAGGAGAATACAGTATGATTGCAATTGCTTGTGACCACGCAGCGGTTGAACTGAAAAAAGAAATCGAAGTTTTGCTCAACGAGATGGGGCAAGAGTATATCGATTTCGGTACGCACACAACGGATAGTTGCCATTATCCGATTTTTGCGGCACGCGCTGCCAAGGCAGTTGCCGACGGCACTTGCGAAAAAGGGATTGTCATTTGCGGGACCGGTATTGGTATCAGCATTGCCGCCAACAAAGTACACGGCATTCGTTGCGCTTTGTGCAGCGAACCGCTTTCGGCAGAACTTACCCGCCGTCATAACGATGCCAACATGGTAGCCATTGGTGCACGTGTTACGGGTGCAGAACTGGCAAAAAGCATTGTTACGACCTTCCTCAACACACCGTTTGACGGTGGTCGCCATCAACAACGCATTAACTTAATCACCAAATTAGAACAAGAACAGGGGTTGGAATAATGAATACCACCATGACATTATCACAATTAGAACCTATTGCCGCAGCACTGGAAAAGAATAATATGCGCGCCTACTGCCTGGAAAGCAAAGAACAGGTTGTTCCGCTTGTATCCACGTTGCTGCAAGAAGGAGAAACCATCGCTGTGGGAGGCTCGCAATCGCTGAAAGAAAGCGGCGTTATGGACCTTTTGCGCAGCGGGAAATATGCGTTTATCGACCGTGATGAACCGAGCTTAACTCCCGAAGAACGCTTGGAATGTATGAAAAAAGGCTTGTCCGCCAAAGCGTTTTTGTGCTCTTCCAACGCTGTTACCAAAAATGGCGAATTGTATAATGTTGATGGAAAAGGAAACCGTGTTTCTGCTTTGTGCTTTGGTCCCGAAAAAGTAATTTTGGTAGTCGGCTGCAACAAAATTGTGGAAGATTTACCGGCGGCAGTCAAACGTGTCAAAACGATTGCTGCACCGCTGAACACCCAACGTTTGAACTGCCAAACCCCCTGTGCCAAAACAGGGCATTGTTTGCATCCCGATGGTACCATGGCACAAGGTTGCACTTCTCCTCAGCGCATTTGTGTGACCGGTGTTATTTCTGCATTTCAACGCGAAAAAGACCGTATTCACGTTATTTTGGTGGGAGAATCTTTGGGATATTAAAATTTTGAGTCATACTATATATAGTATTTTTAAAAATAAAATCGAAGTTTTTTAAGAAAATATTTGATTTTTACAAAAAGTGTGGTATACTATATTGAGTAGGGTGTAATGACTATCATAAACCTAAACTTTGAGGAGTGGGTTTTTTGGATAAATATCGCATTGGAGGCGGGCATCCGTTAAGGGGCGAAGTGTGTATCAGCGGTGCTAAAAACGCTGTTGTTGCCATTTTACCCGCAGCGGTGCTGGCAAACGGAATTTGTCGCATTGAAAATATCCCCAACATTGCCGACGTTGCCACAGCGTTGGAAATTTTGGCATCTCTTGGTGCCACCGTGCGCCGTTTGGATAAACATACGGTGGAAATCGACTCTCGCACTATCGTTACCCAAACCGTCCCTCATGATTTAGCCAAAAAAATGCGCGCATCGTATTACTTTATCGGTGCGTTGCTTGGGCGGTTTGGCAGAGCCAATGTTCCCATGCCGGGTGGTTGCTATTTTGGTGTTCGCCCGATTGACCAACATTTAAAAGGGTTTTCCTGCCTTGGTGCCAAAGTGTTACCGCTCAAAAACGGTATGATTGAAGCACAAGCCGAGGAATTGGTCGGTAGTTCGGTGTATTTGGACATGGTGTCGGTTGGTGCAACTGTCAACATTATGTTGGCAGCGGTTTACGCCAAAGGTGTTACCGTGATTGAAAATGCCGCCAAAGAACCGCACATTGTGGATTTGGCAAACTTTTTAAACTCCATGGGTGCCGATATTCGCGGTGCCGGTACCGACGTTATCAAAATTTATGGTGTTGAGCATTTGTACGGTACAACGTATTCCATCATTCCCGACCAAATCGAAGCCGGCACATATATGGCGGCGGCGGTTGCCACGGGCGGCGACGTTTTGGTAAAAAATGTTATTCCCAAGCACTTGGAATCCATCACCGCAAAATTGCAAGAAATGGGTGCCGAAATCGAAGAGTTTGACGAAGAAATTCGCGTTTCTTCCAACGGTCGGTTGCGCCATTGCAATGTCAAAACTATGCCGCATCCCGGTTTCCCGACCGACATGCAACCGCAAGCAGCGGTTCTGCTGTCGCTGGCAGAAGGGACAAGCATTGTCAACGAAGGTGTGTGGGAAAATCGTTTCCGTTATGTGGATGAATTACGCCGCATGGGTGCCGACATTCAAGTAGATGGCAAGTTGGCGGTAGTGCAAGGTGTTGACCATCTCAACGCCGCACCTGTAAAGGCAATTGACTTGCGTGCGGGTGCCGCTATGGTAATTGCAGCATTGGCAGCCAAAGGGGAAACCGTGGTAGAAGATATTCATCACATTGAACGTGGGTACGAAGATTTGGTAGAAAAACTACAAAGTTTAGGTGCTGACATTCGGCGTGTTACCGAAAACGACGACATCGCTTTCCCGCAAGCACTTTAATTTTCAGCGCACACCGTTTTGGGGTGTGCGCTTTTTTTGAGAGGATATTATCAAATGGCAAGGTTTTGTTCATTATTTAGCGGTAG
>JAZNRV010000046.1:0-12019 GCA_045590855.1 Acutalibacteraceae bacterium | reverse complement strand
TCCTAAGACCGCTTGGCCTACGACTTGGTACAAGGTTTGGTGTCACCCACCGGTTTTGGAAATCCGCGGCGTATGTCCACGGGGTTTGATAACAACCGTTTGGCGTTACTGTTGGCGGTGTTGGAAAAACGCGCGGGATTCTTCTTTTCGAACTTGGATGCCTACCTAAACGTGGTGGGCGGATTACGGTTGACCGAGCCGGCGGCAGATTTGCCGGTGGCCTTGGCGCTGATTTCCAGTGTGAAAGACAAGCCGATAGGCGAAGGCGTGGTAGCGTTTGGCGAAATTGGTCTGGCGGGAGAGCTCCGTGCGGTATCGGGTGCCGAACAACGCATTGCCGAGGCGGCGCGATTGGGATTTACCCGTGTGATTGTACCGATGCAGACAATGAAAAACCTTACCGGCAGTTACAACATCGAAGTGGTTGGTGCCGCAACGGTGCGAGAAGCCTACGAATGGATATAAAAAACAGACGAAGATTTGCAAATCTTCGGCGGGCTTTTTGTTTTTTTATTTTTCTTCGGGTGTTCCATACAAGTTAAGGCGGAACAAATGGGTTTCATCCTCGGGGTCGGTGCAAGTGATGGTCGCTTCGCCAATGTGACCCCAGTCCACCGCGCTCGAAAGCGCCAACAACTGCGTCAAACGACTTTTTAAATTCAAAACGTCACCATCGGGGGTGTTCAAAAACACTTCACCTTTGGCGGAGGAGGCAAACTCGATGAGTTTGTTAAAGTCAAAATTATGAATCTGTAAATCAGCCATAGTAATACTCCTTGTCTTAAAAATCAGCATATTCAATAGTATTTTTATTATATACACAGCCGCAAATACTTGTCAAGCAAAGAAGCGCAGAAAAATGTGGCAGATTTACAAAACATTTACAAATAACATATTGACAGACGGCACGGGGAATGGTAAAGTATAGAAGGGTTAGCACTCGAACGAAAAGAGTGCTAACGGTAAAAAGAAAGGATGTGTGGCAATGGATTTGGGTGCGCGTAAACAGCAAATTGTTTCGGCTATTGTGGCGGCATATATTCGCACCGGTGAGCCGATTGGTTCCAAAGCGTTGGTTGAAGCGTTGGAACAAGCGGTTTCCTCTGCCACGATTCGCAACGACATGGCCGAACTTGCGGCGGCGGGTTTTTTGGAGCAGCCGCACACCTCGGCGGGGCGGATTCCCACCGCCAAGGCTTTTCGGTTGTATATTGACCGATTAATGTCTTGCTCGCCGCTTACGGAAGACAACAAACGGGAAGTGGATGATGCCTTGGCTTCGGTAGCGGGCGACCCTGACCGTTTGATGGAGCAAGCCTCGGGGTTGTTGGCGGAGTCTACCGGTGTGGCGGCGTTAGCGGCAACACCGAACCAAAAACAAGCGTGTGTTCGCCGAGTGGAAGTGCTGGCAGCGGGTTCGCATACCGTGGCGGTGCTGCTCATGACAGACAACGGCGGTGTTCGCAGTCGTGTTTGTCGATTAGGTGTGGAGTGTGACAGCGAGGCGTTATGCCGTATTGCTCAAACGCTCAACACAGAGTTTGTCGGTTGTGCGTTGTCCATGGTTGGTACCGCGCAAATGCAAGCCGTGTTTGTACGATTGGGGAACGAAGCACTTTCGTATGCTCCCGTTATTACGGCCTTTGCCGACTTGGTAGAGGAAATGGCACAAGCCGAGGTACGTTTGGCGGGGGAATGGAACTTGTTGCAACACCCCGATTACCCACTGGACCGAGCGCGTTCGCTGTTGGGCTTTTTATCCCAGCGGGAATGGTTGTCCGGTATGTTAGCAGCCCATCCCGAGGGTGTGCGTGTGGTGCTGGGAAGCGAAAGTTCGTTGCCGGAACTGGCGGGTTCTTGTATTATCATGACGCGGTATGCCGTCGGCGATGGTCACAGCGGGTCGTTGGGGCTGATTGGCCCTGTGCGCATGGATTATGCAAGGGCGATACCCCGTTTACAATACGTGGCACAATCCGTTGGCCGTTTGTTGAGTCGGCTGGCTGAAGAATAAAAGCAAGGAGGTATTCTTTGTGGAAGAAGAAAAAAAAGAAGGGGTCCAAGAGGTTGTGGAAGAAGCACCTCAGACCGAAACGAATAACGCAGAGGAAACTGTCAACAATCAAGTGGCAGACTTGCAACAACAACTGACGCAAACGCAAGACCAATATCAGCGTGTGTTGGCGGAATATGCCAACTATAAGCGGCGCACCGACCAAGAAAAAGAACAGTTGGGTTCGTTTGTCAAAGCCGAAGTGCTAAAAGCACTGTTGCCGGTGATTGACAATTTGGAACGTGCGGTGGAAGCACCTGAGGGAACCGATTACAAAAAAGGGGTCGAAATGGTGCTTAATCAAACACAAGAAACGCTCAAAACGTTAGGGCTGGAAGTTATTCCCGCGCATGGCGAGGTGTTTAACCCCGAAAAACACCAAGCCGTCATGCGTGAAGATGCCGATGGCGTCGAGCCGGAAACGGTTACCGAAGTGTATCAAAAAGGATATGCTTTGGGCGCACGGGTGTTGCGTCCCGCCATGGTAAAAGTGGCAAATTAAAAAGGCTTGATATTACCGCAGTTGCGATAATTCGATAAATACAAACACATTTTTAGGAGGAAAACAACAATGGCAAAAATTATCGGTATTGACCTTGGTACCACTAACTCCTGCGTAGCAGTTATTGAAGGCGGCGAAGCAGTGGTTATTCCCAACGCAGAAGGAGCACGTACGACACCGTCGGTGGTGGCGTTTAAAAAAGACGGCGAACGCATTGTCGGTCGTGTAGCGAAACAACAAGCGGTTTCCAACCCCGACCGCACAGTGGCTTCCATCAAACGCGAAATGGGTTCTGCCACCAAAGTTTCGATTGATGCAAAAGATTTTACCCCGCAAGAAATTTCCGCAATGATTTTGTCCAAATTAAAACAAGATGCCGAAGCGTATTTGGGCGACACCGTGACCGAAGCGGTGATTACCGTTCCTGCCTATTTTACCGATGCGCAACGTCAAGCAACCAAAGATGCCGGTAAAATTGCCGGTTTGGAAGTAAAACGTATCATCAACGAACCGACGGCGGCTGCGTTGGCATACGGCATTGACAAAGAAAAAGACCAAAAAATCATGGTTTACGACTTAGGTGGCGGCACATTTGACGTGTCCATTATCGAAATGGGCGACGGCGTTCAAGAAGTGTTGGCAACCGCCGGTAACAACCGTTTGGGCGGCGACGACTTTGACCAAAAAATCGTGGACTGGATGGTCGATGGTTTCCGCAAAGAAACCGGCGTGGACCTTTCGGCAGACAAAATGGCGGTACAACGTTTGCGTGAAGCTGCCGAAAAAACCAAAATTGAATTGTCGGGCGGTATGACCAGCAGCATCAACCTGCCGTTTATCACGGCAGATGCCAGCGGCCCGAAACACTTGGACATGACACTTTCCCGCGCTGAATTCAACCGCTTGACCGCGGATTTGGTAGATGCCACCATGAAACCTGTTAAACAGGCGTTGTCGGATAGCGGACTTTCCGCTTCGGAGATTGACAAAGTGTTGTTGGTGGGTGGTTCTACCCGTATTCCCGCCGTGCAAGAAGCGGTACAAAAATTCTTGGGCAAAGAACCCTTCAAAGGCATCAACCCCGACGAATGTGTGGCAATGGGTGCCGCGCTGCAAGCCGGTGTGTTGGGCGGCGAAGTAAAAGGTTTGTTGCTTTTGGATGTTACGCCCCTTTCCTTGGGTGTAGAAACCATGGGCGGTGTGATGACCCGCGTGATTGAACGCAACACCACCATTCCCACCAAAAAATCTCAAATTTTCTCCACCGCGCAAGATAATCAACCGTCGGTGGAAGTGCACGTGTTACAAGGTGAACGTGATTTTGCTCGCGACAACAAAACCTTGGGTATGTTCCATTTGGACGGCATTGCTCCCGCGCGCCGCGGTGTGCCGCAAATTGAAGTTACTTTTGACATTGACGCAAACGGTATTGTTAACGTAAGTGCCAAAGATTTGGGTACCGGCAAAGAACAACACATTACCATTACTTCCAACACCAACATGTCCAAAGAAGACGTGGAAAAAGCGGTGAAAGAAGCCGAGCAATACGCCGAAGAAGACAAGAAAAAACGCGAATCGGTGGAATTGCGCAACGGCGCTGACCAAGCGGTATACCAATGCGAAAAGACCATGGAAGAATTGGGCGACAAGTTGGAAGAAGCCGACAAAACCGAATTGCAAAGCAAAGTCGATGCTTTGAAAGAAACGTTAAAAGGCGAAGATGACGAAGCGATTAAAGCCGCACAAGAAGAACTGATGAAGAAGTTCTACGAAGTGTCGGAAAAGATTTATAAAGCGGCGGCTCCCGAACAAGGTGCAGTCCCTGCCGGTGAGGACGGAACGGTTCCGCCGGATGCCGGTGAAGGATATTACAACGGCGAAGTACACTAATTTATGAAAAAAGTCGGTCGGGGTTTTCCCGACTGACTTTTCCCGTGTAACAACGGGGGAGAGGTTCGTATGGCAGCGGATAAACGTGATTATTATGAAGTGCTTGGCGTGCAAAAAGGTGCCGCCGAGGATGAAATAAAAAAAGCCTATCGGCAGATGGCAAAAAAATATCATCCCGACTTGCATCCGGGCGACAAGGATGCCGAGGCAAAGTTCAAAGAAGTTAACGAAGCGTACGAGGTGTTGTCCGATTCGCAAAAGCGGGCGCGTTATGACCAGTTTGGTCATGCGGGCACCGACCCGAACTTTGGTGCCGGTGGCGGCTATGGCGGTTGGGGTGCACAAGATTTTGATTTTGGTGATATTTTTTCGTCGTTCTTTGGCGGCGGCGGACGCCGTGCCAATCCTAACGCCCCGCGTCAAGGAAGCGACGTTGCTGCCAACGTGGTTATTTCTTTTGAAGAAGCGGCAAAAGGATGCAAAAAGCAGGTGTCTGTTCGCGTGGTGGAAACTTGCCGTACCTGTGGCGGTTCCGGCGCGGCAAAGGGGACTTCTGCTTCGACGTGTCCCATTTGTCACGGAACAGGACAAGAAGCACGCCAACAACGCACACCGTTTGGCGTTATTCAAACACAAAGTGTTTGTTCACGGTGTCACGGTAAAGGAAAAATCATTGAAAAACCGTGCTCGGATTGTAACGGTGTGGGACAAGTGCGTGTGGCTTCCACGGTAGGGGTGAACATTCCTGCCGGTATCAACGACGGGCAAGTACTTACCGTTCGCGGAAAAGGGAATGCCGGTATCAACGGCGGTCCTGCCGGTGATTTGGAATTGCAAATCGCCGTACGTCCTCATCCCATTTTTGAGCGTGACGGTTATGATTTGCTTTGCGAATTACCGCTTACGTTTTCGCAGTTGGCGTTGGGTGCGGAAATTCAAGTGCCCACGCTTGATGGCAAGGTGCCGTATACCATAAAAGAAGGTACGCAACCGGGCGACATTATTCGGTTAAAAGGAAAAGGTGTACCGTACTTAAACGGTCGCGGAAACGGGGATTTGATTGCCCGTATCACGGTGGAAGTGCCCAAAAACTTAACCGGCAAACAAAAAGAATTGCTGCAAGCGTTTGAGGAATCTTTGGGCGACAAAAACTACCAACGGCGGAAAAGTTTTTTTGATAAAGTAAAAGATGCGTTTAACGGATAAGCGGTTGCGCTTTTAACAAAGTTTTGTTATACTGATTTTACAACGGAGGTGTCAGCACGTGAAAGCCAATAAAAATCTTGCACAATGGGTATCCTTGTTTTTGTTGGGTCTTGCTTTGATTGTGGTGTATAAGACGTTTGATAATTTGGGTCAAATTGGCTTGATTATCAGCAAAGGGTTTTCCATACTGACGCCGTTTGTCGTCGGTTTTGCGATTGCGTTTGTGCTGTACGGACCGATGAGCTGGATGGAACGCAATCTCAAACGAATCAAGGGGAAATTTTTTGAAAAAGCGGCGCGCCCGCTTTCGGTGGCGTTGGTATATTTGCTGACGCTTGGGTTGCTCGGTTTGTTGTTTTACATTGCTGTTCCGGCTTTGGTTTCCGCTGTGGCAGAGTTTGTGAGCAACGTTCCCGCCTATTACGAAAAAGTGATGGGATTCATCAACGACCGCGCGGGACCGGGCAGTTTTTTGGAAAGCCTGGATTTGCCGCAACGCGCCAAGGAAATTTATGCCTTTTTGCAAGAACAAGTAACGGTAGATAAATTGTTGTCGTATTTGAGCAGTGTGTTAAACTTTACTTCTTCTTTGGTAGAAGTCATCATGGCGGTGATTGTTTCGGTATACATGCTGCTTGGTCATGAATCGCTGTTTGCCGCGGTCAAATCCGTTTTGGGGTTGGTGTTCAAACCGAAAACGCTCACCTTCTTTTCTACCTATGCACACAAAACCGCCAAGATTTTTTACAACTATTTTTACAGCCAAATGTTAGATGCGTTGGTCGTCGGCGTATTGGCAACCATTGGCTTTTTGTTGGCCAGAATGCCGAACGCGGCGGTTATGGGTATGATGCTGGGAATTATGAACATGATACCGTATTTCGGCGCTCTTATTGGTGGTGTGTTGGCGGTTTTGATTGCCTTGTTGTCGGGCAATTTCTACGGAGCCTTGTTTGTGGCTGCTTACATTTTGGTAATGCAACAAATCGATGCCAACATTATTCAACCGCGTATTGTTGGTCAGACCGTTGGTATCAAAGCCATCTATGTTTTATTGGGAATTACCATTGGCGGCGGTTTGTTTGGTTTCTGGGGCGTGTTCTTGGGCGCACCGTTTATTGCGGTTGTTCAAATGATGCTTACCGATTATATTGCTTACCGTAACAGTATAAAGTTGACAAAAAAAGAATCATAACAAAAGAAAGAAGGGGCAAACGCAAAGCGTTTGCCCCTTCTTTTTATGCAAAATCAGAAAGCAACTTTTGCGTGAGCGTGTCCACCGCGGTCCAGTTTGTCGCAGCGGCATACAGTTTTTCCAATTGGTCGTGTACGGTTTTTGCCGTTGCGACAGCTTGCGATGCTTGCTGCAACAACTCGTTTATTGCCTTGGTTTGAAAACGAAGCAGGTTTTGTTTTTCTTGCATGACTTCGGCATTTAAAAATCGAGAAGCATGCAAACGTCGAAAAACAGGATAGTCCACTTTGTGGTAACGGTTGGAAGATACAAAAGCAACGCCAATGTCCGGAAGAAGTAAGTGTTCAACAGAGTTTTCGTAAAACAACGGACAAGGACAAACAACGCAACGTTGGCCGTCGGCTAATGCTCGGTCGAGCAAGTGTTTAAGCAACGCATCGGCAACGGCGCCGTGTTCGTCCTCGATGGCAAAAATACGGGGACAAAGAGCCTGAATGGTGCCGGACAGAACGGTAAAGCCATTCGGCGTAACGGCACTGATAAAACGGAGTTCCTGCACGCCGGCCTTTGACAAAGGCATCCATTCGGTGTCGGCGAGGTGCGCTGCGATTTTTTCGATTTTGTTTGTGCGTAATGCCCTTTTTTCAAGTTGGCGATTGTCGGCAAGGATGCCTTGTACGGCTTTTAACACTTTTTGACATTGTGCATGGAGAGAGGCGTTTTCGTTGCTGAGCGAAAGAATGCGATTTGCCTGAGCCGCAATTATCTCTTTTTGTGTTGCCGAAAACAGCGGAACAACCTCCTCGGTTACGTTCCAAAAGGTTGGTTCCATCACGTGTGGTGCGGTACCGTCTATGAACAATTTTTTTTGATGGGGCAGACGCACGGCGTCAAGCGAAGCGGGGTCGGCAGAACAACAAAACACCTCGGTCTTTTCGTCGCCAAGTTGTTCGTAAACCGAGCGAAGTAACGTGGATTTTCCGGTACCGGGACCACCTTTTAAGATGTATGTATGCCAGTCCTTTGAGGAATCATATAACACACGGGAACATTCCTTAAACCCATCGGGAGTGTTGGTTCCTAAAAAGTAGCGAATCGGCGCGTTGACAGATGCCATAAAAACCCCTCCTTTGCTTTTTAGTGTATGCTAAAAAGCAAAAGAGGGTGATTAAGGTTTGTGATATAAATCCGCACTGCCTTCGTGGATGTCTTCTCGTTTGAGTACGTATTTTACGGTAGAAAAAAGGATATAAACATCCAACAGAAAAGAGTAATGACGCGCATATTCGGCATCGTAATGTGCTTTGTCCGGTGCATCCAACGCATCTCTGCCGCGTATTTGCGCCAGACCGGTAATGCCGGGGCGCACCGTATCTGCTCGCCATTGCCGCCGCAATGCCAACAAATTCTTTTCTGCGGGGATTACGGGTCGGGGACCCACAAAGCTCATATCGCCTTTTAAGACGTTGAATAATTGCGGCAACTCGTCCAAACTGGTTTGCCGCAAAAATTTGCCAAACGGCGTGATATAGCGATGCGGCATTTTAAAATTTCGTGTTGCGATGTTTTTTGGCGCTTTAAGAAACATGGTACGAAACTTATATATAACAAACGGTTTACCGCTTTTTCCGCAACGTACTTGCCGAAAAATTGCCGGCCCGGAAGAATCGGCATGGATAACGATGATGATTATCAAAAAAAGAGGACCGAGCACAAAAAGCAACAAAAACGATAAAAGTATATCCAAACCGCGTTTTATAACGGCATACAAAACACTCTCGCCTCCCGCATTAGTATGTCCGTTTGAGCACATTTGGACGGTGGAAGTGCTTGGTTGTGCATGAAAATATTACCGACCGGCACAAAAGCGGGTGTTGTTTGTGAGAAAATTGTCAAAAACCGCCTTTGAAGTAGTGCAAAATAACCAAAAAGCAGAATTTTGCTTTGTGAAAAAGTGGTTGTACGTACAGACTTTTTTGTCGTTCACAGAAAAAACCTTGATTTTTAAATAACAACAGTGTATAATGCCCTCGTCAAGCAGAAAAACACAAATTCAAGAAAAAGAGACTAAAAGGAGGATAAAATGATGCGCCGAGTTGTCAGCATAGAGTCTCAATACAATATAAAGCACACCAATCGTTATTCTTCGTTTAAACGTTTTCTCGATATTGTCTTTTCGCTATTGTTTATTTTAGCACTTTCACCCGTCATGGTTATTGTGGCGGTTTTAGCAGCCATTGATACCAAGGGTTCTCCCATTTTTGTGCAACAGCGCATGGGTCGTTTTGACATTCCTTTTAAAATTTATAAATTCCGTACCATGAGTGTTTTGGCACCCGCAAACGTTGCCACGCACAAGTTGGAAAATCCGGAAAAATACATTTCTCCCATCGGCGAATTATTGCGCCGCATGAGTTTGGATGAGTTGCCGCAATTATTCAACGTCTTAAAAGGTGATATGAGTTTTGTGGGTCCGCGTCCGGTCGTGTTGTCGGAAAAAGATTTGTTGGGATTACGCCACCGTAACGGTGCTTCCAGGGTGCGTCCGGGTATTACCGGTTTGGCACAAGTCAGCGGACGCGATACCGTAACTGTTCGTGAAAAAGCCAAGCTTGACAGCCAGTATGCCAAGACCTATTCCTTAAAAGGTGATTTTTCGATTTTGGTAAAAACCGCCATGCAAGTGATTCATTCCGAGGGGATTGTGGAAGGCGCAAACAGTGCCATTTCCGCCTCGCAAAAGGTTACTCGCTCGGCATAAATTTTGTATTATTAACGAGGTTCGCCAATGGCGGACCTCGTCTTACATGTTCGTAAGGAGGAAGAAACAATGAGTGAATGTACACACGATTGCAGTTCTTGCTCGCAAAAATGCAGTGAACGCAAAGAAGATTTACACGCAAAACTCAACGAATTCAGCAGCATCAAAAAGGTAGTCGCCGTCAGCAGCGGTAAAGGCGGCGTGGGAAAATCCTCCGTTACCTGTTTGCTTGCCGTTATGATGGCTCGTCGCGGCTATAAAGTCGGCGTGTTGGATGCGGATATTACCGGTCCCTCCATTCCCCGTGCTTTTGGTTTGACACAAAAAGCCCAAGGCTCGGAGGTTGGCATTTTGCCCGCAGAAACACATTTGGGCATCAAAGTGATGTCTATTAACTTGTTATTGGAAGACGAAACGCAACCCGTTGTATGGCGCGGACCGGTGCTTGCCGGTGCGGTCACACAATTTTGGACCGACGTGGTGTGGGGCGATTTGGATGTTTTGTTCATTGACATGCCTCCCGGAACGGGCGACGTACCGTTGACGGTGTATCAAACCTTGCCGGTGGATGCCACGGTGGTGGTATCGACTCCGCAATCGTTGGTGCAAATGGTGGTGGGTAAAGCCAAAACCATGGCAGATATGCTGAATATCCCGGTACTTGGTTTGGTGGAAAACATGAGTTATTTGGTTTGCCCCGACTGTGGCAAGCACATCACCTTGTTTGGCGAGGAAAACGGTTTAGACAAAGCGGCAACGGCGATGAACATTTCGCTTTTGGCTAAATTACCGATTAACGCTACGGTATCGCATTTGTGTGACGACGGTGAAATCGAACGTGTTGATTGCGACGAAATTTCGCCCGCCGTGGATGAGGTTGAAGCTCTGTTGTAAAACGAAAACTCCGACAAAAATTTTGTCGGAGTTTTTTGTTGTAAAAACAAAAATTTGAAGGTATACTGTTATGTGGGTGAAGAAACATGTCAAAAGCAAACTACATAACCGATTTTACAAAAGGACCCATAACGCCGCAACTGCTTAAATTTACAATGCCGTTGTTTTTTGCCAGTGCGTTGCAAGTGGTATACAACATGGTGGACATGATTGTGGTGGGCCACGTGTTGGGCAAAGAAGGTCTTGCCGCCGTTGCGGTTGGCGGCGATGTCGCGCATTTTTTGACGTTTTTGGCCATGGGGTTTTCCAACGCGGGACAAGTCATAATTTCTCACTATATTGGTGCCAAAGAGGAACACAAGATTGGGCAATTTATCGGGACGTTGTTTTTCACGTTAACCGTGCTCGGCAGTGTTCTTTCGGTTGGTTGTTTGATTTGGCGTGAACCGATTTTGCAGGTCATGAACACTCCGCCCGAAGCATGGCAAGATGCACTGGGGTATGCAACCGTCAGCATTATCGGCACCGTGTTTATTTATGGTTATAACGCTGCCAGTGCGGTGTTGCGCGGACTGGGAGATTCCAAACACCCGCTTCTTTTTATTGGTATTGCTTCAATTTTAAACGTTGTTTTGGACCTTTGGTTTGTTATTGGTTTGGACATGCGTGCCATGGGTGCCGCGTTGGCAACCGTTATCAGTCAATCGTTCAGTTTTATTTGTTGTGCGGTGTTTGTATACAAAAAGCGGCAACAGTTTGGATTGGTTTTTCGTGCGGAGTATTTTGTGAAAGTGCAACGGGAAGAATTTGTACGATTAGTCAAATTGGGTGTGCCCATGGCTATCAAAAGTGCCGCGATTATGTTTTCGAAACTGTTTGTCAACGCTTACATCAACGCCTATGGTGTGGCGGTGGCAGGGTTTGCGGGCATTGCCAACAAAATTGCCAGTTTTAGCAATTTGGTATCCAACTCTCTTAACACGGCGGGTTCGTCCATGGTGGGGCAAAACATCGGAGCGGGTGAATATTGTCGAGTACCGCGCATTATGGGCGTTATCACACTGTTTTCCACCGGTATTGCGGTGGTGTTTTCCGCTGTTTTTCTTTTATTCCCGCAACAGGTGTATTCCATTTTTACAACCGAACAAGAAGTTATTGCCATTGGCATAGAATATTTGCCAATAGCGGTGCTTATGTTTTTTGGCAGTGCCGCGCGTTCGCCGATGAACGCACTGATGAACGGCAGTGCCAACACCGCGGTCAATTTTTCTACCGCTATTTTTGACGGAATTGTTATGCGTATCGGGTTAGCGGTGCTGTTCGGCTTGGTGTTGGATATGAAACATTTCGGTTTTTGGTTGGGCGATGCCTTGGCAGGTTTTACGCCGCTTTGGATTGGCATTGTGTTTTACTTTGTCGGCAGTTGGAGAAAACCGCAATTTGAAAAGTAACTTTGCAAAAAAGTAGCGTCAGGCAAACAGCACCCCGGGGGTGGCGGGCGCTGCTTTATTATCTATA
>JAZNRV010000045.1:0-9219 GCA_045590855.1 Acutalibacteraceae bacterium | reverse complement strand
TGCTTTTCAGTGTTTTGACAGTGGTAGTGACGATAGCGTTTCTGTCAATTTATTTTCTGAATATTCGTTCTGCGTATTTGGCTCAGCAACGCCAAAAAGAGGGGAAAGCACTTTTCTCTTTTCGTGAAGAGGTTCGTTCTTTATTTGACAAACGCTATCATGTTACGTTATTAACCTTACCCATTTTGCTGATAGCGGCATTCACGTTATTACCGCTGGTGTTTATGGTGTTGATTGCGTTTACCAATTTTGATAAAACGCATCAACCTCCCGGTAACTTATTCACTTGGGTAGGATTTGAAAATTTCAAAAACATGTTTGGCGGAAATGTGAGTTTGGGATACACGTTGCTCAATCTTTTTGTTTGGACATTGATTTGGGCAATATTTTCCACCTTTACCAACTATATCTTCGGCATGATTTTAGCGTTAATGATAAACAAAAAGGGGATTCATTTCAAGCGATTTTGGCGTACTATTTTCATTCTTACCATTGCAGTTCCTCAATTTGTCAGCTTGATGCTGATGTCGCAACTGTTGGCCGACGAGGGCGCCGTTAACGTTTTGTTACGCGAACTGGGATTGCAAGCCGTTCCGTTTTTAACCGATGGTTTATTAGCCAAAATCACGGTAATTGTGGTTAATATGTGGGTCGGTATTCCGTACACCATGTTAATTACCAGCGGTATTTTAATGAACATTCCTGCCGATATGTATGAAAGCGCCAAAATTGATGGTGCCGGTCCTGTGAAAACGTTTTTTAAGATAACGTTTCCGTATATGTTATTTGTTACTACACCGTATTTGATAACACAGTTTGTGAACAATATTAATAATTTTAATGTTATTTATCTTTTGACAAAGGGCGGACCGCTTACTTTGGAATATTACAAAGCCGGAAAAACCGATTTGTTGGTAACTTGGTTATATAAACAGACAGTGGAAGAACAAAATTACAATTTAGCCGGTGTCATTGGTGTTATTGTGTTTATCATTACTGCCGCTTTTTCGCTGATGATTTATAATTCGTCGGCATCCTCAAAAAAAGAGGAGGAGTTTCAATGATAAAGAGTTACCGCCTACGTCAACGTTTGTCCAATACTGCTATTTATACTGTTCTTTCACTACTAGCGGTAATTTGGGTGTTGCCGATTATTTATCTGTTCATTCTTTCTTTACGGGAAGAAAGCGGGGCTTATACACCGTATTTATTTCCAAAATCGTACACGCTTGATAATTATGTCAAATTATTCACCGACACTCAGTTGTTTAACTATCCTCGCTGGTTTGCCAACACGTTGATTGTGGCGGTGATTACGTGCATCATCAGTACGGTACTCATTTTGATGATTAGTTATTGTTTTAGCCGACTTCGATTCCGTTCGAGGCGCACGTTTATGAACATTGGTTTGATACTGGGTATGTTCCCGGGATTCATGTCCATGATTGCGGTATATCACCTGTTAAAACTTATTGGATTGGACCAATCCTTGATTGCTTTGATTTTGGTGTATTCAGCCTCCGCGTGTTTGGGCTATTTTATCGCCAAAGGATTTTTCGATACGTTACCGCGCGCCTTAGATGAGGCTGCCACCATTGATGGCGCTACGCGAAACGATATTTTTTGGAAAATCACATTACCGCTTTCCAAGCCGATTGTTGTTTATACGGCGCTAACGTCGTTTATTGCTCCGTGGGCGGATTTTATATTCGTCAGCGTTATCATGAAAGACAACTATCAAAATTACACGATTGCGTTGGGACTTTTCCAAATGCTCAGCCGTGAAAATTTGTATCAGTATTTTACTCGTTTTTGCGCCGGTGCCGTGGTGGTTGCCGTGCCCATAACCATCTTGTTCTTATGTCTTCAAAAATATTATGTTGAAGGTGTTACCGGCGGCTCGGTAAAAGGATAAAAAGAATCGCACCTACTCAAAGTTAGGTGCGATTCTTTTTAATGGTGGTGATGATGGTGGTGAGCGTGTGATAATGGTTCGCTTGTGACAGTACAGGTTACACTGTCACAAATATCACCGACTGTTTCTATCTCGATGGTAGCGTGGCTGATATCATGTTCGGCAAGTTCTTGGCGAACTTGCGCTTTTATGGCCGATTGATTTACAGTTGGACTTATGACAACATGCATCGTTGCAAGATGAACGCTGCTGTCCATACTCCATAAATGAATATGATGAACATCCGATACACCCTCAATTTCACATAGATGGTGTTTTAATTGGGGAAGAGAGATACCATGGGGTGTTTTTTCTAAAAACAAATTTAAAATTTCTTTAAAGTTGCGGAAAGCGTTTACAAGAATAAATACAGCAACGCCGATAGACATTACAGAATCAATACTTGTAATGTTGGTGATTTTCATCAGTATTGACCCAAGCAACACAACCAGCCAGCCAAGCACATCTTCTAACATATGTAAATTGACAGCCTTTTGATTGGCGGAATTACCGTCTTTTGTAAAGTAAGCGGCCAAGAAATTGATTACAACACCAATAACTGCCATGAGAAGCATGCCGTTGTAATTGATTGGTTCAGGAGAAAATAATCGTTGTACACCACGTACGATTACTAATATCGAGCCAACAGTCAGTACGGTGGTGGTAATAAAGGCACCCAAAATAGAATAACGAGCATAGCCAAAAGTGTATGTTTCATTCGGTTTCTTTTTGCTGATTTTTTCTAAAACAAAAGAAATGCCGATACTAAGGGCATCGCCAAAGTCATGGATGGCATCGGACAAAACAGAAACACTGTTGGTAAATATTCCACCAAACAATTCAAATATAGAAAAAGAAAAGTTTAATATAAAAGCAATTAAAATATTTTTTTCGGTTTTCATAACCATAATTCACTTTCTTTCCAGAGAACAAACACACTCAATATGTTTGGTGTGAGGGAACATATCCACCGGCTGGATTTCCGTTACGCGATATCCGCCTTTGACCAAAGAACGCAAATCGCGCTCTTGCGTTTCGGGGTTGCAAGAAATGTATATCACTTTTTTTGGTGATAAGGTAATCACCGATTGCAAAAATGGTTCGTCACTGCCGGCGCGTGGTGGGTCCATAAACACCACGTCTACGCTATGTCCCTCGTTTGCCAACTCCACCATGTATTTTCCCGCATCGGCTTTGACAAAACCAATATTCGTCAGTCCGTTGCGGCGCGCGTTAACACGCGCATCTTTGACGGCATCTCCGTTTACTTCAACGCCCAAAACTTCACCCGCGTTTTTGGCGGCAATAATCCCAATGGTACCAATGCCGCAATACGCGTCCAGTACCGTTTCTTTTCCGGTTAACCGCGCTGCTTCAATGGCGGTGGAATATAAACGCTCGGTTTGTACGGGATTGATTTGGTAAAAAGATTTGGCGGAAATGCGAAACACGCAGCCGCACAACGTATCTTCAATATACCCTTTGCCGTACAATACTTCTTCTCGTTCGCCGAGTAAGAGACTGGTTTGATACGGATTGATATTCAAAACCACGGTGGTGATTTCGGGATGTTTTTGCAGTAGGGCACTTACAAACTTTTTCTTCAAAGGGAAGATAGGGTTGGAGGTAACCAGCACTACCATAACTTGACCGCTTTGAAAACCGCGCCGAACCAGCACGTGACGCAATAATCCTTTGCGACTGTCTTCTTGATATGGCAAAATTTGAAAATCCGGCAACATACGGCGAATATCAACTACAATGCGGTCTGCAACCGTATCTTCAATTTGGCAAGAATCCACCTTAACGATGCGGTGACTGCCGGATTGATAAACACCGGAAATCACTTCCCGTTTTCTTGTTAAGGCAAAGGCGGCTTGTACCTTGTTGCGGTAGTGGTAAGGATGTTCCATACCGATAATCGGTTGTACGCAGCAAAATTTACCCAGTAAGGCATTGACCTTTCCTTGCTTATAGCGAAGTTGCTCTTGGTAAGATAGGTTTTGCAGTTGACAACCGCCGCATTTGTGAAACAAAGGGCAAGGGGAGTGAGGAGTGCTTTGTGCCATGCCAATTACCCCTCCATATAATACGTGGCTTCCATGTCTGCAATCGACAAGGCAAGTGACAACGGATACATAGCAAAGGCATTGCCGACATTGCGGCTGTCTTCTGTGCCGGAAAAGCCCATGTGATACCGAATGGCAAAGGCTTCTTCCCGCGTAAGACGCATATACCCTGAAAGGATATATACGGATTTTTCACCGTGACCGTAGGGGAGCTTGTCATCAAATTCATAAGTCGGCACGCTGTGCCAAACACCGCGCTCGTCCTTGACGTTGCGTGTACCGGGTTTATAACAATTGATTTTGCAAACATCGTGCAGCAAAGAAACAATCGCAATGCTTTCTTCGCTGTAATCCAATCCGTATGTTTCCTTAACACGTTCACGCGTTAAGTAGTGATGCAAACAATGGTATACATTGACGCTGTGTTCCACGAGTCCGCCTTCGTGTGAACCGTGAAAACGCGTGCTGGCAGGCGCTGTAAAAAAATCACTCGCGCGAGATTCCAAATATTCAAGCAACTCTGCCGAGCCTTCGCGATGAATGTGCGTACGGTAAATCTCCAAAAATTGTTCTTTGAAATTCATGGTGTTACCTCCCATAATTATCACTATAAGTCCAGTATACTTGTTTTTTTGTCTTTTTTCAATGCCGAGAATAAAATTTAGATGACAAACATAAAAAAAAGGTGTATAATAGCCGTATTGACTGGAAAGGAGTTCCTGTATATATGAAAAACTTTATGGTTTCGATTAAGGGATTTATCATTGGTTCTTCCATGGCCGTCCCCGGTGTCAGCGGCGGAACCATGGCCATTGTGTTGGGCATTTACGACCGTTTGCTCAGTGCTATCAGCGGTATTCGTAAGGATTTCAAAAACAATGCCTGGTTTTTAATTCGTTTTGGTGTGGGCGCAGGTTTGGGCTTCGTTTTGTTGTACGAACTCATCACTCGACTGTTAGGGATTTTTCCGATTCCGGTATCCGCTTTGTTCTTCGGTGCCGTTGTCGGTGGGATTCCAACCTTACTTTCCAAAATAAAACCCGAAAAGGTAACAGCATCTTTTTGTGTTTCCTCGGTGCTTTTGGGGTTGCTCGGTGCGGTAATTGTGTTAGGTATTGCGAATATTGATGAAAAATCTTTGTTTTCCCCCACGGGAAACATCACGTTTGCTAATATTTTGTTGTGGATTGTCGCAGGATTGGTTATCTCGATTGCGTTAATTTTACCGGGTATCAGCACCTCTCATATGCTGATTATCTTGGGGATTACTTCTTCATCCCTGTCGCTTCCGGCGTTAGCAATCATTGGCCTCTCGTTACTGGTTGGTATTTTTGCCATTACCAAGCCGCTGGAATGGGCTATGAACCGTTTTACACATCCGACATACTGCGTAATTATCGGGTTTGTTATCGGTTCTTTGTGGGATATTTTTGAAGAATATATTATCCCCGGTTTTGGTGCTCTTTCCGTTTGGTGGCACTGGGTGCTTACCATTTTGGTGGCGGTTTTATTGTTTGTAGGCGGTCTTTTGGGATTGTTAAAACTGTCACGTTTTTCCAACGATTGATATTTCGTAAAAAGGCGGAGTGCGAAACTCCGTCTTTTTTGCATATATCAGTTGATATTTTTTGTGACAAACAGTATAATAGTAATATTCTGATAAATAGGTGTGATAATGGTGACCATTCAAGAGTTTTACAAGCAAATTGCAGGAAAAACGGTGGCTGTTTGTGGTATTGGAAAAAACAACACACCGGTGGTTTTTCAACTACTTAAACATGGTGTCAAGGTGATTGCTTGTGACAAACGCACGCGTGAAGAATTGGGTCAAACCGCTGCTGAGTTGGAAAAAAGCGGTGCGATTTTACAATTGGGTGAAAATTATTTATCACAACTTAATGCTGACATCATTCTCCGAACACCCGGTATGAAACCCTATTTGCCCGAATTTGAAAAAGCAAGAAGCGAAGGCAAAACCGTTACCTCCGAAATGGAGTTGTTTTTCGATTGCTGTCCGGCACCGATTTACAGCGTAACAGGTTCGGATGGCAAAACCACCACAACCACCATTATTGCCGGATTGCTTGAAAAAGCAGGGAAAACCGTACACTTAGGTGGTAATATCGGTCGTCCTTTGTTACCGATTGCGGAGGAAATTTCCGCAAACGATGTAGCCGTGGCAGAACTGTCCAGCTTTCAACTGACCCGCATGCAACAAAGCCCGCACGTTGCGGTCGTGACCAATGTTGCACCCAATCATTTGGACTGGCACACCGATATGCAGGAATACATTGATGCTAAGAAGAATTTGGTTCGTTTTCAAAACAAAAACGACCGTGCTGTCTTAAATGCTGATAACGAGCAAACAGCCGAATTTGCCAAAGACTGCCAAGGCGAAGTTTGGTTTTTTTCACGGCAAAAGGCGGTGAAACGCGGCACGTATTTAGGAACAGACGGTGTTCTTTACGGAACGGATGGTGTAACAACCACGCCAATTTTGAAAGCAGAAGAAATCAATCTCCCCGGCGTACACAATATTGAAAATTATCTTGCTGCTTTTGCCGCTGTGTGGGGCGTTGTTTCGGTAGAAATCATGGCGGAATACGCACGCACTTTTGGCGGAGTACCGCACCGTTGTGAATTGGTGCGCACGCTAGACGGTGTCAAATGGTATAACGATTCCATTGGTAGCAGTCCTTCGCGCACTATGGCAGGACTCAAAGCGTTTGACCGCAAAGTAATTCTGATTGCGGGTGGGTATGATAAACACATTTCCTACGAACCGCTCGGTCCTATTGCCGCCGACACTGTGAAAACCGCTATTTTGCTTGGAGCTACTGCAAAGGCGATTGAAAGCTCCATTCGCGTTTGTTCCGATTTACCCATCATTCACGTTGCTGACATGCAAGAAGCGGTAAAAACGGCAAAAGAAACGGCAAAAACGGGGGATATTGTGTTTTTGTCTCCCGCTAGTGCCAGTTTTGATATGTATAAAAACTTTGAAGAACGGGGCAATCACTTTAAAGACCTTGTGAATGCTCTGTGAAAGGACAGACTATGAAACTTGATACAGTGTTAAAAGAACTGTGTTTTTCTTCCGGCGTAAACGGTGTTGACGAGGCTTCTAAAACCGCTCGAAAGTACCTGTCTGAATATACAAACGATATTCATTGTGATGCATTGGGCAACGTATGGGGCTTTTTACCATCTGCTCCCAATGCACCGACGGTTTTGCTGGAAGCACACATTGACGAAATTGGCTTCACCGTGTCATCCATTGATGAACAAGGTTTTTTGCACCTTTCTGCTTGTGGAGGTGTGGATAATCGCACGTTGTCCGGTGCATCGGTTACCGTGCTTACGCAACCACCGATTAACGGTGTGTTCTGTGCTGTTCCGCCGCATCTTTCGCAAAAGGATGAAAAACTTCCCGAATTGTCTGAACGTGGTGTGGATGTCGGCATGACAAAAGAAGAAGCGACAGAACGTATTCCTTTGGGCACGCGCGCTGCTTTTACTCCACATTTTGAATACTTAATGAATGACACCGTATGTGCCAAAGCGCTGGATAATCGCGCCGGTGTGGCGGCTGTATTACAAGCCTTGGAATATCTTAAAGATAAAGAATTACCCGTTCGCTTGGCGGTGGCTTTTTGTGTGCAAGAAGAATTGGGATTGCGCGGCTCGCGCACGGCTGCTTTTTCCATCCGACCGGATGTTGCAATCAGTGTTGACGTTAGTTTTGCCCACACACCCGATGCCGACAAACGGGAATGTGGTGTTTTGGGCGATGGTGTCATGCTGGGAATGTCGCCCGCTTTGGATAACGATATTACCAATACTTTGCGCGAATTGGCAACAAAAAATAATATCCCGTATCAATATGAAGTCATGGGGGACAGCACGGGAACCGATGCAGACGTTATTGGCATTACTGCCGATGGCATACCCACCGGTTTACTTTCCATTCCGTTGCGGTATATGCATACCCCCGTAGAAACGGTCTCTTTACGCGATATTGATGCCACGGCAAAGTTATTATCCGCTTTTGTGTTGAAAGGTGGTGTGTGTTCTCATGACTAATCTCACTAAGGAACTCAGCCGTCTTTCGGGCGTTTCAGGTCATGAAAATAATGTGCGAGACGCGATTGTGCAACACCTAAAAAATGCACCGTCCGTGCAAGAAGTTCGTGTAGACCGCTTGGGGAATTGCATTGTTACTCTCAAAGGTAAAAAACGAGCACCAAAAACAGTGTTGTTTGCTGCACATATGGATGAAGTGGGCGGTATCGTCACGGGTGTTACCGAAAATGGATATTTGCGCTTTAGCACCGTTGGTGGTGTCTCTTCCGACGTGCTTTTTGCGCGACGCGTCATGGTTAATGGGCACATTGGTGTTATTGGCGGTAAAGCGATTCATCAATGCAAAGGTGATACCAAAACGACAATACCGTCAGTTTCGGATATGCTGATTGATATCGGTGCCAAAAATTCTAAGCAAGCCCGAACGATTGCTAACGAAGGCGACGTGTTCTCGTTTTGCGATGAACAGTTATCATTGGAAAACGGCTATTTTGCTTCCAAAGCGTTGGATGACCGCGTAGGATGCGCTTTGCTGCTAAAACTGGCGCAAATCGAGCCGGAATACGATGTCACGTTGGCATTTACGGTACAAGAAGAAATCGGAACACGCGGTGCGGCGGTTGCTGCTTTCTCCATTCAACCGGAAATTGCGGTGGTAATTGATGCAACTACTGCTGCGGATGTGGCGGGCGTACCGCCCGAAAAACAAGTTTGCCAAACTAAAAACGGTGCCATGGTTTCGTATATGGATCGTGGCACGTTGTACGATACCAAATTGTATCAATATATTCGCTCTTTGGCGGCATCGTGTGATATTCCTACACAAACCAAAACCACCGTTGCCGGTGGGAACGATGCTTCTGCCATTCAGCGGGCGGGCGAAGGCTCTCGCGTGGCTGCGGTTTCGTTGCCGTGCCGTTATATTCATTCGCCACTTTGCGTTTTGAATGAGCAGGACATTCAAAGCACATATTCACTGTTGGAAAAGTTGATGAACACACTACCCGTGTGGGATGAAAACGTATGATTACATTGGTCGAAAACATTCTGCCTGCCACACTGCAAAACGGCACATTGTCCGGTCGTTTGTTATCTTGGTGGGAGGCATACGGT
>JAZNRV010000044.1:0-16295 GCA_045590855.1 Acutalibacteraceae bacterium | reverse complement strand
CATGGCTACGATCCGACTTGATTCTTGTGCCCGATATTAACTACGGCTCGGTTGTCGGCGGTGATGTAAATCCGGTCGAAACAGATTCCGAAACGTGGCAAACGCTTACGTCGAAAATAGTCGCGGATGCTACTAATAGTCCGAATATTGGCTATACGGCATCCCTTAAACATTCCGGTACTTCTGATATTCTTATTGATGATATCTTTTTCGGTGAAACGGTGGAAGAACCCATTGAAGATTTCAGCATTGAAATGGCCGGTTTTGGCGTACACTTCCCGACCGGTGTGGAAGCAACGATTGGTAATGCCGACGGTGATTTGACGGTTGACAATGCAACGTGGAAATCGGTGGCGTACACCAACAGCACCAACACACTCAGATGCATGGAAAGCACCGAAGATTACGTTGTATTAGCTGTGGTCATGATGACAAACACGCAAGCGCACGATGTATTCATTGCACGCGAGTATGATGCACGCTGTTACGTTCAATTGAACATCGACGGAAACATCGAAACCATTTACAAAACAACCCCGCCGACCGATACCAATCGGTAGGCGGGGTTTCATTGGTGCCTTTAGGCGTGGAAATAACCCCCCGGTTCTACTGGGGAAGAAAAAAGAGCGGAGCGATTTCTTGCCTCCCCTTGTCAGGGGAGGTGGCATTTGCGTAACAAATGACGGAGGGGTAGTTGATGTTATCTCTCCCTCAGTCCTCGCTGATGCTCGGCCAGCTCCCTCGTCAGAGGGAGCCAAGAAGGCACTGCGACTCTAACCCGTTTACGGGTGGCAGTGCGATTGATGCGATAATAAAGTTCAGTGGCCCCTTTTAGGGGCTGAGCTAGTCAAACCACCGGTTGAACCGGTGGTTTTGTTTGACGAACACGCACCAAATTGGGATAACATCCGTACATACGCAACGGATAAATCCGTTCCCTATAAATGGGGTTTTTGGTTTGCAAAAAATAAAACTATTCTTTTTTAAAAAACTATGGTATACCATAAAAGAGCCGAACCCCACAATGCCTCTGTACAATCTTTTTGGCAGTTTCTCCGGTTTTGTCCTTGATGGGCGTTAGCCCATCGGCAGACTTAACCGAACAAACTGCTTGAAAATCTTTGCACAGAGGTGCAAAGCAGTTTTCACCGAGGACTTTTTTGTTTGGATAACGAATAATTTTTTCGGCATGCTTGACGCATGGCGAGGAAATTTGAGGCAATCCGAATGGAAAAGTACGGTGAAAACCATTGCGAGTTCGACTCTCTTATGGTATACTAAACACAACGATACAAGGCGAGGTGTTTTAGCGTGAGCTCTGCGTTTGATGCGGGTGTCGAGCCGGGTGGCTTGCACACGGTACATGAAATAAAATTGCTTATCGGGTATTTGCTGGGCGGTGTGGGTCAACCCATGCCGCGCGGTGACGTGCTTGATGTGATTTGCGGGGGCGGCATGGCAAACTTTTTCGATACCAGTGCCGCGCTCGACGACATGGTCGAACAAGGAATTTTGGCAGAACAAGACGACGGTACCGTCACGCTGACAAACGTGGGCGAACAAGCCTCGCAAACGTTGGCAGACCGCTTGCCGTACACGTTGCGGGAACGCTCGGTCGCGGCGGGATTGCGGCTTTTGGCCCGTCGCCGCAACGAACAAGGCAACCGTGTCGAAATTACACCCGCAAACAACGGGTTTGTGGTGACGTGCACGGTGGGGGTGGAAAACCCGCCGCTTCTTACCTTTTCGTTGTTTGTGGCAGACGAATACCAAGCCGAACTCATCCGCGAAAACTTTTTGCGCGACCCGCTGCTTTTGTACCAAAGCACCATTGGTGTTCTTACGGGCGGGGTGCAAACTGCCACCGCTGACCGCGTGGTAATTGAATTGGGGTAATGTGTATGGAACCGCTGTATACCATTTTGATTGTCGATGACGAAATGCGCATGCGCCGCGTCATTGCCGATTATCTCAAAATTAAAAATTACCACACCGTGGAAGCCGCCGACGGCGAAGAAGCCTTGGCGGTGTTTGCCGCCGAACAGCCCGATTTGGTGTTGCTCGACGTGATGATGCCGCGCAAAAACGGGTGGGAAGTGTGTGCGGAAATTCGCAAAACGCACCAAACTCCCATTATCATGCTGACCGCCCGCAGCGAAGAAGAAGACGAACTGCAAGGCTTTGCGCTGGGTGCCGACGAATACATAGCCAAACCGTTCAGTCTTAAAATTTTGTCGGCGCGGATTGAAGCGGTGTTGCGCCGCCACGGTGGTGACGGTGCCGCTGTCACGGCGGGACTCAAAGTGGACAAACTGGCAAGGGAAGTGGCAGTCGACGGTGTTTCGGTGCCGCTCACCTTTACGGAATTTGAATTGCTCGATTATTTAATGACCAACCGCGGGTTGGCGTTGTCCCGCGACCGTATTCTCAACAGTGTGTGGAAATACGATTACGACGGCGATGCCCGCACCGTGGACACACACATTAAAAAACTGCGCAGTAAACTGGGGCCGGCGGGCGAATGTATCAAAACCGTGCGCGGTATCGGCTACAAGTTTGAGGAGGCGTGAGTATGCGCTCGGTCACTCGTTTTTTTCGCTCGATTGCGGGAAAATTGTTTGGTGCTCTGGCACTGTGCATTTTGATACTGTTGTTGTTTAATTGGTTGCTCAACAGTTTTGCGTTTCGCGGGTATTATGAACGCGAACAAACCGCACTGCTCGAACAAGCCTTTTTTGTTGCCGAAGAGACTTTGGAAAAACGCCAAAATATCGAACAAGTGTTGGGCGAATACGCTCGGGATAACGGTCTTGGTGTCACGGTGTGGTCGGGGTATCGGCTGCTGTATTCCAACGACCCGCGCTTGTCCGAAACGGTGTTTATCTCGCCCGAGGACGTGCCGTTTACCGCGGGAACGTATGCGGTGCGTACCATCACGCAAGACGGCGAACAACGCCTTGTGTTGCTTGGCAAAAGTCGGGGCGGCATTAACATTATGCTGTTCAGTTCGCTGGACGGTATCGGCGACGGGGTAGCCATTGTCAACCGCTTTTTGTGGTGGTCGGCACTTGCCACGCTTGTTTGCGGGTTTATCGGTATGTATTTTGTGTCGCGGTCGTTTACTCGTCCCGTGCGGCAGTTGTCGACGATGGCACAAAGCATGGCACGGTTGGATTTTTCGGGGCGGTATACCGACCGTGGCAGTCACGACGAGTTGGCGGAACTGGGACAGAGTCTCAACACCGTTTCACAGTCGATGGCAAAAAATTTGGCAGCACTCAAAACCGCCAACGCCAAACTGCTTGCCGACGTGGAACAAAAAGAAAAACAAGACGAAGCGCGCACGCGGTTTATCCGCAACGTATCGCATGAACTCAAAACCCCGCTCTCGCTGATTCAAAATTATGCCGAGGGGTTGCACGAAAACGCCGCGGACGATGCCGCTTCGCGGGAGTTTTATTGCACCGTCATTGAGGAAGAAGCGCAAAAACTGTCGCTGATATTACACAAATTGACGTTGCTCATGCAACTCGAATCCGGCAAAGAAGAATTGCAAATTGAACAATTTGATATTGCGGCGCTCACCGCGCGACTAATAAAACGCTATGCCCCGTTGTTTGCGGAACATAACGTGACGCCACCCGCAGTGGGGGACACCCCGTGCATGGTATGGGGCGATGCGGCGCTGATTGAAAACGTGCTCACCAATTACCTGACAAACGCCCTAAACCACGTTACCGACGGCGGCGAGATTCGCGTGACCTTTACGCAGGGCGAGGAACGCACGCGAATAACGGTGTTCAACGAAGGCAATCCTATTCCCGCCGAAGATTTACCGCATATTTGGGAAAGTTTTTACAAAGTCGACAAAGCCCGCACCCGCGAATACGGCGGCACGGGCATTGGACTGTCGGTGGTGGCGGCGATTATGAACGCCCATCACACCCCGTACGGTGTCAACAACACCGAAAACGGTGTGGAATTTTATATTGAGTTGTAAAAAAAGAAACCCCCGTGATGAAAATCACGGGGGTGTTGCGTTTGGGCGAGGAATATCAAATTAGGATAGACGGTCCCTACCCCAATTTGGTGCGGGTTTGTAGGGGATAACCGACCCTCCTTTGAGTTTTCCGAATATTTTACACTTGTGCGTGGCGAAAATGTGTGGTATAATACAGCAAAGAAAAGGCAGGTGCTCTGAGTATGATAGACAAAAACTATACCGGTCAGGCGATCGGCATCTTTGAGTTGGATGGCTTCATGGCGTGCCTCGTCGCACTGGATGCGGCGGCAAAAGCAGCGGACGTCAAGATTCAAGGTGTGGAACGCAACCGTTTGAAAGCCGGCGCGTGTGTCAAGCTGCGCGGAGATGTGTCCAGCGTACGCGCCGCCATGGAAGCGGCGCTCGCTGCCGCGGCGCCTTACGGCAAGGTCACGGCATCCACCGTGATCTCAGCACCGGATGCCGGTACGGAACACGGCATCGCGGCCACCATCGGTCGATAAAAGGGAGGCGTATGACGATGAACAAACCGGAAGCTTATGCCTTGGTAGAGGTCCTCGGCGCCTCTCATGCCGTTCAGGCAGTCGATCAAATGCTCAAATGTGCCACGCTGGAACTGAGCGCGCGGGAAACCTCCTGCGGCGGTCACGTGACCGTGGTGCTGGAGGGTGACATTTCCGCTTGCCAGGCGGCAGTGGACAGCATACGTGAAAATCCTCCCTGTCCCATTTGCGGTGCCTGTGTCATCTCCGGCCCGTCGGATGAGCTGTTCGACGTGGTCACCACCCTCAGTGCTAAATTACACAAAGCGTAACATGCGCATCCGCGAAGGCGAGCCGTTGAAAATTTTTACAGACTAATTGAATTTACATAACCCAAAAAGAACCCCGCCGCCCTTTAAAAAAGGGCGGCGGGGGTTTTGTTATAGCGATTCAAACTGATGCCCCACCAACGTATCACCGTGGTAGGAAAGGTGCAGGCGAAATGGGGGAGAGTCCGCGGTTAGTTTTTCCAAAAACAGGGCATCGCCCTCCCAAAGCGGGTAGCAGTGCAATTCGTTTTTGGCAATCCAGCGCAATTCGCCCTCGTCACATGTGGTGAGTGTGCCGTCCCACGCCGTAGCGGTGAACAGGTACATGCTTTCGGGCTGGGCTGTATCGGAACAAAATTCCACCACCCCGCAAAAGCGGTAGGCGGTAAGGGTAAGGCCTGTTTCTTCCTTTACTTCGCGCAGCAGCGCACCTTCGGGTGTTTCGCCCGCTTCCATCTTGCCGCCGACGCCAATCCATTTGCCGGCGTTGATGTCGTCCTTTTTCTTGTTGCGATACAGCATCAAATATTGCTCGTCGCGTTCCAAATAACATAAAACCGTTTGCATCAGCGCCTCCGTATACGGCGTTGTTCCACCACCACACCCGCAATGGTGACGGGCAGGGTTTGCACTTCGGTGTTGGAAAAACTGCGCACGGCATAATCGGGGTTTAACGGGCGCAGTTGAATGCCGCTTTCGGTCACGGTCAAGCGTTTGAGCGTGGCATCGGTGTTGCCGATATACGCCACCACGTCGTCGCCCGTTTCGGCGGTGGGTTGCACCCGCAAAATCACCACGTCGCCGTCGCGGTATTCGGGGACCATGCTATCCCCCGTGACAAGCAACCCAAAATAATCGTACCCGTCGGTGGAAAGACGGTCGGATAACTCGATTTCCTCCACCACGTCGGTAATCGCTTCAATCGGGACACCCGCGGGCACGCGCCCCAGCACGGGAATGCGGCGCGCATCGTGCAACGTGACGGGAATGGGGGTGACGTTGGGTTTGTCAAACGTTACCGCTGTGCCGTCGCGCAACACCGCGCGCGGGGTGTGAAAATACCCCGCAAACAAATCGAGTTCCTGCTCGGTGGGTTGCGATTCCCCCCGCCGCAGTTGCGAAAGTCTGCCACCGCGCAGCGACAAATCCCGCTCGATACGCTCGGGCGTTTTTTCCCACGCGTTGCAAAGGCGGTCCAGTGTCTTGGCAAATTGTTTGTCCGCTTTGGGTGCTTCCACATCGTCCAAAATTTCGCTTTTGGGAATGCCAAAATGCTCCGCCAGGCGCGCAACTGCCCCCATGCGCGGCGTTTTGGTGCCGTTTTCCCACGTGGATACCGCTTTGTCCGAAACGCCCGCAATGACACCCAGTTCTTGCTGAGTCAGCCCGTGCATTTCGCGCAAGCGACGAATGTTTTTGGCAATGGACACGGTGTATCACTCTCTTTCGGGTGGCAAGACTCGGACCTTGCCACGGTTTCGCGCGCCGCCTTTATCCGAGCGGCTTTACGCTTATTTTTGCAAGGCGCCAGCCTTGCGGCAAATTTCGCGTTTTGCCGCACAAAAAATTCGGCGGCAGAAACGCTTTGCTCTTACAAACAGAGAAATTGTTGTTTCGCCTAAGCCGCGAAGCGCGGGAATCCTTACGGATTTCAAGCGACAAGGCGACGGCGAACGGAAATTTATCGTTTGTAAGACGTGACAAGGTTCAAGTTTTGTCACCCGTCTCTACTATTATATACGCAAAGTAGAGAAAATGCAAGTTTTTTCATCAAAAATCTACTTTCCTCTTGACATTCTACCAAAAGTAGGATATAATGAGGGTAACCTAAGGGTGACTACCTCAAAGTTGCCCTTTGGTTTCTTTTATTGCCTAAAACTCTACTTAAAGTAGAAAGGAGGGGGTAAAATGCCCAATCGAATTTTGAAAGAATCCATTTGTTACAGCCCGACGGTGGAGGGGCTTAGTTGGTTTGAGGAGGTGTGTTTTTATCGACTGCTTGTGCAGTGTGATGATTTTGGGCGGTGCGATGCGAGAGCGCCTTTTTTGCGGGCAAAACTGTTTCCGCTGCGCGAGGATATTTCGTCCGAGGCGGTGGCGGATGCCATGAGAGCGTTGGCAGTGGCGGGGATGCTGGAATTTTACGAAGTGGACGGTCGCACCTATTTGCAAATTGTTCACTGGCGGCGGCATCAGCGGGTGCGCACGCGGCGTGCCAAATATCCCGAACCGCCAAACGCGTTTTACGACGACGAATACGACGGAACGCAAGGCTTGTAACAAGTTGCGGCAAGTTGAGGCAGATTGTCGGCTATAATCCGTATCCCAATCCGTATCCTAATCCGTATCGTTATCCAAAATCCGAATCTGCGAGTTTGAAAGGCAAAAAAGGGACAAGTTTTCCACAAACGGTGGAAAAAAGGAGAGAGAAAAGCAAAACATGTGCATGGTGTGCGGCAAGGTGTATTGTCAGCCGTCGTGTCCGGCGTATGATGCGCGGCGTGACGAGCAAGTATGCGGTTTTTGTGAAGTGTGTGGTACGCCGTTATATGTGTGGGGATTAACGGTGTGCGAGGAATGTAGGCCGGCGGGAGCCGAACTCTTTACGCCTGCAAAAGAAAATTCCCGGTGATAGTTTGTCTCAAAACTTGAAATACGTTAGTATTTCATCGTTTTGCAGGTCAGCAGAGTTTCTGCCGCCGAATTTTTTGTGCGGGGAAGTGCGAGTTTGCCGCAAGGCTGTCGCCTTGCAAAAACGAGCACAAACCCGCGCGGGTAAAGGTGGCGAGCGAAACCGCAAAGGGTTCGACTCTTGCCGGCCTAAAAAAAAGGAGGAAGACGATGGCGCTTAGTGTGGGTGCAGAGAAAATGAAAGCAGAATTACAAAAAGTGGTGGCGTTAAGACGGGAACTGCGAGCAATGGACGAGGAATGGCAAGATATTTTGGCATTGGAAGAAGAATTTAGCGGGTTGGAAGAGGTGGATGTGCAAGTGTTGCACGATTTACATACCGAGCGTATGGCGGTGCGCAAGGCATTGGCGGCGGCGCAGTTGCGTAATTTTGCGCGCATACAGCACACGTTGCTTACCGACTTTCAGCGGCGAATTATGCGCATGCGGTACGTGCAAGGGTTAACGTGGGGTGACCTTACGGCAAGGGTGGGGAACTCCAAACAATACATCCTGCGCGAACACAACAAAGCGTTGGAACGGCTTTGTTTGGACGCGCAAAAGCGGAGCCAAAAAAATATTGGTCAGGTGTCTTGAAGGTGACTAGTACCTTTGTGCTATACTGCGTTCACCAAAAACACGGAGGTGACCGCCAATGAAACAGTTGGGCAGTTTGGCACAGATAACCGATACCATCAATCGGTGTCGCGTAGAATGTGCCGCGGCGGGTGGACCGTTTCATGCCGATGCGTTGGCGGCGGCACTGGGGATTTCGTACGAAACGCTTGTCGAATACGCAAGCGGGCGGGGCAGTGTGGCAGCGTTGTTGACTGCCGCGTTGCAAGAATGTACCGCGTCGGTGGTTGCGCACGCGCTGGCAGCCGACCCGAAAAGTCATCCGCTGTGGATGTTTTATTTGCGCAACCGCGCACAGTTTGCCGACAAAGGCGAACGCTGCGAACTGCCGATGGGCAGCGGTGTGCAATTTGTGGGGGAGGAAAAAATCCGATGAAAACCGTCGACCTATCATTGGTGGTGGGCGGCGGGTACGGCGAATTTTGGAACTGCCAAAAGCGTTACCGCGTATTAAAAGGGGGCAAGGCTTCCAAAAAATCTACCACCACGGCACTCAATTTCCTTATACGGTTGATGCAGTATCCCGATGCCAATTTGCTGGTGATTCGCCAAGTCATGGACACGCACCGCAGCAGTACGTTTGCGCAACTTCGGTGGGCGGCGGAACGGTTGGGTGTTTCGCATTTGTGGAAAGCCACCACCAGTCCCATGGAGCTGACATACCTGCCGACGGGACAAAAAATTTTGTTTCGCGGGTTTGACAACGTGTACAAAATTGCTTCCACCACCGTCACGCGCGGGTATTTGTGCTGGGTGTGGGTGGAAGAAGCGTTCGAAATGGCAAGCGAGGAAGAATTTGACACCTTTGACTTGTCGGTGCCGCGCGGTGAAGTGCCGCCGCATTTGTTCAAACAAACCACGCTGACGTTCAACCCGTGGAGCGACACGCATTGGCTTAAAAAGCGGTTTTTTGACAACACACCCGACAATGCCGCGGTGTTTACCACCGATTACCGTTGCAACGAATTTTTGGACGAGGCCGACCGCCAAGTATTTGAGCGCATGGCGCGCGATAATCCGCGACGATATGCCGTGGCGGGGCGCGGTGACTGGGGTGTTGCCGAGGGGTTGATTTTTGACAACTGGTGCGTGCAGTCGTTTGATGTCGACCGCTTGGCGGAAGAGTGGAAATATCGGCGGGTGTACGGCTTGGATTACGGTTACGCCAACGACCCTACCGCGTTTATTGCGGCGGCGGTCAACCCGATTGACCGCGTGTTGTACGTGTTTGACGAGTTCCAAAAAACGGGATTGCTCAACCGCGATATTGCCCAAAAAATCCGCCAAAAAGGGTATGCGGGCGAACGCATTCGTGCCGACAGTGCCGAGCCTAAATCCAACGAAGAATTGCGCCGCGAAGGCATTTACCGCATCACGCCCGCAAACAAAGGTGCGGGGTCGTTGTTGCACGGCATTGCGCGGTTGCAGGAATACCGCATGATTATCCACCCTACGTGCCGACACACGGTGGCAGAACTTTCTGCCTACGCGTGGGACAAGGACGCGACAGGCGTTATCAACCGCCCGCGCGACCAAAACAACCACCTAATGGATGCCTTGCGGTATGCCATGGAAGATATTACGCATTTTCGTCCTGCGCCGCCAAGTTTGCCGCGCCGATTGAGCGCGGGGACGTTGCTGGCAAACGATTTACGCGGCGGGTGGGATGAATAGGCGGCAACTTTAGTTGCCGCCGCGATATCCATCCCTTGCGGGATGGGCGATATACACCTGTGGTGCGCGATATGTGCTGCGCACGCGATATGCCCTGCGGGGCGATAAGGGATGGATGTCATATCGCAATTGACCGCAGGGAAATTATATCGCATGGCGAAGCCATATATCGCCAAACCGGGGCATCGAGGACGTCGCCCCCTACGGATGGTTTTGTGCAAACCAAAATAAGCGCACGGACAGCGCGAAACAAAAAAGGAGAGTGTGTATGCAAGCGATTATCGGGTACGTGTTGGGAATTGTGACGGTGATTTTGTTGCGCCGCGCCGCGATGCCGACCAAACCGTCGGCGACTGTCAAACACGTCGACGACAAGAACGAACAACTATGGCGCGAAACGCTGAATTTTTTAACGTATGACGGAAACGAACAGGAGGAACAAAACAATGGATGAAACGATGGTCACGACGGCAACCACACCGTCTGAACATAACGAGCCGCAGCAAGCGACAGTCGTACCGAATGAGTGCGAGGATTCGCACTTGCAGGAGGGGACATTTTGCTTGCCGGTCAAATTCAACAAACAGGACTACCAACTGTCAAAAGAAGAGGCCACGGCTTTTGCGCAAAAGGGCATGAAGTTCGATACCATAGAACCGATGCTCGACAAACTCAAAAACTTGGCACAGCAAAACGGCACGTCGCTTCGCGATTTGGTTGATGCGCTGTGCGACACCCCGTCCGAAGAAACCGAAATCGGTGTGGAAGAACGCTTGGCAGACGAATTTTTGGCGTTGCAAGCGCAATGTCCCGACATCACCGATTTTGAGCAGTTGCCGTCGTCGGTGGTGGACGAAGCGGTGCAAAGCGGCGAATCGCTGTTGCTTTCGTATTTGCGGTATTGTTACCGCGAAAACGGCAAAGTACGCGAAGCAAAAGATGCCGCCGCGCATGCGGGTGCCGCCTCGACAGGCTCGCTTTTGGGCGAAGTGCAACCGCCCAACGACCCTGCCGTGGAAGCCATGGTCCGCGGCGTGCGAGGGTAGCGTTGTGCCGTAACGGCACAAGGCCGCGATATCCATCTCTTTGGGGATGGGCGATATACACTTGCGGTGCGCGATATGTGCTGTGCACACGATATGCCCTGCGGGGCGAAAACGGATGGATGTCATATCGCAACCGACCGTAAGGGAGGTTATATCGATTTTGCCGCAAGGCAAAAATATCGCATGGCGAAGCCATATATCGCCAAAACGGGGCGTCGAGGACGTCGCCCCCTACAACAAAAAAAGGAGAAAAAGATATGTCTATTAACACCATTGAATTTTGTGAAAAACTGACCGGCGAACTTGACAAATTGTTTGTGCAAGGTCCGGTTACCGGCTTTATGGCCGACAACGTCTTGCGTTCCAAATTTGTGGGTGCCAAAACGGTGTTGTTACCCGAAATGGAGTTGTCGGGTCTTGGTGATTACGACCGCGACACCGGTTTTATCAAAGGTACCGTGACGGTGAGCAACCGTCCGTATACGCTGAACATGGACCGTGCGCGCTCGTTCCAACTCGACCGCGAAGACGAGGACGAAACCGGCATTGCCGGCTTGGCGGGTCAAGTGTTGGGCGAATTTGTTCGCACCAAAGTGGTACCCGAAGTGGATGCGTATTGCCTTTCCAAATTGGCGGGCTTGGCAGTGACCAAAGGTCACACGGTCAGCGGTACCCCCGCCACCGAAATTTTTAAAATGTTTGCCGACGCTTGTGCTGCCGTGCAATCGCAAGTCGGTTTTGACGAAGAACTCGTTTGCTTTGTCAACCCCACCGTGTGGAGTGCCATGCAAACTTCTGACGAAATCGCACGGTATATCACGGTTTCGGATTTCAAAAAAGGCGAACTCAACACCAAAGTCAAATCCATCAACGGTATTGCGGTGTTGCCGGTTGCCGACAACCGCATGAAGAGCGCGTACCGTTTTAACGACGGTGTTTCGGAAGACGAAACGGCGGGCGGTTTTGTTGCCGACGAAAATGCCAAAAGCATCGGCATGCTCGTCATGCCCAAAAAAGCGGCTTCGCTGGTCAAAAAGACCGAACGCGTGCGCACCTTTGCGCCCAACCAAAACCAAGCCGCCGATGCATACAAATTTGATTATCGTACGTACTACGATTTAATCGTCAAAAACTCGGGCGCGGATTCCATCTACGCTTACGTGTATTAATCCCATTCAACCGCCCCGCCGTGTCTGCGGCGGGGCGGTTGCCTTATAAAAAAGCGTGAGAAAGGATGAAAAGGATGAACGAACAAAAAGCGTGGAATACCCCCGAACAAATTTTTGCCGAATACCGCGCGGGTGTGCGGTACAAAACGGTGTTGGGCGAAAAAGGGCTGTATCGCCAAAACGAGATTAACCGCCGCTTTTTTGCGGGTGACCAATGGTACGGTGCCAAATGCGGTGCCGAGCGACCGCTTACGCGCCACAACGTGATTCGCCGTATTGGCGAATACAAACTTTCGGTGGTGGGCGGCACGCCCGTTGCCGTCAACTTTTCTGCCGAGGGTGTTCCCGATACCGTCGAACTGCGCGAAAAAACGCGCGCACACAAACGCTTGGCGGCGACGGGAACGGTCCCCGCTTTGTCGGGGGACGAAGAGATTGAACTGGTCATGAGCGCGCTTTCGGATTATTTTGCCGTCACCGCCGAGCGGGTCAAGCTGGACAGTCTGCGCGACCAAGTTTTGCGCAATGCGTATTGTACCGGCACGGGCGTGCTGTATACCTATTGGGACGAACACATAAAAACGGGGTTGTATGCCGACGAACGCCGCACCACACCCATTACGGGTGACATTGCGTGCGAGGTGCTGGACGTGGAAAACGTGTATTTCGGTGACCCGACGGTACAAAACGTGCAAGAGCAACCGTTTGTTATCATTGCCCAACGCCGCGCGGTAAGTGAACTTCGCCGCATGGCCAAAGCGTACGGTTGCAGCGAGGAAAACCTTTCCCATATTTGTCCCGACCGCGACGAGTTCACCCCCGACGGTGAACCCGAAAGCGAGGGCAAAGCGTTGCTGCTGACCAAATTTTACAAAGAATATGCCGCCGACGGCAGTTTTAAGATGTTGGCGGTGCAAGTGTGCCGCGGTGTGACGGTGCGCCCCGTGTGGGAGCTGGGACTTAGGTGTTACCCCTTGGCAGTATTTCGTTGGGACAGCCGTCACCAAAGCGTGTACGGTGAAAGCGAAATCACCTACCTTATTCCCAATCAAATTGCCATTAACCGCATGCAGACTTCGTCGGTGTGGGGCGTGCTGATGCAAGGCATGCCGACGTTGCTTGTCAACGGCGACGTGGTACAACAACCCGTCACCAACGACCCCGGACAAGTCATCCGCGTGTTTGGCAGCGGTGAAGATATGCGTTCGGCCATGAGTTACGTTAACCCGCCCGTGTTTTCGTCGGCGCTGGACAGTACGCTTTCGTATTTGATGAGCAACACCCTTGCGCAAAACGGTGCCAACGCGGCGGCACTCGGCGACGTGACACCCGACAACACCTCCGCCATTATTGCGGTGCGCGAAGCCGCCATGATGCCGTTGCAAGCCGTGCGTATGCGCTTTAACGCGTTTTGCGAGGATATCGCGCGCTTGTGGGCGGAATTTTGGGTGACGGGGTATGGCAAACGCGCCCTTAAAATTGCCGACGAATCAGGTGTGTGGTACCTGCCGTTCGATGCCAAGCGATACCGCGAACTGCTCATTAACGCGCGTGTGGATGTGGGCAATGCCAACTTGTGGAGCGAAAGCCAAGCGATACTCACGCTGGATAATTTGTTGCAACAAGGCGTGATTACCACCGAACAATACTTAAAACGGTTACCCAAAGGCACCATCCCCGACGTAGAGGGGTTACTGCGGGAACTCGATACCGCACAGGAGGTGACAGCATGACGGGAAAAGAAGCGTTTCGAGTGGCGTTACAGTTGCTCGGTTACACTGACCAAAGCGGCGAACCCGACAGTCGCTGCGGGACCGAAATTTACAAAACGGGGTTGGTAGCGGTCAACCAAATCGCTGCCGAACTCAGCGTAGCGCAAAGCGGTTTGTTGCCGCCGTCGCTGACGTCGCTGCAACAAACCCTGCCGTTGACAGAACAAACGGCGCGCACGGTGTTGCCTTATGGTGTGGCAATGTTGCTTGCGGCGGCAAGTGGTGATGCTGACAAGCAAAGCGTGTTTGCCGCGCTTTACGACGGACACCGTGCCGCGTGCAGCAGCGATTATACCCGCCGTGTCGACGTGTTACCAAGGGGGTGCGATGCATGAAGCATCCGCATGTTGGAACGGCACGGCGCGTGGTTGCCACCGTGCCCGCCTTGTGCGACGGACTCAACGTGGGTACCGCGCCGTTTTTAATTGGTGACCGACAATGTGCCGACAGCGAAAACGTGTGGTGGGAAGACGGCGCACTGCGTTGCCGCGACGGGTTTAGCACCACGTCGTTGCGCGTGGGGGTTGCGTATGCCGACAACACCACGCAGTATTTTACCGATGCCGACGGCTGGACGTTGGCACTAAACCGCGGGGATTATGAATCGGGTGCCGACGTGTGGCTCAATGCGTATGACGAACAAGGCAACGTCACGAGCGTTACGTGGTCGCAAAACGGACCGGTCGGACTTTCGGCGTGCTTGGCACCCGTAAATGGGGAATGGTGCACGCAATACAGTGCGCTGTTGTTTTTGAACACCGGTACCATCGTTGGTGCCAAAGCCTCGCAAAACCGTTTTGACGATATTACCGACAAGGCTTACGTACCGCTTCGCATGATAAACGGCACCCCCGTTACCGCGCGTACCCAAACCGCGCTGACGGGTGATTTGCTCGAAGGGCATAATTTGCTGACCCCGCGGTTTCGTTGTACGTTTACCACCGACGGGGAAGGGATGTATTATTTTGTACCGACGGTGAGTGCAAACAGCCCGCTGACGGTGACGGTAACGCTTCACGGGGCGAGCACCACGTGGTCGCTTTCGAGCGGGGATAGTGTTTCGCAAGAAGCGGCGGGGATGTATTTATATTTTGACCAACAAAGCAGTTGTTTTTGGTTTACCAAAGACGGTACGCCCTGCGCGCTCGAAGCCGGCGAAACCCGTCAAAACCTCACCGCCGTTTGCGAACATTCTTGTGCACACAGCGGGTTGCCTTTTGACATGAAAACGGCAACGTGGTTTGGCGGAACGGCGGGCGGCACGCGCCTTTTTTTGGGTGGAGAAGAGCGCGGGTACGTTGCGTGGAGCGATTTGGAAAACCCGCTGTATTTCCCCGAAACCAACTATACCATGGTGGGAACACCGGGCAGTCCCGTGTTGGCGTTTGGCAAGCAAGGCGCGCTGCTGATTTTGTTTAAGCAACACGAAATATACGCCGCCGAGTACACCACCGCCGCCAAAACCACCGCCGAGGACGTGCAAAGCGGGGCGGTGACGGACATTACCGCCACCGCCACGTTTCCGCTGACGGCGTTGCATGCCGAAATAGGGTGTGACCTGCCCAAAACCATTGCTTTGTACGGCAACCGTTTGTGGTGGGCATGCCGCGACGGGTCGGTGTATGCGTTGCAGTCGACAAGTTCGCTGTCGCAACGCAACATCACCCGCCTTTCGACACCGATTGAACCGCTTTTGCGAAAAAAAGGTGCGCCGCAGTTTGCCGCGGCAGCGGTGTGCCGCGACCGCTATTATTTGTTGTGGGACAACAGCGTGTTTACCGCCACAGACGACACGCAACCCGCGTGGTACCGTTTTTCTACGGCGCAGACAGGCGCACAACCGCTGTCGTTGTTTGTCAAAGATGCCGTGTTGTATATGCCCGCCTCTTACCGTTCGGGAGAGCGTCCCGTGGTGGCGTTGTATGCCCTGCAAGGAGAAACCGACACCCGCCTTACCCACACGGATGAAACGGGCATCCATACCACGTCGGTGCCGATACGCGGGATGGCGTGTACCAAACAATACGATTTCGGCACCCCCGAAAAACGCAAAACCGTCACCCGTTTGTTTGCCGAAGCCACGGCAAAGGGACAAGTGGCGGTATCGTACGTGACCGAACGCGGCGAGGTGGCGGATTTACCGCATTTGTCAAGCGCGGTAGAGGGGATTCATACCACCCCGCGCGGGGTGCGTTGCCGACGAATGGGTGTTCGCTTTGAGGGGGAAGGGTTGTGTTTGAACAGCGTGACCGTGCGGTTAAAGGAAGAAACGTAAAACCCAAAAATCGTGTTCATAGGGAACGGATTTATCCGTTGCGCATATCCACCACCGCGCAAAATAAAACACAAAGGAGAGATTTTGTTGTCAACCACTCGAAAAATACTCACCAAACAGCAAGTGGAAGCGTTGCTGGGCGACTATGCCGCGGCACAAACCGCCGCCGCCAAGGACGCGCAGGACGCGTACAACCGCGAAGCGGATATTCAACGTGAAAACGAGCAAAAAACGCTGGA
>JAZNRV010000043.1:0-5464 GCA_045590855.1 Acutalibacteraceae bacterium | reverse complement strand
CCACCGGTTGAACCGGTGGTTATGATTTGTTCGTGCGAACCGGGTAGTAGGAAGGCATAAATGCCTTCCCTACACTGCACCGACACCTTTTATAAAGGGGACAGGAATGGTGGGTTTTACCCCAATTTTGTGCGGGCTTGGTGGTGATTTTTTGAGGGGGAAACGAGTGCTAAATCGGTTTAGCGAAAAATGGGAATTAATTTGCCAAAAACCTTTACAAAGGCAAACTCGTTTAGTATAATCAAAGGGAAGTTAGGCTTCGAAAAAGGAGGATAAAACCATGACCGAAAACGTAAAACTCAAAATTACCGATATCACCTGGAACGGTGGTAATCAAGTAAAACCCGGTACGTCGGTGGTGTTTACCGTCACCATGAAAAACGAGGGGACGGAAGACATGTTACCCGCCGTGCAACAAACGGTGATTCAGTTGCACATTGATACAGCCGAGCCGATTTGGCTTCGTTATAACGATGGACTTAAAGTGGGCGAAAGCAAAACCTTTGATTTTCCCGCTTGGGAAGCGGTGGCGGGCAACCATGCCATTACCGCTACCATTAATTTTGCCAATCCCAGCCCCACAACGTGGGAAACGGGAATGGTGTTTGTAAAATACCTGCGCGTTGCCGACGAAGCGTTGCCCATTCCGGAAGTTGCTGCCAAAGCCGGTATGAACACCTTGACGTTTAGCGATGATTTTACCACGTTGGATACGATTGACGTCAACGCGACGGGAAAAGTGGGGTATCATTGGTATCTTACCCGTCCGTATGCTATGACAACGCTTAAACCGGATGATTTTGTATTGACCGAAGAAGGAATTCATTTGCAATTGGAAGAGCCTACCCACAACTACGGCATAGCTATGATGGATTCGCGCACCGGTGCCGGTTGGGGATACAAACATGGGTATTTGGAATGCCGTTTTAAAGTGGCTGACGACCGTGTTATTCCCGATTCCAAAGGCGGCCCTGCTATTTGGGCAATGCCGGCGCAACGGTATTGGTGCTTCACCAATCACTGGTTGGAAATGGACTTTTTGGAATATTGGGGCACTATTTTTTCCGAGAAAAAAGCATATACGGTGACTATGCATGAACAAGTTTGTGAATACGGTAGTGGAAAAGGTGCAACAAAATGGGTCAAAAATCAAAACACTTTTTGGCATTACGGTTTGGACGATAACGAATGGCACACCATGGGTTGGTTATGGGAAGAAGGCTCTTTGACCACATATCTTGACGGAAAACAAATTATGCAACAAAAATGGGGCGGCGCTAATGGTGACCCCGAACTGAGTGTTGTCAACGGTGAATTGGGCGAAAACCCCTTCTGCATATTCGACAAATATACCCAACCGGTGACTATCTGCGGTGCCAAAGGTTGGCCGATGGACGTTGATTATTTAACCGTTTGGCAGAAATAAAAAGCATAACAAAAGCGTCTTTCCGTACGGAAAGACGCTTTTTGTTTGTGTTACAGATTAGTAAGCAACGCCTTGTGCTAACATGGCATCTGCCACTTTTTCAAAACCGGCAATGTTGGCACCGGCAACCAAGTCGCCGGGCATGCCGTATTTTTCGGCCGCTTTGAGCGAAGCGTTGAAAATGTTGGTCATGATTTGGTGGAGCTTGGCATCCACTTCTTCGGCAGTCCAGCTGTAACGCATGGAGTTTTGGCTCATTTCCAAACCGGAAACAGCAACACCGCCCGCGTTAACGGCTTTGGACGGGGCAACCACAACACCATTGGCTTTGAGCAATGCCACCGCTTCGTTGGTGGTGGGCATGTTGGAAACTTCCACATAATATTTTACGCCGTTGGCGATGATTTGTTCGGCTTCTTTGACATCCACTTCGTTTTGGGTGGCGCAAGGCATGATGATGTCAACTTTGGTACCCCACGGTTTTTGACCTTCAAAGTAGGGAACACCGAATTTGTCGGCATAATCTTTGACCTTGTCACGACCGGAAGAACGCATGGAAAGCATGAATTCGATTTTTTCGTCGGTGTCAATGCCTTCTTTGTCGTAAACATAACCGTCGGGACCGGAGATGGTTACCACTTTACCGCCGAGTTCGGCAATCTTTTTCACCGTGCCCCAAGCCACGTTACCAAAGCCGGAAACCGCAAAGGTTTTGCCTTTGATGGTGTCGCCAAAGGATTTGAGCATTTCGTCAACATAGTACACCGCACCGAAACCGGTGGCTTCGGGACGGATAAGAGAACCGCCGTAGGGGAGGCCTTTGCCGGTGAGAACGCCGGTAAATTCGTTGCGCAGGCGTGTGTATTGACCGTAGAGGTAACCGATTTCACGAGCACCAACGCCCAAGTCGCCGGCGGGAACGTCGGTATCGGCACCGATATGTTTTGCCAATTCTGTCATGAAGCTTTGGCAGAAACGCATGATTTCTCCGTCGCTGCGCCCCCGGGGGTCAAAGTCGCTGCCGCCTTTACCGCCGCCCATGGGAAGGCTGGTAAGGCTGTTTTTGAAGGTTTGTTCAAACCCCAAGAATTTGATGATGCTGGCGTTGACGGAAGGATGGAAGCGCAAGCCGCCTTCGTACGGACCAATGGCAGAGTTGAACTGCACACGGAAACCGCGGTTGACTTGAACGTTACCGTTGTCGTCTACCCAAGAAACGCGGAACATAATTTGGCGTTCCGGCTCGACCATTCTTTCCACGATGCCCCATTTTTGATATTCGGGGTTGGATTCCACCACGGGTTCAATGGAAGTTAACACTTCCAAAACCGCTTGTTGGAATTCTTTTTCGCCCGGGTTGCGAGCCTGGACGTCGGCGTATACTTTTTGCAAGTATTCGGATTTAAGCATAGTTTTCTCTCCTTTATATAATATATATGACTTATTTTTTTAGAATACTACCATTTTGCATGAGTGTCAATAAAAAATTGCAAAATCACTCAAATTCTGCAGTTAAAATTCCCGATGATCATTTATAAAATGCTGTGTGCGTTCCTTGTTAGCGCTGTAAGGCAGTGTTCGGCAACGCGCCCCACGACACGCTCTGCGTGCCGTGGACAGAACCACTACATATTTTAGGAATGTTGTTTTATAGTTATAATAGCAGTTTTATATATGCTCGATATATTGGAATTTGTATTACTTCTTTTTCTTTGTCAAAAACCATGTAATTAGCATACTAATCGCGGAAATCACAAGGTAAATCACCGAATATATGATAGGAAAGGCAGGTTCGTAAGCCAGGCACGAGAATATCCAAAATAATCCTGCCACAAGTATCGGTGAAAACCAAAAGAATTTAATATCTCTACCTGCAAGAATACCAACCACAATAGACACAAAGGGATGAACAATGAAAAACAGCATCATTGTGACAAGCATACCAGCATCCGCTTTTACAGTATTTATTGTGATAAGTGGAACAATAAGCATTGTGACTAGTATTATTGCAATAATCGTTATCAAGTGTTTAAGCCTATTCATTTGTATACCTCCTCTGTTACATTGGAATTTGAATTATATGCCCAAAACCTTTGAAGCAATATTGTAAGCAGTAACAATCAACAAGAAAATTCCTAATAGTAAAAAATAAACTGAGGTGCTTTTTTGCTGTTTATCTTTGTATTCTTTGGCAGTTATAAACATTATAATTGCTAAACTAACAAACATTATCGGCATTGTAATATCTGTTGAAAGAGCCTTTGTTAAGCTTAAAATTCCAAAGGCTACTGTTAATGCTGAGAAAAATAGTTTTAGATTTTTTATATATCACACCTTCAAATTTTTATATATTGATTTAGATTATACCATAAATTATATTTACAATCAACGCTTTGCGTGCAAAGCACCTTTTATCTCTTCTCTCTTATCTTTTATCTGGAAACGACAATTTGAGAGAAGAGAGAAAAACGAAATGAGAAAAGTTAAGAGAACAAAAAGAAACGACAATCTTCTTGTCGAAAATTGTCGTTTCTTTTTGGCAGGGGCAGAAGGACTTGAACCCTCGGCACGCGGTTTTGGAGACCGCTGCTCTACCAACTGAGCTATGCCCCTAAATATATGATGGATGGTGGGTGGGAACGTACATGCCGGTCCCACACCCATCCGTTTGGTGGGCCTTCAGGGACTCGAACCCGGGACCAACCGGTTATGAGCCGGTTGCTCTAACCAACTGAGCTAAAGGCCCGTACACGATGTGCCTTACAACAAGTTGAGCACGAAGTTTATTGTACCATAAAATTGAATATTGTCAAGGTTTTTTTGAAAATTTTGACGGTGAATTATTATTGGGGTAAATTTGATAAAGAATTGACAAAGATGCGCTGTATACGGTATAATAAAGTGTGTTTAAATTTAAGGAGTGATAACTTTGGGTGATACATTAGCACAAAAACTGATTCGTTCCCACCTGGTTTGTGGTGAGATGCGCGTAGGGGAGGAAATCGGTCTTCGCATTGACCAAACCTTAACGCAGGATGCCACGGGTACCATGGCATATTTGGAGTTTGAAGCCATGGGGATTCCCCGTGTAAAAACCGAGCGTTCGGTGGCGTATATTGACCATAACACATTGCAAACCGGTTTTGAAAATGCCGATGACCATCGGTTTATACAGACAGTTTGCAAAAAGCACGGCATTTATTTTTCGCGTCCCGGTAACGGTATTTGCCACCAAGTACATTTGGAACGGTTTGGTATTCCGGGCAAAACGTTAATCGGTTCTGACAGCCATACCCCCACCGGTGGCGGTATCGGTATGTTGGCGTTTGGTGCCGGTGGTTTGGACGTAGCGGTTGCTATGGGCGGCGGTACGTATTATATTGTGATGCCCAAAATGGTGCGCGTGAATTTGGTTGGTCGTTTGCAACCGTGGGTGGCTGCCAAAGACGTGATTTTGGAAGTGTTGCGCCGCATGTCCGTTAAGGGCGGTGTGGGCAAAATTATTGAATATGGTGGCGAAGGTGTGAAAACCCTTTCGGTGCCGGAACGCGCGACCATTACCAATATGGGGGCCGAACTGGGGGCTTCGACTTCGATTTTCCCGTCGGATGACGTAACGCGTGAATTTATGAAAGCGCAAGGACGCGAGCAAGATTGGGTGGAATTACAACCCGATGCCGATGCGGTTTACGATGAAGTGTTGGAAATTGATTTATCTGCACTCACGCCGATGGCGGCATGTCCGCATTCTCCCGATGCGGTAAAACCCGTTGCGGAGTTGGAAGGCATGGCGGTTGACCAATGTTGTATTGGTTCTTGCACGAACTCGTCGCTGTTGGATATGCTCAAAGTAGCGGCAATTCTCAAAGGCAAAACCGTGCATCCCAACGTTAGTTTGTCGATTGCTCCCGGTTCTAAACAGGTGTATACCATGTTGGCACAAAATGGCGCGTTGGCAGATTTGATTGCCGCGGGTGCGCGTATTTTGGAATGTGCGTGCGGTCCGTGCATCGGAATGGGACAGGCGCCGAAGTCAAA
>JAZNRV010000042.1:0-15725 GCA_045590855.1 Acutalibacteraceae bacterium | reverse complement strand
GTCGTTGTCGTTTTACCGGCGTCGATGTGAGCCATGATACCAATATTTCTGGTCTTTTCAAGAGTGACTTGTCGTCCCATTGATTATTCCTCCTTCTTCCATAATGCGGCAAAAAATTACCAGCGGAAATGAGCAAATGCTTTATTTGCTTCCGCCATTTTGTGGGTGTCGTCGCGTTTCTTCGCGGCGCCGCCGTTGCCGTTGATGGCATCGAGGATTTCACCGGCCAAACGTTCCTTCATGGTACGTTCGGAACGGGTACGCGAATAGGTGGTCAACCAACGCAAACCCAAGGTTTGACGGCGGTCGGGACGAACCTCAATCGGAACTTGATACGTAGCACCGCCGACACGGCGAGCTTTTACCTCTAACAGAGGCATGATGTTTTCCATGGCTTGTTCGAAAACGTCCAACGGTTCGTTACCGGTTTTTTCACGGATGATTTCGAATGCTTCGTACACGATTTTTTGGGCAATACCCTTTTTACCGTCGTACATTACGTTATTGATGAGTCTGGTCACCAATTTGGAATTGTAAAGCGGGTCGGGCAAAACATCGCGTTTTGCGATAGAACCTCTTCTCGGCACTTTACTTCCCTCCTTCATAAAGATGATATCATAGGTACTCGAAAGTGACATACTCCCGTTGGCACCACAGAGAGGCAGTTTGCAAAAACGATGTGCACCGTTTATGTTAATCTGCCGCTACTATGTAGCCGCTGATGAAATGTCTTACTTTTTGGCAGCTCCTGCCTTCGGACGTTTGGCACCGTATTTGGAACGGGCTTGCATCCGGTTCGCAACGCCTTGGGTATCCAACGTTCCGCGAATGATGTGATAACGCACACCGGGAAGGTCTTTTACACGGCCGCCGCGAACCAACACAACGCTGTGTTCTTGCAAGTTGTGGCCTTCGCCCGGAATGTAAGACGTAACTTCAATGCCGTTCGAAAGACGCACACGGGCGACTTTACGAAGAGCGGAGTTCGGCTTCTTCGGGGTAGAGGTTTTAACAGCAGTACACACGCCGCGTTTTTGGGGAGAGTTTTGGTCGGTCGGAATGCGTTTTTTGGAGTTCCAGCCTTTCAACAAAGCGGGAGCTTTTGCTTTCTTCTCGAGTTCTTCTCGGCCCTTACGGACTAACTGGTTAAAAGTCGGCAATCATGACACCTCCTATAATAATGTTCCGCTAAAATCACGCCGCAGCCTGATATTCAGGGGAGTAACAAGTGCATTTGGGCATAGTTCACCCAGGGGCACACTCGTTCACAATTGACTATTGTAGCATAAGGGTCTTTGCTTGTCAAGCAGTTTTTTACCAATATATTTTCCCCAAAATTACCAAAAAAATGCACCGCCGAAAGCGGTGCATTTTTGATGATTTTATAAAATTTTTCATACAGAGTTTTTATTGCTCGTATAGTATAGGGTAACCTTAATAAAAAAGAGGTGTGAATATGTTTGTTTCGATGCGCGTTTCAAAGAAAACCATACGGTTTATGTTAATCGGTTGGGTGGTGGCCATGGCATTGTTTTTTCTGTTCTTTCTTACCAAAACGGTTACAACACAAGGGGCTGCTTCAAACGATACGGTTTACTTACCTATTATTATGTATCATGGCTTGTCCGAAAACCCGCAAAAACAAGGCCGTTACGTGATATCGCCCACCATATTGGAAGAGGACTTAAAATACATAAAAGAAAACGGGTATACCACCGTGGTAATGGAAGACGTTATCCGGTATGTCCAAAACGGAAAGCCTTTGCCGTCAAAACCGGTGATGCTGACGTTTGATGACGGTAATTACAACAACTACGTGTATGCGTATCCGTTAATGCAAAAGTATGATTGCAAAATGGTGATTTCACCGATTGGTGCGGCGGTAGACCGCTATACCCAAAACGGTAATTGTCAGGTAGAATACGCAACCTGTCATTGGGAGCATTTGCGTCAAATGCAAGAATCGGGAAGGGTAGAAATTCAAAATCATTCCTACAATCTGCACGGCACATCCGACCGCAAAGGCTCTGCAAAAAAAACCACCGAAACGCTTTCGGAGTATCGGCGCACATTTATGGAAGATATATCCCACATGCAGCAGCGCATGAAAGAGGAATTGTCAAAAGCGGCAACGACTTTTGTGTATCCGTTTGGTGCGGTAAGTCGAGAATCGGTTTCCCTGTTACAAGAAATGGGTTTCAAAGCGACAATGGGTTGCGAAGAACGCATGAACGTTATCACCCGCGACGAGGCGTGCTTGTATGGCTTGGGACGCTACTTACGCACCGGTAACATGAGCTCCGCATCCCTGTTTAAGAAACTGTCTTCATAAAACATTTTCCCAAAAGGGATATTCCTGTTGCTGTAACGTCGTGAGCATTACTCGACATTTGGATAATTCGGTTAAAAAATCGGCGGTGTCACCATCTGTTAAAATAACCGGCAGGGAGGCGGCAATGGTTTGCACTTCTACCAGGGATTTGTGGGACATAAACAGCGAAAAAAAGCGCACGTCACGATTTATCTGTTGTGAAAAACGAGCGGCAGACTGTATGGCATTTTCTGTTTGCTGTTGTTGATAGTATTGTTCGAGTTGTTCGGTTTGCGACAACAGCGAAGAAAAACGAAAATGTGTTATGGATAAAGCGGTAATACAACCTCCCGCCACCACGAGTAACAGCACAATGGCTACAATGACGCGTCTCATGATTTTTGTTTCTCCTTAACCGTTAATACGTATTGATGGTTTTTATCGCCCATGAGCAATAACACCTCTTTTAACGGACAATGCTTTTTCTTTAAGAATGCGTGTACCTCTTTTTCGGAAACATTGCAAAAGGTAAGTCCCCAATCAACAAAACCACCGTCGCTGACAAGCGGAACTTGGGCGGGGGAACTTTTGGGGGCGGCAATATCTTGCTTTTCGGCGGTTTGATAATCGGGGAATTTGAAAACACTGATTTTACCGTTGGTTTCCGCAATGGCATATTGCACTTCGTGCCAATCAAAAATACCTTGTTGGCGCAGCGTTTCGGTGAGGTCATCCACTGTTAAACGAAGTTTTCGCAAAGCACTTTGTTGTAATTTCCCTTCGTGAATAATAACAATCGGGTTGCCGCTGATAAGGCGGGACAAGCCCCCGCTTTTCATCATCCATGCTGACAAAATCAATTCCAACGAAATCAGTACCGCAATCGGAATTAATCCGTTGAGTAACGGAATGCCGGTTTCTTGCATGGGCACGGCGGCTAAATCGGAAAGCAAAAGCGTGACCACCAATTCTATGGGTTGCAATTCGCCCAGTTGTCGTTTCCCCGTGATACGAAAAGCAGCAATCAAGAACAAATAAATAATAACGGTGCGCAGAGCGGTGATAATCATAACGCACGCTCCTTTTTTTGAATGATGTTTATGGTATACCCGCTTTTTTGGGGGATATTCCGCAAGGTGTGGTAAATACTGTTATTGGTGATAAACATGGAAAAAAAGACATCGCTTACCAACAGTTTACAAACAAATTTGGATATTCTGCGCGAGCGTTTTGACGTGAGTGCCGATTTAGTAATACGCGACATACAAGTCGCGGGTGTGAAAGCGGCCATCGTGAGCATTGAGGGAATGATAGACCGTCACATGATGGCGGATGCCATCATATTACCGCTGGTAAATTTGACGAAAACAGAAACGTCGTCAGAACAGTTGATGCAAACCGTCAAAAAAACCGTGCTTGGCGGTGTAGACTTACTGCAAGCCGATACGGTGGAACAGTTGACGGAATTGATTATTTCCGGATTTGCCGCCGTATTGCTTGACGGTGTATCGTATGCCGTGCTTTGCGGCTTGCAAGCATTTATGATTCGCAGTATTTCGGAACCCTCTTCCGAAATGGGAATGCGCGGCTCGCGCGAGGGTTTCACGGAAGCGATTCGTATTAACATTTCCATGATACGCCGTCGGTTGAAAACACCGCAGCTTACCTTTGAAATGAGCGCGGTCGGCGGAGAGAGTAAAACAGCGGTTTGTCTTTGTTATTTGAGAAACCGCGTTTCCAAAGAATTGCTAAATGAAGTACGCCGGCGGCTGAAAAACTGTTCGTTGGATATTGTGCTGGATTCGGGGTATTTGCAACCGTTTTTGGAAGGCAAACAACATTCGCTGTTTTCGGGTGTGGATACCACGGAACGTCCCGACACACTTTGCGGAAAAATTGCCGAGGGCCGCATTGGCGTTTTGGTAGATGGTACGCCGTTTGTGTTGGTGGTTCCTTTTTTGTTTTCGGAACATTTTCAGTCAATGGACGATTATCTTCAACATCCGTTGTTTGCCAGCTTTATTCGTGTTATCAAGTATTTATCCTTTTTTATCAGTTTGTTGTTACCGGGATTGTACGTTGCGGTTGGTACGCACCACGTGGAAATGTTACCCTCGTCATTGCTACTTTCTTTCATCAATGCCGAGCGTTCCGCACCGCTTTCGCTGACAGCCGAGGCGTTGCTGATACATTTCATGTTCGAAATTATGCGTGAGGCGGGTTTGCGTTTTCCCAAATCCGTGGGTCACGCGGTGAGCATTGTGGGGGCGCTGGTGATTGGCGAATCGGTGGTAAGCGCCGGTTTGGTGGGTGCTCCCATGGTGGTGATTGTGGCGCTGACTTCGGTGAGTGCTTTTGTGATTCCCAGCTTGTATGGCGGTATTGCCGTGCTGCGCTTTGGGTTTATTATTTTGGGTGGTGCATTTGGTATTTACGGTGTGTTTTCGGGACTTTTGTTGTTACTGTGCAGTTTGAGTGCAGTGGAAATGCACGGCATTCCCATTACCGCCCCTGTCACGCCGTTTAGCCTCAAAACCATGCGGGATGTGTTTATCCGTTCAGATTGGCGTGTACTGTCCCGCCGTCTTTTTCGTGTACAGAACGTGGTCGGTTCACAAATCAAGGACGGTAGGGAGGAAACAAAACGGTGAAACACAAAGACACCATCAGCGTTTGGCAATTTGTTTTGCTGCTGCTTTCGGCAAGGCTTTCGAGCGATTTGCTGTTACCTGCCGACAGTCTGCACGCGTTATCGTTGCCCGATGTTATCTTGGTAACGCTATTTAATGATGTTTTATTATTACTCCTCTTATTACCGACCTGTCGTGTGCTAAGGTCGGTTTCGGAAAAAAAGGATTTGGCGGAATGTGCCAAAGCCCGTTTTGGCGAACGGTTGATTAACGGTGGATTTTTATTGTTGTATGCCTTGGTTTTGGTGCTGGATATGGTACAGTTCACCGATTTTGCCGAAAAAACCGTAAAAGCCGAGTTTTCGGTGGTTGGCTTGACGGTTTTGGTGTTGGCGGCAAGTTTGTTTGCTTCCTTTTACGGGATTCAGGCGCTTTCGCGCACGGCTACGACAGTGGCGGCATTTTCCGTAGGTGCGCTTTTATTTTTTGCGGTCATGCTGTTGCCGCAAATGGAAACACTGCATTTTCCACCTGCCACGGTAAGCGAGCCTATGGTGCTTTTGCGCCAAGCGGTGCGCGAATTACCACGCACGGCAGAAATTGCCGCCATCGGTATTTTGTACCCGCGTGTTAACGGCAAGGTGGAAAAAGGGTGTCATTGGTTTGTGATATTGCACACACTGTTATCCGTGTTGGCATGCGTAACCGCCACCGGTGTTTTGGGTGATTTTGCTACGCTTACTGCCTATCCGTATTATGCGGCGGTCAGCGTGGTGCATTTGGGTGTGTTGCCGCGCATGGATTTGGTGATTACGGCATTGTGGTTGGGAACGTTTTTTGTTCGTTTTTCGCTGTTTTTTTGGTTGTTTATCGACCGTTTTCGGAAATTGTTTGGCGAAAAACAAAAAGTATTACCGGCTCTTTGCATTGGCGCGGGAGTAACCTTGTTTTTAATAGGGTTCAAACAAGGCTTTTTTTCGACTTTGTGGGATGAAATTACGATAGTTTACGTTTCTGCTTTAATTTTGCTTTGTTTGGTGGTACCTTTTGTCATAAAGTTTAGGAGAAAAAGACAATGAAAAAAGAAACCATGCACGGATTAGTCAGTCTTGTCCTATTCATCAGTGTGTTGGCAGGTTTGTTGTTGGGATGGGGGCAAGATTCGGTGGTGCGCAACCGCCGTGTCATAACAGCGGTAGGGCTTTCGGGGAATACGAATGCCTATACCGTGTCGGTGCAAGCGGTGGAAGCACTCAAAACAGCGGGTAATTTAGCCGAACAAGAAGAAAGCGCCACCGACGTATATACCGCCGATGGGCAAACGGTTGCCGCCGCTTTTCAAAATTTTTTGAATACTTCGGGGAACCGCGCATACGTTTTGCAAAATCAATTGCTGGTAGTCAGTGAAGAACTGTGCAAAAACCGTTCGTTGTTTGTGATTTTAGATTATTTTATGCGCAATTCCGAAAGCAATCCTTCGGTCAAAGTGGTGGTTTTTCGCGGAGAACCTGCCGATTTGTTGGCAGTCACTTCCGGTAGTGAAGCCATTGCCGCAACGGCACTGATACAGTTGGTGGAAGAAGGAAAGCGGTGGGGCGTTTGTTTTGACAGCACGTTATTGGATGTAGAACGCGCGTTTTCCGGCATGCGCGATGCAGCCTTACCCTTGATTGAACTCAAAGATGAAACCCCCGTTTTGTGCGGTACAGCATTGTTTAGCGGCGGGGAATGGGCAGGAGCGCTCGATATTTCTCACACCACCGGTATTCTCGCGGCGGGGGACGAGCTGCGGCAAACGGTTTGGAACACAAACGGCATTGCCTTTGAGCTTGACTCCCTCAAAACAACGTTACACATCGAAAAACAAAAAGCGTCTATGAAATACACGTTTTCCTTGTCCGGTACAGCAAAGTTGGTGGAAGAAACCACCGCCTTAACAGTGCAGCAGCGGAATGTTTTGCTGCAACAAATCGAAAAGGAACTAAAAACCCGTATGCAGGAGTCGTTGCAAAAGACAGATGCCGTCCGTTGTGACGTATTGGGACTGACACGGCGAACACAACAACGCTATCCCAACGAAACCGTACCGTTCTTTGGCGATTGCCCCAAAGAAATCGAGGTTTCACTGCGCCTTGCCAATAACGGATTTTTTCTTTCATAATAGAAGAAGCACTCGGCTTTCGCCGAGTGCTTCTTCTATTCAACACGGACAGTGGTATTTAGTGAAAAGGAGTATAGCAAACATTCTTTGACGGGTTTTTGAAAAATGGTTTGCAGCGCCTCGCGGTAAATGTTTAGTTGCGCGGCATAGCGTTCCACCAGTGTTTCGGCAGTTTTTACATGGTCGGTTTTGTAATCGACCACCACCAAGCCATCTTCTTCTTCAAACACGCAGTCGGCAATGCCTTGCACAACGGCGGAGGCTTTCAGGTATTCGGTATCGGTCGGTTGCCTAAAAGTGAAATGGTATTCCCGCAAGCAGCGCGATGCTCGACTCATTCTTTCGTAGAGGTCACTTTCAAAAAATGCGCGCAAACGCGCCTTATCCAGCGACTCGGCTTGTTCTTTGGAAAGAAACGCCAAGGCGGTTAAACGCTCCACCTCATCCGTGAGTGAAGCGGCGGCGGCGGTATACTCCGCAAACTGCATGAATGCGTGCATGGCTGTGCCGCGCTCGGCGGGGGTCAGCCCAAAACCGCTCATAAATTTCGGACGAGCGGTAGCGACAAACGGATTGTTGGTTGTTTGACGAGCCAGTTCCGATGCCGCGACTTTGGCGGGGGAGTGGGTGAGTGCTTCGTGCGGATAGGTGTAGGCCATATTCTCACGGATTTGACGTACCAATTCCTCGTCGGGGGCAACCGCTGCAATTTCATTTTCGGCAGTTGCCGATTCTTCCAATAGCGGTAGGGGGAGGCGAATATCCCACACGGTGGTATCGTCAATGAGTGGAACATTATCCAATCCAAAAGTTTCACGTAATGCCGTGGCACGGGGCAGACGAAGCAATGAGCAAAGCAACCATTGCCCCATAGAAGAGGCACCAAGTACCGTGTCGGACGACATCGCGGCCTGAAAATCCAGTGTTTCGCAAAAGCGTTGCATTTTCTTTTGCAAATGGTCGTCCACAAACACCAAACATAATTTTTCTTTGGCGCGTGTCATTGCCACGTACAGAACGCGCAGTTCTTCTGCTCGTTCGTGGTTGCGTAATGCGAGCGATACGCCTTGATGGGATATGGTTTTGTAGACGTTGAAGGTTTTGGCATCGCGCCGTTTGATACCGGCGCCCAAAGTGGGGTGCAAAAGCAAATCTTCCTGCAAACTTTTTTGGTTAAAGGATTGGCGCAGACCCGCCAAAAACACAACGGGAAATTCCAACCCCTTGGAGCCGTGAATACTAATGATGGAAACGGCATTTTCCGCCCCTGCGTTCAAGGAGGCGGCGGGCAAATCCGCCCCACCGACTTGTAATCTGTCAACATACCGCACAAACGCCGACAAACCGCGAAAACCGTTTTGCTCAAAGCGGGCGCACTGTTCGTGCAGCAGTCGCAGATTTTCGCGGCGGCGCCGCCCTTGTTTGCGCGCCCCGTATAACTCCGGCAAGGAAAAATCTTCGTACAGTCTTTGCACCAAACGGTCGACCGACAACGTGGTTGCCAATGTACGATAGCGCGTAAGCGTTTGCAAAAACGCACCGCATTTTTGAGCCAGTACGGTATCGTCACTTTGACGCGCTGCCAAAAGGGCGGTATACAACGCACAATCTTTGCGGTGCAAGCGGATGGTTGCCAAATCATCCGGTGTGAACGAAAACAGTGCCGACAGTAACACGGCGGTCAGCGGAATATCTTGCAACGGGTTATCAATACACCGCAGCAGTGAAAGTGCCAAACAAATTTCGGCTGTGCCGAAAAAGCCGGTTTCCGCCTCGGATACGGCGGAGATACCGCGGTTTTCCAACACGGTGCGGTACGTGGCGGCATGCGAAGCGCGATTGCGCAGTAAAATGCAGCAATCCCCGTATTGCAGCGGGCGCCTTGTTCCGTCTTTGAGCGTGATGGAAAGCGTACCCACCATTTGCGAAATGCGGTCGGCGATGATGGCGGCTTCCAGCGTATCTTTATCGGTATCGGGGTATTGGGTACTGTCTGCCAGTAAGAGTTCCGGCGCAAAATCTTCCGATTCGGGATACGAGGCGGTGGGAATCAACGCTTCGTTTTCGTTATATTGAATACCGCCGATGGATTCGCCCCACAATTGACGAAATACGCAGTTGACTGCATCGGTCACTTCGCGGCGGCTGCGGAAATTGTTCCCCAATGTGATGGTGGCGGGGTAATTATTCCCCTCAAAAGGTGCATAGCGGTCGCGGCGCCCCACAAACAGTTCCGGCATGGCTTGGCGGAAACCGTAAATGCTTTGTTTGACGTCACCAACGAAAAACAAGTTTGTTTCGTCGCGCGATAATGCCGAAAACAGCGCATCTTGTACGGCGTTGGTGTCTTGATATTCGTCCACCAAAATTTCTTCGTACTGCGAGGACAGCTCTTTGGCAATGGCGGTGGGAATGCGGTTGCCGTTTTCGTCTTGCGTGGTAAGCAGTTGCAAAGCATAATGCTCAATGTCACTAAAATCCATCAAATTTTGCTGCTGCTTTTTCTCCCCATAAATGGCAGAAAAACGGCGCACGATGCGATACAGCGTTTGCACCAAACGTTTGGTGGTTTGAATATCCTGTCGGCAAAGTTCTTCGGTGCCGCAAGCAAGTGTTTGTAAGGTTTTGATACAATCCGCCGCGCTGCCGCGCAACGCGGCAGCTTGTTTTTTGGCGGCTTCGTTTTGACATTTTCGCACCGGTGAAAGCGACGTGGAAGAAAAGGCGGAAAGTAACGCAAAAAAGGAATCCCAATTTTTTTCTTCCAAACATTCAGACAACCGCAAAACAGCGGCGTAATCTGCCGCAATGGCGGGGTAGTGTTTTTCTGCCAAGTCAGTTTCACTTTGTGCAATCGCCATTGCTTTTTGGTACAGCGTGCTTGCTTTGACAAGAGAAGATTTGGCTTGATGGTATATCTTTTCTCCCCAAACGGTGTCGAACAGCGGTGCCGTGGTGTCATACAGCGCGGCGGTTTGGTTTAACCAGTCATCGGGGGATGGATGAGACTGAATAAAATCGTAAATCTTCTCCACCGTTGCGGTGAGCTTGCTGTCGTTTTTGCCGTTGGTCAGCATGGCGGTGAGTTCCAGAAAATCGGGATGTTTTTCCTTATAAAACTCGTTTAGCGCTTCGGTCAACGATTGTTTGCGCAACAATAACAGCGGTTGTTGTTCCGCCACTTTGAATTGCGGAGAAATTCCCAGTTGATGAAAATTGTCACGTATCAAGGAAGAACAAAAACTGTCTACCGTACAAATGGAAGCGTGTGGCAACAAAATTTGTTGGTGCTGCAACCGCAAATCGGCAGGGCGCTGTGCCAACAGTTCGCTGAATTTCAGCGAAAGACGCTGTTTCATTTCGGCAGCGGCGGCTTTGGTAAAGGTAACCACCAACAATTTGTCAATATCCACGGGGTGTTTGTCATCGGTCACGCGCGCGGCAATGCGTTCAATTAACACGGAGGTTTTTCCGGAACCGGCGGCGGCAGAAACCAACAACGTCCCGCCGTGCGCTTCAATACAGTGCCGTTGCTGTGGTGTCCACTTTTTATCTGACATGGCACTATTCCTCCTTTGGTTCCGGTTGTAAATCCGAAAGCGCTTCCTGCAAACTTTTTTTGGCGAGTTCACGGGAGGCGTCTTCCGATTCGTGACCGCAAATATCGTGATATTCACAATAACGGCAACTGTCTGTTAAACCGCTAAGCGGTACAGCGCCGATTTCGCCTTGGTGTAAACGACTTGCCATTTGTGAAAGCACCTTTTGAATATGCCTCTCAATCCAAGCAAATTGTTCGGCAGTTGCTACAGAAGATGTTTTGGATAACGCACCGCTGCTTGTTACGCTTGCGGGAATAAACACACCGTCGTTATCTTTTTCCATGGCTTTAAGCACATCGGAATCTGCCAGCAAAAGGCCGTTCATTTTCATGGTTTTTAACCGTTCGCGCTGCATATCGGAGGATTCCGTGTTACGTTCCATACGAATTACGGGTAATTTAGCAGGTAAATATAACACACCCGCGGGAACGGGAGTGTGGTAACGGGCTTGTCCGTTTTGGCAAATCGAGAACAAATAAATCAGCATTTGCATGTTGATGCCTGCCGTGATTTCTGCCATGTCAAACACTTTATTACCGGTTTTATAGTCCACAATGCGCACGTAGGTTTGACCGTCTTTTTCAAAAGTGTCCACGCGGTCTACCACACCTTGTACTTGCACCGACGTTCCGTCGGGTGTTTGAATGACCCACGGGGGAATGCCGTTACCGTTTTCGTCATAACGGCCAATCGGCAACTCAAAATCCACCGGCACAAAGCGGCTTTGTTTGAATTCGCACACCACGCGCCAAAGCAGTTGTGCACAAAGGGAAGTCAGTTGCAGCAGTAAATTTTCAAAACGACTGTCTTTTTCGGCACTACCGCTCAAATACTGTTCAACGTACTGCGCTACAATTTTTTCGGCATCGGTTTTGACGGCGTCTTCCGTACAAGTATCGATGCCATTTTTGACGTATGAGGGCAGTAACTCTTGCATGACGTAGTGTACCAACGTGCCCGCAACCGCGGCGTTGAGTTCGGCGGGTTTACGCGGTTTGGCACGCAATCCGTATTGACAAAAATACGAAAAAGCGCACCGATGAAAGACCTCCACCTGACTGGGTGAAAGTCGCAAATTTTCACCAAATAATTGGCGGGCAACTGTCGGCTTTTGAAACGAAAAATCTTTTTCCGCATCATGCATTAGTTTTATTTGTTCTTCATAGTCGGGTAATCCGCTGAAAACGGAACGGTAAGCAGCAGCGGTGGCCGTGTTTTCGTTCCAAAGGGTGGTCAAATGATAAAAAGCATCGTAGGGGGATTCACAAACGCCGTTTTGCGGTGTGTCCACACGGCAATGGGGGAGCGAACGACGAATCGTTTCTACCAACGACGAGGGTTGTTGAGCCTCGTTCCCTATTTTTTGGGCATAGGTGACGATTAACCGCTGTGAGGGTGCTGTGACGGCAGAATACGCAAAAAAGCGTTCTTCCATCACGCGGAAATCCGCATCGTTCAAAAGAGGAAGACCTGCCGCTTTCAGCAAACGGCGTTCGTGGTCGGTGATAATACCGCCGCTTGGCGGATAGGCGGGAAAAACACCTTCGTTGGCACCCAAAACAATTACCGTTTTTGGCGCGGTATACCGAATACGGTCGGCCGCACCAAAAATGACTCCATCCAAAACAGCGGGAATATTGCCCAAATCGTCAGAGGAAACTGCCAAATGAAACAAATCCGAAAGTCTGCCGAGTGACAAATTCTTTTCGGTTAAAGCAAAGGCGAATTTATCCAACAATGCGACAACGTAGTCCCATAATCGTGCTTGGTTGTCGGCCAGTACGTGTTCACCGCTTTGGGATAAACGTGCTGCTTGAAAACGAACCATACGCGGCACGTGCCATTCGCTTAGCAGTTGCCAAACAGCTTTGGCGAACTCGCAACCGTCACTTAGGTTTTCCAAACGTGCTCCAAAACGGCATAACGGGGCTATCAAACGGTGGCGCAGCGTGTTCAAATAGGCCAAACGGCGGAGACTGTTATCGTCGGCAACGGCGGTCAATCCGTCGGGATGATTTTCAAACGGTTGTTTCCATTGCTTGCCGCGGATATTCCAAATAAAAACGTAATTTTCCAGCAATGACGAAGAGGCGGTGGAAAAGCCGAGCAAACCGGTTTTTACAAGCCGTAGTACGTCGTCACTGTTAAAGCCGTTGCGAACAACAGACAAAGCCGATTCTATCAGCACAATCAATGGTTGGGTAAGTACCGGTTCTCGCATATCCATAATGCAAGAAAGCCCTTCTTGCTGTAAAGCGGATTGCAACAAATCTTTATAATCGTTGCTGTTACGTGCCACCACGGTAAAATCACGGCAAAAACCGCCGTTTTCGCGCAGTAACCGACGGATTTGCCGTGCGGCATAGCGACATTCCTCGCTACGGTCAGCACACGGCGTTATGCTAACGTCGTTAGTTGTTTCTTCCAATATGGCGGGAGCAGGAGCATAGCACCCCGCTTCCAGTGTTTGTAATCCGGGCGATGCCGTGCGCTTGTTTTCGGTAAACACGCGCGGTTTTTTAACAGGGACATGGTGTCGGTATGCCGCTTCCCGCAAACGAATGGCGGTGTGGGTGCCTTCGGCAAAAATCCCCATTTCGTTTGAGTCGGAGAGTTGGTCGGTACACAAAGCAACCGTTACATCCGCGGCGCGGACAAGCAGCTGTTCCAAAACAGCCATTTCTTGCTGTGTAAAGCCGACAAAAGAATCCACAAATATATAAGCGCCATCAAATAAAGAACATTCCGGTAAACGACGTGCCAGTATGGTCAACGTATCCAACGGGTCGGTCAACTGTGACTGCGCCGCCAAGGCTTCATAAGCGGTGAAAATGGCGGCGGTCTCTTGCAGTTTGGTGCGCAAAGTGCCATCCGCCAACGAATGTGCGGTTTCTTCCAACAGGTGGGGGGGAAGTGCGTTTTGCTTACATTCTGCCAAAAACGACAGCAACTCTTTTAAATAATCGGCGCTGTCGGCTGAACGGCGGTAAACGGTCAGGGAATCGGACAGCGTATACAGCGCCTGATTCATGAGTAATAATGACAAGGTGGTATCCATGGTTTTGCCCGCGAGTCCGCCGATGTGGCGAAAAACGATTTCTGCCAAGCGGGTGAAACTGAGGACTTGTACGCGCTGGGAAAGAACGGGACCAAACTCTTCAAGCAACCGACGCTCATTTTCAAACGAGGCTTGTTCGGGTATGAGCAAAAAAATCGGTGCCGTACTCTCGTCGGCAAGACGATGCATCTCCGTATACAATGCTTTTGTTTTGCCGGTGCCGGAACGTCCCAAAAACAGTTGCAGCAAAACGGATACCTCCTTTCAAAAGTTCTGTTGATATCAATTCAGAGTTACGGAAAACGTTTTTTCTAATTGCTTTAACATGGTGTTCTTGCGATTGGTTACAAAGGTGCGAATGTAAGAAATTTGTTGTTCAAAACGCGCCGTGGAGGGTGCACCAAAGCGGGTGGCTTGTCGCGGGATTTCGGGACGAATACGCTCGGACAAGGTATCCAAAAACGGTAACAAGCGCTGAGCCGAAAGGGTGGTATCCATCATCTGTACGTACTGTTCAATAAATTCCGCACGAAACGTTTCGTTTTGTAACAAAGCTGTCATCAACGGATAATAGTAGTTTTGATAGGTGTTTTTGCCGGTGCCGAGGTACAACTGTTCCAAAAAGTTGTGGTTGGCGTAATACGCCGTGCACGCCCAATCCATATCAAAAATAATCCAATTCCATTTTCCGCCGCGCGTGTCACGGTAACAGGCAATGTTGTTAATCATATCCCCATTGCCGAAAAAAGTCTGAATGGTAAAATAGCGCATTAACGATTCTTTATTGATTTGAGAAAGAACGTATTCATACGCTTCCGTTTGTGTCAAATCGTTGCGCATGGCATAGTTAATCAGTGCATCCATATCGGGGTCGGGTTTGACATTGTGTTCAAACAACGAAGGGGTCTTGGCAATTTGAACATATTCCTCAGGGATGCCGGTATACGAAGATACAAACGCTTCATTTCGTCTTTCGCGAAGATAATATAGTCCCCAATACGTACCGTTAATGTAAAGGGCGACCGGTGTGGCGGATTGAATGAGTTGCCCCTCGGTGTTTTTCAAAGCGGTGGCACAAAATTCGTCCCGCAACTTGGCGTCTTTCCAGTCCGAGCCGGAGGGTCGCAACAACAAATCGGAAAATTCGCTTACATTGGTATCCGCAAAAAACGAATAAGACAGCGAAGTAACTCCCGCAACCTGACGCAGTTTTAAAGCAAAGGCCTTTTGCACAGCCGAGCGGTTCAGTCCACCCGACAAACTTATTAAACTGTTAAAATCCAGTTCTTTTACGCCTTTGTCGGTGAAATATTCCGCATGTATGGTTGTTTCCAAATCGCTGTTGTAATTGGTCACAATGCCGCCCGCTCCAAACAGTGAAGCGTTGTCGGCGGACAAACTGACTACCGGCAATTCGTGCGGTGTTGTTACCAAAAATGTCTGAGTGCTGACTTCGCTGGGAAGATAACCGTCGCGATACGCCACGGCACGTAATACGGTGGTTTTGGATAACGTAATGGTACTGCCTGCCGTGTAGGGTGTGGAACGGTTAGTGGGTACAGAACCGTCCGTGGAATAGTAAACACGGCAGTCGGTGGGTACCGATAACGTGACGGTAGTGCCGCTTTTTACATACCCGCCGACGCGGTTGATGGTCGGTGCAGTGGTAAATCCTTGCAAGCCGCCAAGGTTTTCTGCTAAGGGAGTGGGGGTGTCAAAATACAAACGGCTATCCAATGTGCTGCCGCGGCCACTGGTGATGCCAAGACGTTGGCTGCCTGTTTCAAAGCGGTCGCATAAAATGTCGTCTGGCGTGTATAAATACAACGTTTCTCCAAAATGATTGATATCAAACGGTGCTTGCAAGAGAGTACTTTCCAGTGTTTCGTCTTCACAAGCAACCGTCAGAAAACCACCTGCTTCAATGGTAACGGCAGAAAAGCGCAAACCCTCGTTTTCGGGG
>JAZNRV010000041.1:0-1577 GCA_045590855.1 Acutalibacteraceae bacterium | reverse complement strand
CCATGGAATTTTTGCGTACCATTGCGCATTTACGCCCTCGTACCAATACATTCAGCGCGGTATTCCGCGTTCGCTCGGTAGCAGCTTACGCCATTCACCGCTTTTTCCAAGAACGCGGGTTTGTGTATGCACACACACCACTCATTACGTCGAGTGACTGTGAAGGCGCGGGTGAAATGTTCCACGTGACCTCGCTCGATATGAACAATCCGCCGCTGACGGAAGACGGAAAAGTGGATTATACCAAAGACTTTTTCGGCAAGCATACATCGCTCACAGTTTCGGGTCAATTAGCGGGCGAATGTATGGCAATGGCATTTGGTAAAATTTATACCTTTGGTCCGACGTTCCGCGCCGAGCGTTCTTACACCGCTCGTCACGCGGCTGAATTTTGGATGATTGAGCCCGAATTTGCGTTTGCCGATTTGAACGACAACATGGATTTGGCGCAAGATATGATTACCTATGTGGTGGCATATTTGTTGGAGCATTGTCCCGATGAAATGAAGTTTTTCAACGATTTCTACGACAAAGGATTGCTCGAACGTTTGAACGCGTTGGTAACTTCCGATTTTACGCACGTCACGTATACTAAAGCGATTGAAATCTTGGAACAACACAAAGACGAATTTGAATATCCGGTGTTCTGGGGTTGCGATTTGCAAACCGAGCACGAACGGTATTTAACCGAACAAGTTTACAAAATGCCGGTGTTTGTTACCGATTATCCCAAAGAGATTAAAGCGTTTTATATGCGCTTGAATGACGACGGAAAAACCGTGGCGGCAATGGATTTGTTGGTGCCCGGTGTGGGTGAAATCATCGGTGGCAGCCAACGTGAAGAACGCTTGGAGTTATTGGAAGCCCGCATGGACGAACTGGGCTTAAACCGCGAAGATTATTGGTGGTACTTGGATTTGCGCCGTTATGGCGGTGCTGTTCACTCCGGTTTCGGCTTGGGATTTGAACGACTGATTTTGTACGTTACCGGCATGGCGAACATTCGCGATGTTCTCCCCTTCCCCCGTACCACCGGTTCGGCTGATTTTTAAATATAGCAAAGTCCCTTGTCTTTTTTACGGACAAGGGACTTTATTTTTTTGCTAAAATTATATTTTTGCAAGTTTTGCATTTTAGACTTGCAAAACGGATAAAGTTGTAGTACACTGTATCGTAGGCTGGCGGGAGTCGAACTCTTTACGCCTGCAAAAGAAAATTTCCGGTGATAGTTTGCCTCAAAACTTGAAATACGTTAGTGTTCCTGCGTTTTTCGGCTTCCTCTCACGCAAAAATTTTCGATTTTGCAGGTCTTAAGAGTTTCTGCCGCCGAATTTTTTGTGCGGGAAAGTGTGAGTTTGCCGCAAGGCTGTCGCCTTGCAAAAACGAACAAAACCCGCGCGGGTAAAGGCGGCGAGCGAAACCGCAAAGGGTTCAACTCTCGCCAGCCTATACAAAAAAGGAGTGGTTATCGTGCCCGCTTTACAGGCTATGACAAAACAAGAATTAGCGCAGCGTATTGACGACTTGCGCCAAGAATATGAAGCGTACAAAGCAAAGAATCTTTCGCTGGATATGTC
>JAZNRV010000040.1:0-3631 GCA_045590855.1 Acutalibacteraceae bacterium | reverse complement strand
CTTGGAAGGCTGGGGTTCTACCACTGAACTACACCCGCACAGTGTTGCTCAACACATCGAGCGTAGCCTATAATACCACAGGTTTTCCAGGCTGTCAAGTGTTTTTTTGGCGTTTTTTTACTTTTTATAAATTGTAATTGTGTAATGCGTTTCATCATACGCCAATTCATAGTCAGCAAGGGGTTGTGTCCCCTCTTTTAGAGCAGCGTTTACCGTTTCGGCAAACCAGGCTTTGCTGCGGATAAAGAACAACGCGTTGTGAAACCCTTCTTTTGAAAACTGAACATCCACAACCGTTTGTCCTTCGTCCAACCGCTCGGCAAAGAAAGCCGCCACTTGTTCGAGTCGCGTGGTTTGCAGTTGGGATTTGGTATACACATAGTATTGCCCTTTTGTAGCAGTCATTTGCGATATTCCAAGTGTTTTTCCGTCGGTTTGATGCGTTTTGCAGATGGTTTTATCCGATAAATTAAAGTAAGTGTGAGTAATTTTGTCGTTTTGGTCATCCCACGTTACGTCCAAATGGTATTGCTCACCATCAACACGTACCACGTTCCACATATGTGCCCTTTTTTGCGCATCGTAACCGGTGACAACCGTGGCTTCCATGTCGGCGCGCAGCAACAGATATTGCATGGCACGGGAATAGCCTTCGCAAACCGCTACACCTTCTACCAGCGCACCATACGCTGTAAAAGACAACGGATATTCCGTAAGCGGTGAGTTGCTGGTTGCGGCTTGTTCATCGTATCGGCAACGTTTTGCCAAACTGTCGTGCAAGTATAATTCTTTTTCAAAATCTCCGCCGATTGGCATATCGGCAAGCATTTTGTTGACGATAGTTTCCATTTCGTTTGCCGCTTTTACCCGTTGTTCGGCGTTCATGGTGTACGTTAGTGTTAAGGTGTTAAATTCTTTTCTTTCTCCCGTTTGTCGTCCATCAAAACTGTATTTCCCACCCAAATGAAAAAACTGAGGATTGTCCTGCAAAAAAGCCTCATACAGTTGCTTGGCTTGTTGCTCGTCCGACAACGGTTGCGGCAGAGTTACTGCTATTCCCGGAACGGGTTTTTCGTCGTTCATTTTGACCCGTGTTTCTGCTTTTATACCATCGTACACAGCGGCAAATATGGCGGCATAGTTGCTCTGTTGTTTTTCGTTAAGAGAGGAATATCCCCAAGCCGAATCAAATTGTGAAGAAAGTTCGTAGGTTCGCTCGGCAGAGGGAGACTGAGAAGGATGCACAGCGGGTGCACACGCTGTACACAACAGCATCGAGCACAACAATAAACAAACTAATCGCTTCACAATCTCACCGCCTTTTCGTTATCGTATACCATAAGGGAGTCGAACTCACAATGGTTTTCGCCGTTCTTTTCCGTTCGGATTGCCTCAAATTTCCTCGCCATGCGTCAAGCATGCCGAAAAAATTATTCGTTATCCAAAACAAAAAAGTCCTCGGCGAAAACTGCTTTGCTCCTCTGTGCAAAGATTTTTGAGCAGTTTGTTCGGTTGAGACTGCCGATGGGCTAACGCCCATCAAGGACAAAACCGGAGAAAGTGCCAAAAAGATTGTACAGGGGCATTGTGGGGTTCGGCTCTCTTATGGTATAGTATAGCACATCGTTTTGCTTTTGACTATATTCGTCTTTATACAATTCTTTGGGAATTTTTTTACATTTTTCAGTGATAGAGTACATAATACGGATGTTTTTCATCCCCGCTTTGCCGTCCTGCCGCTACACTAACCGTACAAGAAACATCAGACAACACTTTCAAATCGTCTTCCACAGCAGCAAATTGAGAAATGTGCAAACGGCTGTCTGCCACATCGGTTAATACACCAAACGCTGTTTTGGTATCTTTTTTGAGTGCTTTTTCCAAAAACAAAGCGGTTAATTGGGCATAAATTTCCGCTCGCCCACTCATCCCTTGCGACCATTCATTATATTGTAAAATGTCGGCAACTTGCAGCGGCGTTAACGTCACCGAAGAGGCAGGCAACCGTCCTACGGGTTCGGACAACGTATATGGCAAATTCCCGCTAATACGCCGCACACATTCTTTTACCGCCCCAATGGATAAGCATATCACCCCATCGGCATCCCATTTTATTTGCTCGGCCAAATCCGCCACTGCCGTTTCGCCTTGCTCCGTAAAAAGCTCTTGTAAAGTGAGTAACCTTGTCCCTTTGCTTATTTGTGTTTCTGCCGGAACACCGACAACTTGCAACGTCGTGGTACGGGTATCGCCAATAACCGCCACCGTACCGCTTAATATTCCGTTATCATGAAACAGCACCCAAACAGTACGACTTTTTCCCGTTGCGCCCAATACTTCCTGCGGATGATTTGTCGTTTTGTTTTTAAATTGTTTGGTGACAAGCGGTAAGATAAAGATTGTACCAAAAGCCAAAACAGACATTAAAAAAGCAAAAATAACCGTACTGCTTTGTTTTGAAAAACTACTCTTGTGTTTTTTTCTTGCCGCACCATGTTTCATGCGTTCACCCGCCCATCGGCAATACAAATTTTTCGCTGCGTATTCTCAGCAATAGCGGAATCGTGAGTAATGAGTACAACGGTGTGTCCTTCCCCATGCAAATCGTGCAGTAATTTCATAACTTCTTTTCCCGATTGACTATCCAAGTTGCCGGTGGGTTCATCGGCCAAAATAAGCGGTGGCGAGGCGGCAATGGCTCTGGCAATCGCCACGCGTTGTTGTTGCCCACCGGATAATTCATACGGACGATGAAAAACGCGGTTGTCAAGCCCCACTTTTTTTAAAGCCGCCAATGCACGTGCGCGACGTTCTTCTCTGCCTAAGCCGCGATAAATCAGCGGTAATTCCACATTTTCGACAGCCGTCAACGACGGGATTAAATGGAAACTTTGAAAGATAAAACCAATCGTATAACTGCGTATTTGGGACTGCTTTTTTGCAGGACATTTTGCCATGTTTTTTCCCGCTAAAAAATACTTTCCGCCGCTGGGCACATCCAAACATCCCAAAATATTCATAAGCGTTGATTTACCCGAACCGGATTGACCAATAATCGCTACCATTTCCCCTTTATCAATCGACAAAGAAACGTTATCCAAAGCCTTAACGGCACTGCCTCCCACGCTGTATGTTTTGGTTAAATTTTCCACGCGAATCAGTTCGTTCATATTTTGTCACCTCTGCAAATAGTATGTCCCTGTTTCACGTTGTTTTCGTCAATGTACATTATGGAAATAAAATTAACCAAATTTAATATTTTAAAACAAGTAAATTTTTCTTGAAAAAGAAGATTTTTTTTGGTATGCTTTTAGTTAGTGTATAACTAAACGCGGGAAAGGGGCGGTATTGTGCGCTTAGGGTTTGACAATACGCTGTACATGAAAAAGCAAAAAGAACATATTGCCGAGCGAATTTCCAAATTTAACGGTAAATTGTATTTGGAATTCGGTGGCAAATTATTTGATGATTATCATGCCGCCCGTGTTCTTCCCGGATTTGAGCCGGATGCGAAAATTCGGTTGTTGTGTGAAATGCGCGACCAAGTTGAAGTGATTTTTTGCATTAGTGCTTCCAATATTGAAAAAACCAAAGTCCGCGCTGACCTTGGTATCAGTTACGAAATGGATTT
>JAZNRV010000039.1:0-5874 GCA_045590855.1 Acutalibacteraceae bacterium | reverse complement strand
CATTTCTACAATCATCAACGTATCCAACTAAAAACAAAACTGACACCACTTGAAAAGCGATGTCAGTATGTTGCTTAAAATTTAATTTTCATCTACCATAGGGTTCTTTTTATACTGTCCGCACAAATTGGGGCAGTCCACAGATAAGATAGTTCTTTTTATTTATGTTTTATTTGAGATAGAACGGTGTGGAGGTGCAAATCCAGTGTTTGGTGATGCCTTGTACCTCTACGCGGATGTATTGATTGAGCGCAAAGTCTTTGAGCGGGAGTTCGAACGAGATTTCGTTTTCGTCAAAGTTCTTGCGGTAAATGACGTTGGCACCGGAATAGACGCGCACGGTGCAAACCGGTTCGCCTTTCATGGCTTTTGCCGAGATGGAGAGCACACCGTTTTGTGCTTCGGCAAGCGGGATTTCATCGCCCGGGACGTAGCCGTTCAAAGTGATGTCCACTTCGTCAAAGCCAACAGCGGCGATGGTGTGACCTTCGCGTACGGCACGAACCACGTTGTCGCGGCACGGTGCTTCGCCACCGAGGTACAAGAAGTTGACTGCCGGGTTATCGAAAGCACGGCGCATACCGAAAAAGTCAACCGACACCATGGCGGCAAAGCGTTTGCCATTGAGCCAAGCTTTTTCCATGTCGGTGCCGCCAAGCGGGATTAACGGTTCTTTGTCGACACCGTCAACGTCGTAATTTAACCAGTAGTCAAAATTGGGATGGGTGGCGCAAATGGCACCGCCGTGTTCGTGGACGTAATCCACCGATTCTTTGAGATATGCGGCGACTTCGGCATCCGAGAACAGACTTTTGGTAAAGCGAGGGGTGTAAGCATCGGAATCGATACCGATTGCCAACATATGATAGGTGTTGTGGCTTAAATGCTCAAATCTGTCGTTCCAGTTGAAGGGGTGATATTCTTGACCGTCCAAGAAAAGTACTTTATCGTCGGAGTATTTGGCGGTATCCAACTTGCCGTCGTACGGTGCGTTATCTTTGACCGCCAAAGCACAAATATCCCAGCCCATATACCGCATCAAGGCGTTGGCAGTACCGGGAGCGCAGTCGCAACCGTACCAGTCCAAAGAGTGCATGTGAATGGGCATTTTGTAGTTCTTTTTGAGAGGCAGGGTTTGCGGGGCTTTGGGCGGTAACACTTCGCTTTCGCCATTTTTGAAACGAGCAAAGTAAGCAAGCAAGTTTTTGAGATATTTCTTCCAGAAAGCGAAAGAACGTTCTGCCAAGTCGTTTTTGACTTCGGGGAACAAGATTTGGTTTAAGAAGAACATGCCTTTGCCGTATTGTGCACGAGCAATTAAGGCACCGTCACGTACGGCGGGGTCCATGTAGGTGCCGATGACTTCCCAGTTTTTCGGCAGCAAGTAGCACGACTGCGCGGCAGTACGTACGACTTGGTGGCCTGCCTTTTCTTCGCCGGCAGCGTTTTTGATGTTATGAGGGCGCAAGACGCCAAAGGAATTGGCGGCAATACGCCAATCGAACATTTCGTCCGGAGTGATGACTTCCGGTTCGCTGAACAAGCGGCGGCCGCACTCTTCAATCCACGGCATCATGTAGTTCTTATAAGACGATTTGTCGTCGTGGAAGGTTTGGTCGGGCGTGCAAAGGCCGATGGTGTTTACGTGGCGGTGAATGAGTTGCGTGTAGCCCACTTCTTGCGGTAAGAAGTACGGTGCCCAACGCTCGTAGTCTTGGTGCATGAAGAACAAAATACCGCCGCGTTTTACCCAATCGTGGATGTAGTGTTCGTCGTTTTCAACGTAATCGTTAAAACCGTTTTGTTCGATAATCGCAACATCGAAATCTTCCAAATAACCGGGCTGCGAAACGTCGATTTTGGTGGCTTCTACCCCTTGCTCTTTTAAAAATTCAGTAAAGGCGTACGGCGGTTGAAACCAGTGGGCAAAATACCCGATTTTTACTTGTTGTTCCATGGTGATTCCTCCCTTTTACGGATTGAAAAAGACTTCGTTTAAGTCGTCGTAGTAATGTTCTTCGTCGTGGTGCAAAAAGCACGGACGCGTATGACTCCACCATTCGTGCATGATGGGGAATTCTTCCATACGTTTCATGTCAGCTTCGTAATCGTCGCCGGTGTATTCATAGTAAGTAAAGACTTCGTTCCCGCGCAGAGAAATGGTATAGTGATGCAAATGGCAGTCGTCAATAATCTTGACAATTTCCGGCCAAGCGTTGCGATGCAGTTGCTCGTATTCTTCCACTTTTTCGGGTTTGAGTTGTGAGTACAAAATAAAACGTTGCAAATGATTCACTCCCTCTGTTGAATTTTTTCCATTTTAGCACAACCGTAAAAAATAGTCAACAAAAACGGCCTTTTTTACAAACCGGAGATAATTTAAAGATAAAAAAAGACAACTAAAAGATTTAAAATTGATATTGTATTAGAAAAAGGTGAGTGTTATACTGATGACAAACACCGTAAAGGAGCGAGCAGCAGTGCAAAAAAATTGTGTTTAGGCGTTGCCAGAGAAATTATCACACCGAAAATTGGTTGTGAACTGTCTGGCTATGGTACAGGATTTTTTTCCGATTCCGTAGCAGATGACCTGACTGCCACTGCTTTTTATTTTGAGCAAGGCGCCACCAAAGCGTTAATGGTCAGTTAAGCGGTTTGTTGCATCAGCACCGCACTGAGCGACGATATTCGTGAGCAGATTGCCGCCCGATTCGACATTCCTAAAAACAACACCATGCTGTGCTGCATACACACTCATACCGGTCCTCGCACTTGTGCAAGTCCCGGGTGGGGTGACGTGGACCGCGAATATTGCGATGAGATTTTTGTTCCACAAATATTCCTTGCTGTTGAACATGCGTTGCAAAACGTGCAACCGGTAAGTGTTGGGATTGCTTGTGGGGATAGTTTTGTGGGCATCAATCGGCGCGAACTTAATTTTGAAAACCAAATCGTATTGGGGCAAAACCCGTGGGGTTGCTTTGACAAGCGCATGACAGTGATTGCGTTTAAAGACGAAAACGGTAAAAATGTTGCCAATATGATTCATTACGGCGCACATTGTACTTCTGCCGGCAACAATCCGAAAATCGGCCGCGATTGGGCAGGGGTTATGATTGATGCCTTGGAATCGGAGAGTGGTGCTGTTACCGCCTTTTTTAACGGAACCGAGGGCGACGTAGGACCGCGGCTTTCCAACGGGAAAACGATTGGAAACATGGATTATGTTGCCGAAATCGGCGCCGTTGCCGCAAAGGATGCTGTGGGGATTTACCAAAGTATTTCGGAGTATCGCGATGTTACGTTGACGGTTTCTTTTGCCGAACTCTCGTTGCCTTTGAAAAAGCGGGTGCCGTTGGACGTGGCTGAAAAAGAGTTACTCAAATACGGGGACAGCACCGCAAACGTCCATGTTTTCCAAAAAACATATATGCAAAGCGTGATAGATTCTTATCACAACAAGTATTGTGAGCGCGAATTTGAGTTAATACCGCAAACGGTTATCGCTTTTGATAACGTGGCATTTGCCTCCTCTCCGTTTGAACTGTTTTCGCAAATCGGTTTGCAAATTAATCGCTTTACGTCAAACGCGGAGGTGTTATCTGTATGCTGTACCAACGGAAATAAAGGGTATTTTATAACCGAGGATGCCATTTGCCGCGGCGGGTACGAAGTACATATGTTTTTGCACAAGTGCCTGCAACCCTATGTGGATAATGCCGACTGGTATTTGATGAGGGAAACTGTAAAACACATTGAAACCATGAACTTGTAAACAGCGCGCTCGACACTTAGAGAAAGTGCCTAGCTCGTTGTTATATTGTTTTATTTTTGTTTTTTTGACGCTATTTGTTGATATATCTCTTTGGTTTCGGCGGGGGTTTTGCCGACGATGACCAGTGTGTTTTGGTCCACGGTTAGCACGACTGCTCCCGATTTGCCCGTATAGGCAAAGCGGGTGTAGGAACCAAATTCCTCGTTTTGGAAATGCCCGAGTGACAACCGTGCCGAGGCGAAACCGTAGGTACGCGTGCCCGCTTTGAGCGTTTCGCGGTATTCGATGCTGTCGACAGCGGTATATTCCACGGTCAAATCGTTCCAATAGGTGGCTTTGACGGTGAACGAGGTATCGCCATACTGCACGGCAATGTTCCCCGTGAACATCAAAATCATCACACCAATAAGAATAATCGGCAGCACAATCGCCGTGATTTTTCTTGCTACTTTATCCGATTTTTTTAATGAGGTTTCATAGGCAATGCCTTGTTTTTGATGCTTTTTATATAGCGCGTACGAATAGACCGTAGGAATGATGACTGCCAAAAGAATGACAGCCAAGGCAACCCACACCATCACCATGGTTGGAAAAAGGGCGCTAAAACACAAAGCAAGTCCGCACACAGCCCATACTTTGCCACCGAGACGGTGCGTTTTGTTCCAGTTTTCCTCGTTGCCGAATGTCCACGGGAGTTTGATGCCAAACGAGTGGTTTTGCCTTGTTTTGGGCAGGTAATTACCCATAAAGAAAAACAGCGCACCGAGCAGTAACGGCATAAAAAGTATGGCCTCAAACTCTTTTTCCAAAGCAGCGGCATAGGTAATGCCGTTTGCAAAAAGAGAAAGGATGGGAATGATCCAGTAACACAAGCTAAGCACTTTTTGGTTTTGCGTTTTGGTTTCTTTGCTAAACGACAAAAACAATAACATCAACGCATGAACAAGCAACAAGATAAGCGGCAGGCCGACAACGGCAAAAATTTTGGAGCTGATTCCGTCAACGTTGCCGTCGGCGCCCCAGTGTGTTGCCAGGGAATCGGGCAGTCTATCCCACATAGCAAAGCCGAATACCATAGGTAACAAGGTAACGACAGAAGAAAGTATGCTCTTTCCTATATTCTTTTTAAACATGTGCGTCTTCTCCTTTCAAATCGGTAATCCACAACAACGTTTCTTCCAAAACGGATGTATTGATATCGTAAAAAATAAATTTTCCTTCGCGCGTATCGCGAATCAAATCCGCTTCTTTAAGCACCGACAAATGGCGCGAAATAGAGGCACCTGTCACCGAAAAATGCTCCGTAATCTCCCCTGCTGACAAACGCCCTTGTTTGAGCAAATTCAAAATTTCGCGGCGGATGGGGTCTGCCAGCGCTTTTAACGTTTGGTGCAATCCCACGGCAAAACCTCCTTTAACATTTAACCTAATTGTTAAATGTATTATATGCCATTTTTTCGTTTTTGTCAATAGTTTTTCAAAACACGCCCTGTGCACCGACGCATACTCTATGTTTAAGATAAAGACTCATAATGCTTATATAATCATCATGATTAATAAAGAGTCTTATATAAAGAAAAAGAGTCATAAAGATTCTATAAGAATCGTTATAACTCATAAGGATTGCATTGAGATTTTTGTTATTTTATGTTATAATAAAGAAAAATTAAGTTGAACATACGAAAGAGTGTTACTATGGAGTTTAACGAAAAATTACAAGAGTTACGAAAACAAAAAGGAATTACGCAAGAAGAACTTGCGGAGTCACTTTATGTGTCCCGAACTGCAATTTCAAAATGGGAGTCTGGCAGAGGATATCCCAATATAGATTCCCTGAAAATAATAGCAAGGTTTTTCGGGGTAACGATTGATGAACTGCTATCGGGGGATGAATTGCTGACCATAGCAGAGGAAGATACCAAGCAAAAAGAAAAACATTTTCGTGATTTGGTATTTGGGTTGCTCGATTGCAGTATCGCAATGTTCTTTTTCCTGCCGTTCTTTGGACAGACAGTAGATGGAATATTGCAGGAAGTGTCCCTTTTATCCCTTAACGAAATTGCACCCTATTTGAGGACGGCTTATTTTGTTGTTGTAAT
>JAZNRV010000038.1:0-2512 GCA_045590855.1 Acutalibacteraceae bacterium | reverse complement strand
CCCGTATCGTACGATACGGGGGTTTACTCCTGCGCTTTGTTTTTTGCATTCGTAGGGGCGGGTGCCCACATCCGCCCGCCGAAATTCGCACGCAACAAAAACGGGACGATGTGGGCATCGTCCCCTACGGTAATGAATCGATTTTCCGAAACAAAAAGGGTTGTGAATGTCCGCAAAATCAAAAACAGCACCCATTCCGTCATCGGAATCAGGTGCTGTTTTATTGTAGAGGCAGGCGTCCTCGACTATCCGTTTCAGCCGTTCGAATTTACCTTGACGGAGCTTATAGCAAATGAAGCATTTGCATCGCAAAGCTATTTCACTTGACGCAAGGCGAAATTCATTGAAAAAAGCACCGACAAAGTCGATGCTTTTTTGGGTTGATACGAACTATTATGACGCCACCTTAAAGTTGGCCTTTTTCGTCCTTTGTTTGCTGTTTTTTCACGCTTAAAATGAGTAATCCAACAACCAATATCACAGGAAACACGGTGGCTGCAAACAATCCGGTTTTCAGATTACCGCCTGTCATTTCCGAAAGGCTTCCCACCATGGTAGGACTTACCGAGGCACCCAAATCTCCCGCCAAGGCCAAAAATGCGAACATAGCCGTACCGCCTCTGGGACATTTTTGCGCGGATATGCTGATAGAACCCGGCCACATAATGCCGACAGCCAAACCGCACAAAGCGCAACCCGCAAGTCCAAGAATCGGTGTTGCCGACAAGGATGCCAACAGATAACAACCGGTACACACGGCACCGCAGAAAAGCATAATCTTGGTCAAATCCAGTTTCTCGCTGAATTTACCGTACAGCACGCGGGCTATACCCATAAACATGGCAAACAAAAACGGTCCTGCTAAATCGCCTACGGTTTTAGAAACACCAAGTGCCGATTCGGTAAATGCCGATGCCCATTGCGTCATGGTCGCCTCGGAGGCACCTGAGCATACCATAAGGAGTATCATCAACCAGAAAATCGGTGTTTTCAGCAGTTTGCCAATGCCCATGCTCTGGCCGTCTTCCCCCAACCGTTCTATCGGACAGTTGATAAAGTTAAAGGTGTTATACAGCGGCACCAATGCCCAAATAAAGGTGAGTATCTTCCAGTTTTCGATGCCAAACACAGCAAAAAAGAACGTAGAACCCAAAATAACACCCATTGCCCCCCAGCAAAAGAACGAGTGCAACAGACTCATCATACCTTCTTTGTTTTCAAAAGGACAAGCCTCAACGATAGGACTTAACAAAACCTCAACCAATCCGCTTCCCATGGCATAAAGCACGACTGAAATTAAAATACCGATAAAGGGGAGGGGAAGTACTTCCGGCAAAATTGCCAGTAAAGCAAGACCGACAGCCGATAAGGCTTGCGATGCGACAATGCAGGTGCGATAGCCTATTTTGTCAGCAAATTTGGTAGCCGCAAGGTCAATCTGCAACTGCGTTAAATAGAAGACCAACGGAATCAGCGCAATCATTTCCAACGTAAGTCCGTAAGTCCGCTTGAACGTTAAAAACAAAAGCGGTGTAAAATTGGCGGTTATCGCTTGAGTAACATAGACAAGATAACAAGCCGACAGTGTTTTTTTGTAATTTTTTTGTTTTGTCATGATGACTCCTTTCAAGACTAAGCAATAAATTCTTGGTCTGATTATATCATCATAACTTGTTGTGAAAAAGACATAAAATAGCCAAAATTAAGCACTATTTACCCATAACATCACTCTGACTGGGTGCATATCCATACCTTTTCTTGAACTGACGGCTGAAATAATTTGTCGAATTGAAACCACAGGCGTAACTTATCTGCTGGAGTGTCTGCGTTCTTTCACTCAATAAGCGATGCGCCATTTGAAGTCTGTATTGAATCAGAGCCTCAACAGGAGAGCATCCCATATAGGTACGAAAACATCGCCCTGCCTCGCTTCGGCTGATGTCTGCAGCTTTAGCGATATCCTCAAGCGTCACAGACTCGGCATAGTTTTCATAAATATAGGTCAGCATCTTTTGAACGCGAATTTGATTATTAATTTGTATGCGGGTAGCTTCAGTTTTGGGAAGTTCATTTAAATTACAGAATATAAATTCAAATATTCGGTTGATATTACGCTGAACAGTTAATTCATAACACGCCCTTTTCTCGTTCATTTTCCCGTAAACATCTTTAATCAAGTGATTTATCTCATTTTGAGACGGGTCGCTATGTCGAAACACAACAAAAGGTAGTGAATCACATTGAGCAATAGGCAATATGTGTTTTTGATAAATAGCACTTGTTTCGGGAGCTATTAAAGTACCGGAAAACACAATATTCGGCATTGGGGCCGGAACATCACCTGATAACTGTTTTATTCCGTGCAACATATTGCCATTGACAAATATACTGTCTCCTGCTATCAATATGATGTGATGCTCACCAACCTGATAATCTAAAACTCCGAATACTGCTGTTGCAATCTCAAACTCAGGATGCCAATGCAAAGGTCCTGCCCAATCCGGCAGAGCAA
>JAZNRV010000037.1:0-18526 GCA_045590855.1 Acutalibacteraceae bacterium | reverse complement strand
CGACCAAATACCAACTGCACAGGAAGCAGAGTTAAGCAGTGTGCATTTAATGGATTATGAAACTGCTATATCAGTGTTTCAGTTCGAGAGTTCAAAAAGACTTCTGACTGAAGCTCGCATTTTTCTGATGCGACAGTAGGTTTACACTACTTTTAGGCTTTCTTACCTCGTGTTATACTACTTTTGGTCAGTCTTTCGCAAAAAAGAAGTAGCTTTTGGTAGACAAAAGTTACTTCTTTTTTTATGCACGCCACAGTCTTGGCATATCATCACGCAAAGCGTATATCTTATCTAATGATATGCACGGCTTTGCCGTGAGTCGTGCAAAATACGCAGAACTGGCGAAAATATCTTTTTTTGACTAAATGCGGTGCAATAGGCCGCGTTTGTTATTTGTTCCCGATTATTTCATCAGGGAAAAGAGCGGCTTTTATTAAATTTTCCGGTGCAATTTCCAATGCATCGGCAAGATTATAAAACACGTTTAACGAAAAACCGTATGCCATGTTGGGGGCTTCAATGTTGCTCAACAATGAACGGCTGATATTTGCCTTTTCCGATAACTTTTCTTGCGACAAACCGCGTATTCTTCTGAGCGTAGAAATGGCAATACCCAGTTGAATAAATCGGTCTCGGTTTTTATAGTCTACTTCCTTGCCCATTATCGTTCCCTCCTTTGCTGCACAAAACTTACTCTACTACCCATTATATTTTCTGTAAAATTTTCTTTCAGCATTTTGTCATAAGCACTTGACTGTTTCAGTCAGCAATGATATAATCTTTCCTACAATTTGCTTTTATTTGTATGCATATGACCTGATTTATAAATAATGGTAAGTAAATAGCCGTCCATTGTACGAAATATATAAACAAATTATTTCCTGTTTTTTCGTTGTTTAATAATCTGTAATCGGGTAAATCGTTTTTTATAAAAGAAAATGTGTTTAAATTAACAAAAAACCATTGAAATTACTGTTCTTTTTTTACTTTTAAGAGATTGACTTTAATACAAATACCATGTATAATAAGGAAAATCATTTTGTATTACGTATAGGGTTCTATCGGTATTGTTTACATTATGATTTGTAAATTGAATTTGCGCCTGAGCCTGAGAGCCTGTGCCATTTAATCGTTGTATGCGATTGTGGCACAGGCTTTTTTGTTTGCCTTGTGCGCAAGGAAAGGGTTGGAAAATGAGGTGAAACTACTTGCAAAGCACAGCACCGATCGCCCCACCGGATAAAGAAGAAAAAGCGGAACTTCAACGCTTTCTTTGCCCGTCATGCGGTAAACATACGGTTTTATGGTTGCTCCCTACCACAGAGATTAAGAACCTGCCTATCAAATGTAAACGATGTGGAAAAGAAAGCATCATAAACATCCCCCCTGTCTCTGATTTTTAAGAACATCCCCATCGCACAGAAAATGCTTTATCCGTAAAACTTGTTTTTCTGCGCAAACGCTTGGCGTTTGCAAAATTTTAGAAAAAAATGTAGTAAACATTTACACTACGAAAGGAGAAGCAATATGAAACAGGAAGAACTCCGTCGTAAGCTGATCGACGGGACTATCCATGTCATTGCTAACGATGGACTAGACAAAGCTACTACAAAACAAATTGGATTAACAGCATCAATAAACGAAGTATACATTTATCGGCATTTTGCCGATAAGGAAGACTTGCTTACCAAAACTTTTGATTTTCTGGACGAAGAACTTTTGGCCCAAGTTATGCAACATCTTTCTGTCATGTATATACAAGACATGGAATTTGAGTTGCGTTGTCGTTTTTTCTTTTTTGCGATTTGGAGTTATCTTTTAGGCAACCGTGATAAATGTCTCACTTATACACGATATTATTACTCCCCTTATTTCGCAAAATATTCCTATGCCACTCATGCGCGCCGTTTTAAACCTTTTCTTGAAAAAATGGAACCGGCATTTAAAGAAGAAGCTGACATATGGATGATTTTAAATCATATATTAAACGTTATGTTGGACTTTGCCGTGAAGGTGCATAACGACCAAATGCCCGACGAAGACAACTACGCCGAACACGTGTTCCGTGTGATTTACGTTTCGGTTAAGCAGTATTTTAAACAAGCAAAAGAAGGTGACGTTTAGTATGAAAAAAGCGCTGAGCATTATTCGAACCGTTTTAATATGGTTGGTTGTTCTTTTGGCGGTATCTATGATGATTTTTACGGTTATTTCCGTAACAACGTTTAACCGAAACGACCGCAGCCTTTTTGGCGTGAAGATGTATATTGTCAATTCCGACTCCATGGCTGCCACCGATTTTAACGCAGGCTCGCTGATTTTGGTAAAAGAAGTGGAACCTTCCACCTTAAAAGAGGGCGATATCATCACCTTCATGTCGCAAGATACCGACAGTTTTGGCGAAACCATCACCCACAAAATTCGAACGTTGACGACCGACGCCGAAGGGAATCCCGGTTTTATCACCTATGGTACCACAACCGGTGTCAACGATGACACCATCGTTACTTATCCTTACGTGTTGGGAAAATATCAACGGCATATCCCCGCACTGGGAACTTTCTTTAATTTCTTAAAAACCACGCCCGGTTACTTTTTGTGCATCTTCACACCGTTTATGTTGATCATCCTATACGAAGGTGTGAAATTCTTTAATTTGTTCCGTCGCTACAAACAAGAACAAATGCAAGAGATGCAAGAAGAACGGGATAAGATTGAAGCCGAGCGAGAAGCCAACGCCAAAATGCTGGAAGAACTCAAAGCATTGAAAGCACAATTGGAAACCACCCAACCTGCGATTGCAAATACACCCTCCGTATCCGAAACAACGGACACAACCGAAGAAGCAACATACCCCCCCGACAACACATAAGGAGATACCCCGCAATGTCCGAAACCTTGTTAACCCCACTTGTTATTATTGTTGCCGCATTTTTTGCAATTTTGTTGTTCTATGGACTGGCTGCTTTTTTTAATGATTTTTCTATTGAACTGAAATATCTGAACAATGAAATTCAGCGCACGCGCGGTGCTGACCGCAAGCATTGGCAACGCCAAAAACGGAAATTATGGCTTTCGCTCCTTCCGTTTTTTAAGTACTGAAAACCATCCAACACATTTTTTACCTCGCGCCGTTCCACCCCTCTTGGGTGGGCGGCAATCAAAAGACACAAAAGCCGTCTTCGACGGCAGTGAAAAGTGAAAAGTGAAGAGTTTCGCTTTGCGAAACACCGATTCTGTTATCTTTTTTCTCTTCTCTTTTATCTTGCGCAAGCGTTTGTGTCTTTTGATTGCCGAAGGCAAAAACAACCCCTCTTTCGCTAAGTCAACATCAGAGAAAGCGTGGGTCCGTCAAAGATGTTGGCAAGGAAAAAGGAGGTCATTAAAAATGACAAAGCAAAAATCCATCAAGCGCGCTTTACTGTTCAGCGCCTTGTCCTTGCTTTTGTGTGTGTCGATGCTCGTCGGCAGCACATTTGCTTGGTTTACGGACAGCGTTACCAGCGCAGGTAACAAAATTCAATCCGGCACACTGGATGTTCAGCTTTTGATGGATGCTGATGTCGACGGTAACTACGATGACATCAGTAACAGCGCTAAACCCATTTTCGGTACCGGTTCCATCGCTCAAAACGTCAACAGCGAAACGCTTTGGGAACCCGGCAAAACGCAAGTGGCTTATCTTGCTATCAAAAACAACGGTAATTTGGCTCTCAAATACACCGTGGGTCTTAATGTTCAAAACGTGAGCAAAGACCTCTACAAGGTTATGAAGTATGCCATCGTTGCCGATGCCGATAACAACCATCCTTTTGCGGGTTGGACCACCGGCAATGCCGTAACCGTGGGAACGCAATCGGTTTCCGGCGACGTTTCCCTCGCTGCCGGTGCTACCCATTACTTTGCTCTCGCCATCCACATGGACGAAACAGCCGGTAATGAGTATCAAGGAGGCGAAGTCAACTTTGATTTGACCGTGCTTGCTACACAAGATACCGTTGAAAGTGACAGTATCAGCAATCAATATGACAAAGATGCCACCTACCCCTTGGTTGCTACCGGCATCAAAGCGGGCAGAAGCCTGATTCTGCCGATTCAGACAGACGATTTCAGTGTGAATATCGCAGTGCCTGAAAGCGCCGAAGACGGTGCTTATAAAGTGGTTATCCCGCCCGAAAGCATTGATATTGATGATGAAAACATCGCCTTTGATATGTATTTGGAGCTGAACGGTCAAAAGGTACAACCCAAACCCGGCGTGGAATACATCGGCACCATCACGTTACCTCATCCGTTTGTGACAGTCGAAGCGGTTTACCACAATGGTAAAAAAATCAATCACTACCACACCACCGGTGAAACCGAAGTGTCCTTCTCTGTTTCCGATTTCAGCCCCTTTGAAATCGTATACAAGGACCATACGGATGATTCGTTCCCCTTGGATTATGAAATCGAAAACGAAGAGGTTCGTATTTACAAAGGTATGTTTGTGGGTCTCAACCCTGCCACCATCGACAGCACCTTACTTGGTGACAACTCCGAATACATTGCCGTAGACTACGTCAAAGACGGCGTTAAATACTACGTTGTCAGCGAAAGAGCTACCACCATATTCCTTTCCACAGACACAACCGCAACATACGAATGCGAGAGCGGTACTTATGCTGTTAAGAATAACCAGAATGGGAAACTTTATAGCGTAATTTCCAGTCTCCAATCCAACAAACACAGCACCGTTTATTTGTTGCCCGGAACTTACAATGAAGCTACCACAATCAATGTGTATTCCAGCATGGATATCATTGGGTTAGGCAATGCAGAAGATATCAACATCATTAAAGTAAAAGGTTCTTACAGTAACCGACACCTATTCAATTGTAACGGTGCCGTTACCCGTAATGAACACATTGAGGTGAGTCTCCATAACCTTACGCTTGACGCTTCGGCTAAAAACTTGAACAGTGCCGGTAAATTATATACCACCGACAACGCAGCGGTTCAGTCTATCAGACTTTCAAAGGTTAAGTGCTATAACTTGGATATTATAAAAAGCAGCGGATTTGCTTTTTATGTAAACGGTAAATATGACGGTCGCGGTGCATATATGTATGCCGAAAATTGCTCGATGACAACCAACTCGGTTATTGACACTGCTTCTACCTATCGCTTCTATTATGACAATTTGACTTATGGAAAAGGTGAGTATACCAACAACACCTCCTATATTCAAAACAAAACCATGCAAGCCAACGACTGGATTTGGGATTAATTTCTTTTCGCCGTCCTATCCCCTTTCATAGGGATAGGCGGCAATCAAAGTCTATATCTTTGCGGATGTAGGTTTTGATTGCCGAAAGATCGGAAAGGAGTGGTTTTACCCTTATGACTACCCTGAAAAAAATAGGAAATATCGTATCCACAACACTGGTGGTGCTGATGGTGTTGTGCGCTGTTTTCTTAATGGGTTCGCGCCTGTTAGGGTTCCAGTGTTATACCGTCATTTCGGGAAGTATGGAACCGAAATATATGGTCGGTGATTTGCTTTACGTCAAAAAAGCAAACCCCCACACCATCAAAGCCGGCGATGACATTACCTTTATCCTCAACGAGGATTTAGTCGTTGCCACGCACCAAGTCGTGAGAATCGACAAGGAAAACCAGCGGTTTTACACCAAAGGTCTTGCCAATGAAATTGAGGACAACGACCCCGTTCACTTTAACAACGTGATTGGTGTTCCGCAGTTTTCTATTCCGAAACTTGGCTACGTTTCCAACTTTGTGCAAAATCCTCCCGGCACCTACATCACCATCGGTGTAGGGTTGGCACTGATTTTGCTGGTTTTCCTGCCCGATATGCTCAGCAAAAAGAAACAAGATACCACGCAAGAGGAAATGGATGCGGTGAACGACGAAAACGAACGGCTCAAAGCCGAACTGAAAAAACTTCACGCAGAAATAACCGAAAACAATGCGGAATAATACCGATTTCCGATTCGTGCCTGTTTTTTGGAATTCCAATAGGCATGAGTTTGAAATATGAATTTTGAAGAAAGGAGGAAATTTGACATGAAAATGACAAAGAAAAAGGTGTTTGTTGCAGCTCTCGCAGTGTCCCTTGTTGCTATTATCTCTATGGGTACTTTGGCTTGGTTCAATGCTTCTGATACCGCGACCAACAACTTTTTTGTCACCAACTCCGAGGACGGTGCTAATGCAATCTTCTCGGTAGACGTGACTGAAAACGTTGCTGATCCCGGTGAAGATCCTAAACCGGTTAATGGTTACGATTTCAAAGACATTTTGCCCGGCGACAAACTGGTAAAGCAGCCCTTTGTTACCAACAAAGGCTCCTATGACCAATTCATCCGCGTGACCGTTACCATTTCCGACTACAAAGCCTTCAATGCAGCACTCGGCGAGGAATATCCGATAGCCAGTCTGTTCGGCGGTCTGAACTGGGGTTACCAAGGTGCTCAGTTGGTGCTTGATTCTCACACCGAAGACAGAGCAAACGACGAGTTAGTTTTCGTTTTCTATGTAGATGAAATTGTTTCCCCCGGTGAGTCTGTGCGCTTGTTTGACAAAGTGTTGATTCCTTATCAATTAGAACAAGCCGATGTTGCTAACTCCAGCCTAAAAGATGGTTTTTCAATCGACATCTATGCCGAAGCCGTACAAACCGAAAACGTTGGCACCAAGTTGGAGGATCTCCCCACTGCCAACGCGGCAAATGCCAAAGCGGCCTTTGAGTATGTGACGTTTTTTAGCTGATTCCTAACATACCAAAAGTGACAAACCACAACTGCACTCGCTTTTCGGCGCTGACGAGTGACAGTTCCCTTTTGGCGCCGAAAAGTACAAAAGGAGATATTAGTTATTATGACTAAAACAAAAAGCACCAAGCGTGCTCTGCTGGCAAGCGCTTCGGCACTCATTTTGTGCGTTTCTATGCTTGTGGGCAGCACGTTCGCTTGGTTCACCGACTCGGTAACCACCGCCGGAAACACCATTCAATCCGGTAAGTTACAAGTCGATTTGGTTGACAAAGACGGTAATTCTTTGGAAAACAGAATTCTCGCCTTTGTAGACTTGGACCAAAACAACTTGTGGGAACCGGGTTGCACTTACAAAACCCAAGAGTTCTTTGTGAAGAACAACGGTAACTTGGCGTTGCAATATCAAATTGCCATCAACGGTATTGAAGGCAGTGCCAAATTGCTCGAAGCCATCGAATGGACCGTCACGGTTGACGGTGTCAAAAAAGACATCGCCGATTTGAAAGGTACATTGCTTGAAGCTAACAAACAATCCGCCGCTATCGTTCTTTCCGGTCACATGAAAGAAGAAGCCGGCAACGAATACCAAGGCTTGACGGTGGAAGGCATTTCCATCACGGTTGTTGCTACGCAATACACTTATGAAAAAGACAGCATTGATAATCAGTATGACTATGCCGCCGGTACTGCTTTTGTAGGCGGTAAGGGTACAGCAGAAGCCCCCTACCTCATTAACGAGGCCTCTCAATTAATGAGCATTTCTGATTATGATGAGTACACCTACTTTAAAGTTGCAGACGGCGTTGAAACTCTCGATATGACCGGTGTTGGTAAAATCACACTTAACGGTAGTTTCGACGGTAACGGCGTAACTATGAACAACCTCACTACCGCTCTTTTCCAAATTGTTGGCAAATCCGGCGAAGCGCAAGATATTAAAATTTCCAACTTTACCGCTAATGTTAATACAACCGACGGTAATGCACTTGTTAGGAATATCTACAATCCCGGCGAAACCACATTTGAAAACGTAACGCTCCACGGTTATATTGAAGGCCAATACAATATGGGTTCTTTCTATAACTACGGTACTGCGAACAGCGGCAGCAGCGATGGCGCTGATTACACCGTAAACTTCGTTAATACGAAGTCTGATGCAACTTTGGTATGTACAACCGGCAACGCAATCGGCGGTATGTTAGGTCATGGTTTTGAAGGCGCAAACTACAAACTTTATATCAATATGGATGCCGACTCCGGTTACACGGGTGAAATGTATACCACCGGCACAGCGACTTGCTACAAAGTTATGGCGATGTGCTCTCATAACACCTATGTGCTCAACGGTGTAGAGGTAAGCAGATACGCTGATGCATATCCGTCTACCAGACTTAATAAGGTTGCTCCTACGGTTGGTGCTGATGGTTACTATGTAGCTGCTGTCGACGGTGTTGACCACTATATAGTTTACCTTAACTCTCAACTCACAGCATACGATGCAAGCGGCAACAAAATTGCTAACAAGGCAGGTATGACCTGGAATCTTGGCAAAGAAACCATAACCTCTGGTTTTGATGGTAAGGTTTTCAATCTTATTACCTCTGCCAATATTGTTAACAACACCGCTGACAGTCTTGGCTATGCTATGAACAACGGAGAACTTACAATCTATTCGGGTAGAAGCGACAACTATGCATCCGGTTGGGTAACTCTTCAAGTTAACCAATACGATGCGAACGGTGTTCTCCTTGCAACAGGTATTACTACCGTTCATACCTTCGCAGAACCCTAAATCTTCACAGCACATATCCATTTGAGTCCGTCCTATCCCCTTTGAGGGATAGGCGGCAATCAAAGGACACAAAAGCCGTCTTCGACGGCAGTGAAGAGTGAAAAATGAAAAGTGAAGAGTTTCGGTGTGCCTTCGGCACGGATTATAAAAATGTTTCGCTTTGCGAAACACCGATTCTTTTCTCTCTTCTCTTTTATCTCGCGCAAGCGTTTGTGTCTTTTGATTGCCGAGTATACTATCCGAATTTGACAAAAAGGAGGACATCATGTTGGGTAAAATTAAAATAAAAATATTCGTCACCTCGCTTGTGGCGGCATTGATGGCGTTTATCAGCACCTCTACCCTTGCCTATTACTCCACCATTGGAAAAGCCACCAACGTCGTGACCTCCGGTAACATTCAATTTATTATTCACGAAACGACCGATCAGGGCAAGGAGTTTCCAAAGGAAGGCGTATACATTGTTCCCGGTGATATTGTTTCCAAAAAGGTCAGTATCGAGAGCGATTGCGAACATCCTTTTTATCTTCGTGTAAAAATGGTATACGGCGTAAATTCACAGGAGTTATCTGCAGAGGATTGTTTTAAACTCAATATCGATGAAAAATATTGGGAACTGCACGATGGCTGGTATTACTACACGGGCATTGTAAACCCCCGTGAAACAACTCCCAACGTGTTCTCACACGTGGAAATGGTGGGTTCTAAAATCAACACCGATTATATCGGCAAAACCCTTACGTTAACCGTAAAGGCACAAGCGGTTCAAAGCGAAAACAATCCTATCCGTGACGGCAACACCTTTACCGCCTCCGGCTGGCCAAAGGAGGCAACGGAATGAAAAAGATAATTACTTTATTATTTGTTTTGTTGCTTATCCTCTCCCCCGCTTTTACGGTATATGCGGAAGGCGGAAAAGTGACGTACAACAAAAATGCAGGCAATTTTGTGTTTGAACCCGGCAGCGAACATTCTTTGACCGACCTGTTCCCGAATTTTAAAGACGTTATGCCCGGTGATACCATAACACAAAAAATTAACGTAAAAAACGAAGCGTCTCACGAAGTGAAAGTCAAAATTTATCTTCGTTCGTTGGGCGCGCATGAGAATTCTGCGGAGTTTCTTTCGCAACTTGGTTTGAAAGTCACCAAGAGCGAAGATAACGAAATGGCCTATATGTTCGATGCCACCGCCAATGAAACCGCGCAGCTGACCGATTGGGTATGTCTTGGCACGCTGTATTCGGGCGGCGAGGTGAATTTGGACGTTACGTTGAACGTTCCCGTGGAATTGTCCAACGAATTTCAAAACCAAGTGGGGTTTTTGGATTGGGAATTTATGATTGAAGAATTTCCCGTGGAATCCGACGACCCCAAGCCGCCCCCGACCGGTGACAACTCCCCTACCGAAAGATGGTTATGGGTTATGGGGTGTGTGCTTGTAATCATGATGATTCTTTTGTTATGGCGAAAAAAGGATAAAGAACAGGAAGTAAACACCGTCAAGCGCTGACAAGGAGGAACAAGGCGTGAAACCCTATGCAACCAAACCAACTTACAAAAAAATAGCCTTAGTCTTCACTTTGTGCTTGCTCATACTTTGGGGTGTTCTGGGTACCGGTGCATCACTGGCGTGGTTTACGGATACGTCACCCGAAATCAACAACATTTTTCATTTTGCCGATTTTGACCTTACCGTCTCTTATTTTGACGAAAACAAAGAATGGACCGAAATAGAGGCTGACACAACAATTTTTGATAACCATGCTTTATACGAGCCAGGGTACGTACAGATAGTTTATCTGAAAGTGGAAAACGAAGGCACCGTACCGTTTAATTTTTTAACGGCGGTCAACGTTAACGGCTGTATTGAAGCCACCAACGCTTTCGGTCAACCGTTTATGTTGCAAGATTATCTTAAATTCGGTGTTATTACCGATATGAATGAACAAGACATTTTAAGCGGCACACTCAACCGCGAAGTTGCCAAAAACAACGCAACTATCACCGTAAAAGAAATTGCCGATATGCCCTTACATAATTATGCTACCACCCCCGCTTTTTTACCGTCCAAAGGCGAGGCGTATATTGCGCTTATTGTCCGCATGCCCGAAGAAGTCGGCAACATTGCCAACTACCGTGGTGATACCATTCCGAAAGTGGAATTGGGTATCACCGTCAAAGCCGAACAAATTGTCAACTAACGCCAGATAAAAAATCGTATCCATATTCTTTTGAAAGGAGGATGATTGTGTGAAAAAACTATATACTCGGTTTTTCCACATACCAAAACAAGAAAAAATTGGTGAAAAAGTCATGCTCGTGCGCGTTGCAACAACCATTGCAACGATAGTTGTTTGCTTGATTGCTATGAGCCTTACCGCCTACGCGTATTTTTCGTGTGACGTTTCCTCCGTTTCGAACGTTATTAAAGCGGCAAATTTTGATGCCGAAATCGCCATCACCGACGAAAACGACACCCTTGTGGAGCCGTCAGCCAAAGAGGGAAAAATAAGCACCTTTTCTTTTGCCGGTCCCGGAACGTATACGGTTACTCTTGGAAAAGGGACCAGTTCGGCACAAACGGGGTTCTGCGTGGTATATATCGGAGAAGACACCTATCACACACAACAAATCGGCGTGGATATTGGGGCAAACAACCAAAACCGAGAGTCTGTTTCGTTTACGTTGCAGGTAAAGGGTCCGGAAACGGTTAAAATTGAATCGCATTGGGGGACTTCCTCCCATCATGATTATACCGAAAACGAATGTTATATCGTGGACAGTCGGCCGTTAAAAGTAATTGTTGTGGGAACGGCTACCAATACTGTCACCGATACGGATGAAATAACCACTACTACTACGACTACGACGACGACGGCTACAACTACAACGGCTACAACCGAAACAACAACCATTCCCGAAACAAGTGTGACGGAAGTAACCGAAGCGACAACTTCCGCAGAAACGACATCGGTTCAGACAACAACCTTCCCGCAAACGACAAACACAACTGAAACGACAACGGCTTTCCACACTGCGGATTCTGTCACAACAACCGTTCCTGACGAAACAACCACCGAAAACGTTGTAACTACCGAGCAAACTCAGCCTGTCAGCGAAACTACCGCTGTTGACACAGGCGCGTCCACCGCGTAAAGGTGAATAAGCCATGAAATATAAAAGGATAGTTAAATTTCTTCGATTTTTTTATCGTTTCAGAAAAACAAAGACAGATAATTTTGTTACCGATGGTTTTGAACGTTGTGTCATTTGCGGAAAACAAACCGAAATATCGGCCTACACTCCGATTGCATTGCGTGAGTGTTACGAAGCAGGGTGCGGGCAGTTGTGCATCTCTTGTTATCAAAATTTGCGTAATGTTAACGAAAAAGAGAATCAGCTTCTTACCGATGAACAACTGTCTATGCTTATTGAAGAAAGCCGCATTAAAGTAAAAAAACGATAAAAAACACGTTTCGTTGCCTAAAAAGGCAACGAAACGTGTTTTTTTTATGTAAACATTACGTTTGGTTTTCTGTTTTCGGTGTTTTGAAAAACAGCAATGCCACAAACAAAATGAGCGGGAACACCATGGTAACTGCCAAACCGCTTCGCAAACCGATGGCGGCATCGACCGCAAAACGGTATTGTACCGCATCCGACACCGCACCGGTAACCCACGGACCCAACGCGCAACCCAAATCCCCCGCTAACGCCATGATGGAAAACATGGAAACATCCCCCTGCGGGAAATGCTGTGCACAAAAGCTGAGCGTTACCGGCCACATCAAGCTGACTGCCAAACCGCACAACGCGCAACCCAGCAAGGCGATTTGCGGTATTGGGACAAAAGCCGCCGCGCCATAACAAAGCAACGCCAATGCGGCACACGCGCAAAGCAATTTTTGCAACGAAATGCCGCCGCGACTTCGCCCATAGCAAAACCGCCCCAAGCCCATAAACACAGCAAACAGTAACGGGCCAAGCAAGTCACCCCATACCTTATCAATGTTTAAACCTTTTTCTGCAAAGGTGGATGCCCATTGCGCCATTGCCATTTCACAAGCACCTGCCGACATCATCAGTACCAGCATCAGCCAATACAGCGGGGTTTTTAATAATTCGCGTAACGTACCGCCTTTTTTGTTTGTTGTCAACGTTTTGGGTAACGGCACACGCAAACCACGCAACAAGTTAAGAAGCGGGAATACCGCCCACACCATAAAAATCAGCCACCAATATGGCTCCCCCAGCAAACGAAGCGCCACCGTAGTAAACACAATGGTCAGCACTTGTCCTATGGGGTAAAACGAATGAACAAAGGCCAATGCCTCGGCTTTGCGGTCACTGGGCAACGCATTGGCCATGGGACTAATCAGCACTTCCAACAAACCCGCGCCAATGGAATATACAAACACGGCGATAATCATACCGACGTACGCATCTGTCATACAACGCGGCAAAATACCAAACAAGAACAACCCCGCCGACGTGAAGGCATGCGCCAATATCAGCGACAACCGATACCCCCATCGATTCACGGTATATACTGACAAAAAATCCACGGTCAGCTGTACCAAAAAAGTAATCAACACCAACCGCCCGATTTGCTCAAACGAAATCGCATATTGCTTTTGCAACGTAACAAAAAACAACGGTGCCAAGTTGATGGCCAACGCTTGTAAAGCGGCTCCCCAATAACAACACCGCCATGTTTTTTGATAATTCGGTTCCATGCTCTTTTCTCCCAAAATTATTTCTCGGGGTATCATACTGTATTTTAAGGAAAAAGTCAAATTTTGAAAACAAAAAAGGGTAAACATTGTCGTTTTTGAAAAAAGTTTGACAAAAAGTTGACAAACTTAGGAGATACCCATTGCAAAATCAGTTTTGTTCGTGTATAATCAAGGAAGGTATGAATACTTTCAAGGAGGAAAAGGCAAATGCAAAAGAAAATCAGCACACTTCCTTTTAAAGGTACGCCGGAACAAGCCGAGGCTTTACAAAAGGTTATCGATGCTAACAAGCACGACCCGAGCCGCTTGATGGGCGTAATGCAAGAGGCGCAAGGTATTTACGGATACTTGCCCATCGAAGTCCAACAAATGATTGCCGATGGCATGAACGTCCCGCTGGAGAAAGTTTACGGCGTGGCTACGTTCTATGCGCAATTCTCACTCTCCCCCAAAGGCGAGTACGACATCTCGGTATGTCTTGGTACCGCTTGCTATGTAAAAGGTGCGGGTGACGTGTTTGACAAATTGCAAGAATTGCTCGGTATCGGCGCAGACGAATGCACACCGGACGGCAAATTCTCGTTGTCTGCTTGCCGCTGCATCGGTGCTTGCGGTTTGGCTCCGGTCATCACGGTCAACAGCGATGTTTACGGTCGTTTAACCGCTGATGATATCCCCGGTATTTTGGAAAAATACAAAGGCTAATTTATGTTAGAGCTGTCATTGAATGTGTTGGACATTGCGCAAAATTCGATAGTTGCCGGCGCCACGGTGGTGGAAATTGCGGTGAACGAAGAAATTGCTGCCAACCGTCTGACATTGACTATCCGCGATAATGGTTGCGGAATGTCGCCAAAGCAACTTGCCCGTGTTCGTGACCCGTTTTTTACAACGCGCACGACGCGTAAAGTGGGAATGGGTATCCCCCTTTTTCGTATGGCGGCAGAATCTGCGGGCGGTTCGTTTGATATTCAGTCCGAGCAAGGTGTGGGTACTACGGTAACCGCCGTGTTCGAATTGCGACATATCGACAGAATGCCGCTGGGTAACATGGTGGATACCCTCGCAACACTCATTCGCTTAAACCCGCAATTGGATTTTGTGTATTGTCACACGGTAAACACAGAGCAATTTGTATTTGACACCGCTTCCCTTCGTCCGATATTAGGTGAAATTTCGTTGGCAGAAGCGGAAGTTATGGAATGGATTACAGCGAATTTATCCGAAGGTGTGGCAGCGCTCAACAGTCAAGCATAAGTGTCTAAGATATTATTTTGGGAGGTTTTTATATGAAATCGATTGCAGAATTGCAAGCTATTCGGGATAAAGCCCGCGAAAAAATCGCCGTTCGCGACGGTTCGCACGACGGAACGCGCGTGGTTGTCGGCATGGCAACTTGCGGTATTGCCGCCGGTGCTCGTCCGGTGCTGAGTGCTTTCGTAGACGAAATTGCCAAACGTCACTTGGAACACGTGGCAGTGGTACAAACCGGTTGTATCGGCATGTGCCAATTTGAGCCGATTGTGGAAGTGTTAGCTCCCGGCAAAGAAAAAGTAACCTACGGTAAAGTAACGCCGGAAATGGTTGCTAAAATTGTGACCGACCATTTGGTAAACGGTAATCCCGTTGCGGAATACACCGTTGCCAATTTAATGAAGTAAGGCAGGAGGAAAAAGAATGTATCGTTCTCATGTGTTGGTTTGCGGCGGTACCGGCTGTACCTCCTCGAACAGTCAACAAATCATTGATGCGTTGGAAAAAGAAATTGCTGCTAACGGATTGGAAAAAGAAGTACAAGTTGTTCGCACGGGCTGTTTTGGTTTGTGTGCGCTCGGCCCGATTATGATTGTGTATCCGGAAGGCTCTTTCTATTCCCGCGTACAAGTGGAAGATATTCCGGAAATCGTTTCGGAACATTTGCTCAAAGGTCGTATCGTTACGCGTTTGTTGTACGATGAAACTGTCGATGGTGACAGCATCAAAGCGTTGAACGAAACCGACTTCTACAAAAAACAAGTTCGTGTTGCTTTGCGCAACTGCGGTGTTATCGACCCCGAATCGTTGGATGAATACATCGCCAACGATGGTTATCAAGCCTTGGCAAAATGTTTGACGGAATACACGCCGGAACAAGTTATCCAAATTGTTACCGATTCCGGCTTGCGTGGCCGCGGCGGCGGTGGCTTCCCCACCGGTCGCAAATGGGCGTTGACCGCTCCCAATAAGGCTCCGCAAAAATATGTTGTTTGTAACGCTGACGAAGGTGACCCGGGTGCCTTTATGGACCGTTCCGTTTTGGAAGGCGACCCGCACTGCTTGATTGAAGCTATGGCGATTGCCGGTTACGCCATCGGCGCCACCCAAGGTTATGTGTATGTCCGTGCGGAATACCCCATCGCTGTAAATCGTTTGCAATTAGCAATCGACGCTGCACGCGAAAACGGTTTGTTGGGCAAAGACATTTTCGGTACCGGTTTTGATTTTGATTTGGAAATCCGTTTGGGTGCAGGTGCATTCGTTTGCGGTGAAGAAACTGCGTTGATGACTTCTATTGAAGGTAATCGCGGTGAGCCGCGTCCGCGTCCTCCCTATCCGGCGGTTAAAGGTCTTTACGGTTGCCCCACCGTGGAAAACAACGTGGAAACCTTTGCCAACATTCCTCAAATCATTTTGAATGGTCCCGAATGGTTTGCCTCGATGGGTACGGAAAAATCCAAAGGTACCAAAGTGTTTGCTTTGGGCGGCAAAATCAAACATACCGGTTTGGTGGAAATCCCCATGGGTACCACTTTGCGTGAAATCGTGGAAGAAATCGGCGGCGGTATTCCGAACGGAAAAACCTTTAAAGCTGCCCAAACCGGTGGTCCTTCCGGCGGTTGTATCCCCGCTTCTCTCATCGACACCCCCGTTGACTACGACAACTTAACCGCTATCGGTTGTATGATGGGTTCCGGTGGTTTGATTGTTATGGACGAAGACACCTGTATGGTGGACATGGCAAAATTCTTCTTGGAATTCACGGTTGATGAATCTTGCGGTAAATGTACGCCGTGCCGTGTCGGTACCAAACGTTTGTTGGAAAAATTGGAGAAAATCACCAGCGGCAAAGGTACTTTGGAAGACATTGATGATTTGGAAGCTTTGTGCTACTACATCAAGGAAAACTCCTTGTGTGGCTTGGGTCAAACGGCTCCCAACCCGGTGCTTTCCACGCTCCGTTTCTTCCGCGAGGAATACATTGCTCACGTTGTGGACAAAAAATGTCCTGCCGGCGTTTGCAAAGATTTGCTCTCGTTCAGCATTGATAAAGATAAGTGTATCGGTTGCGGATTGTGCGCCAAGAACTGTCCGGTTAATGCTATTATCAAAACCGATTACGTTGCTCCGAACCACAAACTCCCCTCCTACACCATTGACGCTGATAAGTGCGTAAAATGCGGTGTTTGTATGGGTAATTGTAAGTTCAAAGCTATCAGCAAAGTTTAAGAAAGGAGTGTGCCTGTCATGGATATGGTAAATGTAAAAATTAACGGCATTGCCGTGAGTGTTCCCAAGGGTTCCACCATTCTGGAGGCCGCCCGCGAAGCCGGTGTGGAAATTCCCACCCTGTGCTATTTGAAAGATTTGAACGAAATCGGTGCTTGCCGTATGTGTATGGTAGAAGCTACCGGTGCTCGTGGATTGGTAACGGCTTGTGTATATCCCGTTGCCGAAGGCATGGAAGTACAAACCAACACCGCTCGTGTTCAAAAAGCGCGTAAAACCACGTTGGAATTGATTCTTTCCACGCACGACAAACGCTGCTTATCTTGCGCTCGTTCCACCGATTGTGAATTGCAAAAACTTTGCAAAGACTACGGTGTGGAAGACAGCGGCAAGTTTGACGGTGATTGTCCGAAATATGAACTGGATACTTCTACCGCTCATTTGGTACGCGACAACAACAAATGTGTGTTGTGCCGTCGTTGCGTTGCTGCTTGCCAACAACAATTTGTTTCGGTTATCGGCGCAAACGACCGTGGTATCGACACCCACATTGCTTGTGCGTTTGAAAAACCGCTTTCCGATGTTCCTTGTGTTTCCTGCGGTCAGTGCGTAGTGGCTTGCCCCACCGGTGCTTTGACCGACAACGACAACACCGAAGCCGTATGGGAAGCTTTGGCGGATTCCTCCAAGCATGTTATCGTCAGCACCGCTCCTTCCATTCGTGCCACTTTGGGCGAAGCGTTTGGTATGCCGATTGGTACCAATGTGGAAGGCAAAATGGTTGCCGCGTTACGTCGTTTGGGCTTTGACAAAGTGTTTGATACCGACTTTGGTGCTGACCTTACCATTGTGGAAGAAGCCAACGAATTTGTCGGCCGTGTCAAAAACGGCGGCACCTTGCCGATGATTACTTCTTGCTCCCCCGGTTGGGTCAAGTTTGCCGAATACTATTATCCCGATTTGCTCGGTCACTTGTCTTCCTGCAAGTCCCCGCAACAAATGACCGGTGCGGTTATCAAAACCTATTACGCTCAAAAAATGGGCATTGATGCCAAAGATATCGTCAATGTTTCGGTCATGCCTTGTACCGCAAAGAAATTTGAGGCTGCCCGCGATGACCAAAACGCGGCGGGTGTACCGGATATTGACATTGCCATCACCACGCGCGAATTGGCTCGTATGATTGACAGAGCCGGCATCAAATTCACCGCTTTGCCGGATGAAGAATTTGATATGCCGCTCGGCGAAGATACCGGTGCTGCCGTCATCTTCGGTGCAACCGGCGGTGTTATGGAAGCGGCACTTCGTACCGCCAACGACTGGTTGACCGGCAAAGACAACAAAGAAGTGGAATTCCACGAAGTGCGTGGTACGGATGGCTTAAAAGAAGCCACCTACAACATTGCCGGCATGACGGTACGCGTGGCAGTTGCCAGCGGTATCGCCAGTGCAAACTACATTATGGATACCATTCGCAGCGGCAACGCTCCTTGGGATTTTGTGGAAATCATGTGCTGCCCCGGCGGTTGTGTCAACGGCGGCGGTCCACCCATTCAACCTGCTTCCGTACGCAGCTTTACCGATTTGAAAACGTTGCGTGCCAAAGCGTTGTATGCACAAGACGAAGCCATGACCTTGCGCAAATCGCATGAGTCGCCCGTTGTTAAAAAACTCTACGAAGAATTCTTTGACGACGGTATCGGTGGTCGCAAAGCACATCACTGCTTACACACC
>JAZNRV010000036.1:0-43681 GCA_045590855.1 Acutalibacteraceae bacterium | reverse complement strand
GCTCGCTCCCTACGTATTACCGCGGCTGCTGGCACGTAGTTAGCCGGAGCTTTCTTTTCAGGTACCGTCATTTGTTCGTCCCTGACAACTTAGGTTTACAATCCGAAGACCTTCTTCCCTCACGCGGCGTTGCTGCATCAGAGTTTCCTCCATTGTGCAATATCCCCCACTGCTGCCTCCCGTAGGAGTCTGGGCCGTGTCTCAGTCCCAATGCGGCCGATCAACCTCTCAGTTCGGCTACCGATCGTCGTCTTGGTGGGCCGTTACCCCGCCAACTAACTAATCGGACGCGAGGCCATCTCTCAGCGGATTGCTCCTTTGGTATCTCTTCCATGCAGAAAAAATACGTTATGCGGTATTAGCGAACGTTTCCGTTCGTTATTCCCCTCTGAAAGGCAGGTTCCTCACGCGTTACTCGCCCGTCCGCCACTAAGATACACAAGAAGGTCCGGTAGCAAGCTACCTTCGAATCAGCGTGTATCTCCGTTCGACTTGCATGTGTTAGGCACGCCGCCAGCGTTCGTCCTGAGCCAGGATCAAACTCTCTAAACAATTGTATATCCAGCGCATCTGCGCTAAACATCTTCGCTTAGAAAAGCTCTTTGGCTCTTCTTGTCGACGCTTTGCGTCGCGTTTTCGTCAATTTTCATTGACCGGATTCGTTTGAATCTCTTTTTAAGAAATTACGGGTTGTGTGTTCGTTCTTTCTTTCACATTGTTTAATTTTCAAGGTCCTTTTGCTACCTCGTTTTTTCGAGACAGCTTTGCTATCATACCACTCCTTTCTCCCTTTGTCAACACTTTTTTTCGGGTTTTTTAAAAATTTTTCGAAAAACCAGCAAACGCCGCGTGCCAACACAAAATATCGGCACGCGGCGAAGTTTATCGGCTGTTATTTTACGGGAGAATATTCCAACGTGATGTCGTAGTATATCTTTTCCAATGAATTGTTTTTTACTGCCACATAGCGCGGCGGGATGTACAATTCAAAATCACTGTTTCCCTCAGCAGGAACAATGGTTTTTTTACTGATTTTGTCGGTGTTGCCTTTGGCGATCACTTTTCCTTGTTCGTCCTCATCACGAATCGTGATATAAATTTTGGTGATTCGCTGCTCTTCTTTGAGAGCGTTTCCAAAATTTAACGAAACTTGCAACCCTTTTTCATTCGTATAATACGCCTGCGTAACAATCGCTTCTACTTTGCCGGCTGTCAGGGGGGCTTCGTTTTCTTCGCTGTAAAAAGCACTCATGGATTCATCAGGCTGGCACAACAACTCTTTTTGGTGCATGTTTTCCGAAACAATACCTCCAACCACCAACAAAGCCGCCACAAACACGACCACCGCTGCCACCAAGGCGACCACTTTTAAAATCTGTTTTTTAGATAACGGTTGCTCCTCTTGTTCCAAATCCGCTTTGGCACTGTTGGTATTCAAAATAGAAATTTCCGTTTCGTTTTGTTTTCTTTTTGCCATCGTCAACCACTCCTTTTACGACGCTGTTGTTATTATACAAAAATTCGCGCACCCCGTCAAGAAAAAGCATAAAACCCGCCGTTTTTGGCAATATCTATTGACTTTTCTATATATAATGTTATAGTTAGGCTGGCGAGGTGATACAAACATGAAAAAGTCCGGTATAGATATGTGTAACGGCTCGTTGTTGTCCAAAATGATCTTGTTTGCTCTTCCTTTGATGGCAACCGGTTTGTTACAGGTTTTTTACAATGCCGCCGACGTTATTGTAGTTGGCAGGTTTGCCGGCGACGACGCTTTGGCAGCGGTCACTTCCACCTCTTCGCTGATCAACCTTTTGGTCAACCTTTTCTTGGGATTGTCTACCGGCGTTTCCGCAACGGTTGCTCGTCATTTGGGCGCCCGTCATTCCAAAAAGGTGCACCAAAGCGTTCACACCTCTTTGGTTTTAGCCGTTATCGGCGGTGTGGTTTTGCTGTTCGTCGGTTTGTTTTTGGCTGAACCACTGTTGCGCCTGATGGGTGTCCCCGACGAAACGGGCGCCAGCGTGTTGCAACAAGCTTCGTTATACGTTCGCATTTACTTTTTGGGAATGCCCGCTTTTATGATTTATAACTTCGGTGCCGCCATTTTACGCGCCAACGGCGACACTCGCCGCCCGCTTGTGTTTCTTACAATTTCCGGCTTGGTCAACGTCGTTTTAAATCTTATTTTGGTTATTGTGTTTCACCTGGGCGTTGCCGGTGTGGCAATCGCCACCATGGTTTCGCAACTGATTTCTGCCGTGTTGCTGATTCGTTGTTTGCTTAAAGAAAAAAGTTTAATACGTCTGATACCGTCTCACTTGCGCTTAAACGCCAAAATGGCAAAGGAAATTTTGCAACTCGGCTTACCGTCGGGTATACAAAGTTCTTTGTTTTCTATTTCCAACGTGCTCATTCAATCCTCTGTCAACAGCTTTGGCAAACTCGCCATGGCAGGTTCGGGTGCCGCAGGCAACATCGAAAGTTTTGCCTACACCGCCCTGAATGCGTTTTACCATGCTTCGCTCAATTTTACCGCGCAAAACTTCGGCGCAAGAAAATTCGACCGCATGGTACGCTCTTGCCGTTATGCGTGCTTATTGGTAGCCGGCATCGGCATTGTTCTCGGCGGCTTGATTCTGCTGTTTTCCGAACCGCTGTTGCGCATATATACCACCAACCCCGAAGCCATTCATTACGGTACCGTACGTATAATGGTTACCTCTATTCCGTATTTATTCTGCGGTTTAATGGAAGCGATGACCGGTCACATCCGCGGCATGGGCTATTCCATTATGCCAATGCTCGTCTCACTGATTGGTGCTTGCGGGTTGCGCATTGTGTGGATATTCACGGTTTTTGTGGCATTCCCCACCTTCTCTGTTTTGTTTTTATGCTACCCCGTCACGTGGGCGGTTACGTTTTCGGTGCATTTTATCTGCGCCAAAATTGTTCGCAAAAAGGTAATAACCAAACTGGGAACACCAACACCCGAATAACAATTCAAAGCGGGCAGAAAGAAAAATCTTTCTGCCCGCTTTTGGTTTTGGTTAAAACATCTCGCCGACTTGCTCCACCAAATCGCTCATATCTTTAAGCGCTTTGCCGACGTTTTTCCGAAGCCCCCGCTTGCCGTGGCGCATACAGTGGCTGCCCACCGCACCTACCATGCACCCTACCGCCAAACCGATACCCATCCCTTTAACAAATTTCATTCCGCGTGTCGACATACTCATCTCTCCTCGTTTGCGTTTGTCAATAGTGTGCCCCCGCACGTCAAAAAATTACAAGGAAAATTATGTAAAAAAAGAGCGCCGTTTTGCGGCGCTCTTCGTCATTATTTCGTTTTTGCTTTTTGAACGTATTCGGCAATAAAATCAACGGTTTGGTCATACCCCAACGCACTGGTGTTGATACACAAATCGTACGAAGAAGCCACGCCCCATTTTTTACCCGAATAGAAGTTGTAATAATTGGCACGCTTTTTATCGCTTTTGGTAATACGCGTTTTGGCATCTGCCGGTGAAATACCGTCGTACTCTGCTACGCGGTGAACACGGTCTTCCAAATCGGCATGCAAAAACACGCGCACGACGTTTTCGTGGTTTTCGAGCACGTAATCCGCGCACCGTCCCACAATCACGCAAGGACCTTTTTCTGCCAACGCGCGAATGGCATCAAACTGCGCTTGGAATACGCGTTGATTCACCGGTTGTGCAAAATTGACCACACCGGCATCATTCAGCGAGTACACGCCGGTGGACAAGGAGTATAACAAACTATTGGTCGGTTGCTCGTCAAAATGCGAAACGATTTCCTCGGACAAACCACTCATTTGGGCGGCATGCAACAACAACTCGTTATCGTAAAACGGAATGTTCAATTTGGCCGCCAATTTTTTGCCGATTTCTCTTCCGCCGCTGCCAAATTGGCGGGCAATGGTAATAATCATACAGCTCCTCCTAACATTTGATTAATAGCGTGCGAGGTAACGGTCAATTTCCCACCGCGTCACTTGCATTTTATATTCTTCCCATTCTTTGGTTTTGTGTAACACGTAACGGGAGAAAATATGCTTGCCCAACGTATCCTTTACCAAAGCATCCTTTTTCATGGCAGACACCGCTTCTTCCAAGTCGGCGGGCAACTGCGTAATGCCTTTTTCTTCCAATTCTTCTTCGGTCATGGTGTAAAGATTATGCGTCACGGCTTCGGGCGGCATAAGTTCGCGACGAATACCGTCCAAACCGGCAGCCAAACACACCGCCAACGCCAAATACGGGTTGGCAGACGGGTCAGGGTTGCGCAATTCCAAACGCGTACCCATACCGCGGCTGGCAGGAACACGAACAAGCGGGCTGCGGTTGCTGGTCGACCACGCAATGTACACCGGTGCTTCATAACCCGATACCAACCGTTTGTACGAGTTGACCAACGGGTTGGTAATCGCACTCAAACCGCGGGCGTGTTCCAACAAACCGGCAATAAAATGATACGCTGTTTTGCTCAACCCGCACGGGTCGTTCGCATCATAAAAAGCGTTTTCGCCATCTTTCATAAGAGACATATTAACGTGCATACCGCTGCCCTCTTTGCCATAAACGGGTTTGGGCATAAAGGTGGCATACATGCCGTGTTTATCGGCAATGGTTTTTACCGCCAACTTAAACGTGGCAATATTGTCCGCCGCTTTCAAAGCATCGGTATATTTAAAATCGATTTCGTGTTGACCGTTGGCATTTTCGTGGTGCGACGCTTCAATCTCGTACCCCATGTCTTCCAGTGCCAAGCAAATCTCACGGCGAATGCTTTCCCCACGGTCGGTAGGACCAAGCTCAAAATACGCGCCACGGTCTTTGGTAATGGTGGTGGGGTGACCGTCTTCGTCCGTGTTGAATAAAAAGAATTCACATTCCGGACCGACGTTAAAAGCGGTAAAGCCCATTTCTTTGGCTTCTGCCAACACTTTTTTGAGCAAACTGCGCGGGTCGCCGGAAAACGGCGTACCGTCGGGTTTGCAAACATCGCAAATGAGACGCGCCTCTTTGCAAGCGGAATCGTACCACGGGAAAATCAAAAAGCTGTCGTAATCGGGATATAATAACATATCCGACTCTTCAATACGCACAAACCCCTCAATCGAAGAGCCGTCAAACATACATTGGTTGTTCAAGGCTTTTTGCAACTGGCTGGCAGTAATGGCAACGTTTTTGAACGTACCGAAAATATCGGTAAATTGCAACCGAATAAATTCTACGTGTTCTTCTTCGACAATGCGGGCAATATCTGCCGCGGTATATTTACTCATGGGAGTTCCCTCTTTCCTAGGCTGGCGGGAGCCTAAACAACCTTTTTATTACCTATAATTATCGCATTGAAAAGTCCCTTTTGTCAATGCTTTTTTGCATATTCTCGGCGTATCTGCCGGATACTATGAAAAAAGGAGGTCGTACGATGCCAAAAAAAGATAAACGCCCCACAAAGATTTATCCGGATAACCGCCAAACTGCCGCTGCAACGCCGCCAAAAATTACAACACCCGCCACAGCACCAACGCCACCGCCAGAATCACCAGCCCCACCGCGCCGATAACCCAACTGTACTGACGACTTGTCGCCACCGGTGTTTCACGTTCGGGAGCCAAATGCGCTTTGCGCAACGCCGTAACCACCGATTTGTAAAGCAATATTGTCAGTGCCGCGTTCAAACCGGCTTTGAGCAAATTAAACGGCAAAAACGCCGGCAGCAGCATCTCGACCACCGCCCCGCGGGGAATGCCCATGTACAGCGGGGTTATCAGCCAATTCCACAGCACCATGCCGACGGTCATGAGTACCGCGCCGAGAATTAAACCGATAAGCGCGCCTCGAAGCGTTCTCTTTTTTTGATACACCCATGCCGCAGGACACACAAACAACGCCGAGGATAGTATGTTCATCACCAAACCGATAACCCCGGTCGTGCTGATGGTAACCATTTCGAGTAGTGATACCACCACCGAAACCGCCAGCGCGGGTATCGGACCGTATAACATACCGGCAATTGCCAGCAAACAATCCTTCGGTTCATATTTCAAAAACAGCACCACCGGAATACGAAACACCGCCACCGCGGCATATGAAAGTGCCGCCATCAGTGCCAATACCACAAGTTTTCTGGTGTCTATTTTTCTTTGTCCATTCATTGTATATTCCTCCTCAAAGAAGAACCGCCCCACAAGAATATCTTGTGGGGCGGTTTTATCACATAACAAAAACCATCTTCTCACATCCGGACTGTACCGTCGGCTTTGGAATTTCACCAAATCAACGCCGTAGCGCCCGCGGGCTGTTGCCGCCGGTAGGGAATTTCACCCCGCCCCGAAGATTCTGTCGTCATTATAAAAAGAATACGGTGTTTTGTCAATATATTAAAACAAAATCCAGTTGGCAAAACTAAAATAAACCAACAGCGATAACACGTCAACAATGGTAGTAATAAAAGGACTTGCCATCACAGCGGGGTCAAGCCCCATTTTTTTAGCCAGCAGCGGCAACAATCCGCCAACCGCTTTGGCAATCACCACGGTAACAATCAACGTCGCGGCAATCACCGCCGCTTCGCCGGCACTGACCGCCACACCCATCAGCAAGCGGTCCACCACCAACATTTTCAAAAAGTTGACAGCAGCGAGCACCACGCCGCACAAAAACGCTACACGCAGTTCTTTAAAAAGCACACGAAACGCATCGCGAAAGCGAATGTCGCCCACCGCCAAGGCGCGAATAACGGTAACCGAACTCTGACTGCCGCTGTTACCCCCCGTGCCCATCAGCATAGGGATAAACGCCGTCAATACCACCGATGCCATCAACGTGCTTTCAAACGCGGTCATCACCACACCCGTAAACGTGGAAGAAAGCATAAGCAACATCAGCCACGGAATCCGTTTTCCAAACGTTGCCCACACGCCCGTGCGTAAATACGGTTTGTCGGTCGGCGTAATAGCCGCCATCTTTTCTACCGTTTCGGTGGCTTCTTCTTGCAAAATATCCACCACGTCGTCAACGGTGATAACACCCACCAACCGTTGTTCGCTGTCCACCACCGGCAAAGCCAACAAATCGTACCGCGCAAACACTTGCGCTACGTTTTCTTGGTCCTCCAACGTATTGACCGATAACACGTGGGTATCCATCAAGTCACCAACGCTGTCCTTTTCATGCGCCAATAACAACTCTTTGACCGAAATCACACCGCGCAAACAGCGTCTGTCGTCGGTGACATAGCAAGTGTAAATTGCTTCCGTATCGGGCCCGTGTTTGCGAATATACGCAAACGCCTGTTCCACCGTCATACCCGCCTTCAAGTCAACCAGTTCGGTCGCCATCACACTGCCGGCGCTGTCTTCGGGATATTGTAACAACTGGTTTATTTGACTGCGCTTTTCTGCTGAAACCGCCCGCAGTAATCGTTTGGTTACGCTGGCGGGCATTTCTTCCAACAAATCCGCCACTTCATCGGTATATAAATCTTCCATAATCGCCTTGACTTCGCGTTCAGTAAACGCATGAATCAAGGTTTCTTGCGTTTCGCTTTCCAACTCGGCAAACACATCGGCTGCCATTTCTTTGGGCAACAAGCGATACGCAAGCGGTTGCTGCTGTTCCTCCAACGTGTCCAGCAACGCAGCAATGTCCACCGCGTTCATTTCAAGCAACACGCCTCGCGCCGCTTGAAAACGACGCTCGTTCAGCAATTCCTGCAATATTTCTTTTTGTTCTTCCCATGCATGAATCATAAAGCAACCCCCTTGTATCGGCAGTTTGCCGATCGGTGTTAATGTTTGGTAACCGTCGTCCCCTCGGGTTTTCGGTATTTGATTCCCGTACCGATAAAGCCGGCGGCTTTAAACTCTTCGGGATTGTGACGGATAACATAATCAATATACGAATCACTTCTTTGACGAATATCCTCTCTCCTTTGATAGTAACACAAGGGGCTTGTTTTTTCAAGGGAAAGTCATTAAACCAAGGAAATATCCCATTTTTTAGCACTTTTTTTAAGAAAACGCCTTGCGTTTTTTGCCAAAAAGTAGTATACTGTCTGTGTTAGAAGTGTGTTTTTTTCGGCTTTTGTATCCATAGGAGGTCTTATCTTTGGCAAGCGATTTACATTGTCACACCAAAATTTCCGACGGCTCATTAGGCATTGAAGAACTTATCGGCATCGCCAAACGGCGCGGCCTTACTGCTATATCTGTCACCGACCACGACACCACTGCCGGTGCCACCCGCGCTGTTGTTGTCGGAAAACGCCAAGGGGTACGTGTCCTTCACGGGGTGGAACTCTCCACCACCGATACCAAGCGCGGTAACAAGCGTGCTCATTTGCTTTGCTATTTGTGCGATTACCCCGACCGTTTGGAGGGCTTGTGCCGCCGCATCGGCGAAAACCGCCGTGTTGCAGGGTTGGAGATGGTGCGCAAAGTCATGCGGTACTACCCCATCACCTCGGAACTGGTTGTCAAATGTTCTACGGGCAGCACCAACATTTACAAACAACATATCATGCACGCACTGATTGACGCGGGCTACGCCGACTCGTTTTACGGCGAAGTTTATCAAAAACTGTTTTCCCGCGACGGCGGTTGCGCGCGGGTAGAGATTGAATACCCCGACACGCGCGATGTTCTCGCCGCCATTCACGAAGCGGGCGGCATTGCCGTGCTCGCACATCCTCCTGTCTACCACAGCGAAGAACTGCTCGAAGAACTGGTCGCACTCGGCTTGGACGGTGTGGAAGTTTGGCACCCCAAACACACGGCGGAACAAACCGAAAAGCTGTTGCAACTTGCCAAGGACAACGCCTTGGTCACCACGGGCGGCTCGGATTTCCACGGCATGTACGGTTCGTCCGCTCGCCCGCTCGGCTCGGTTGCCGTGCCCGATGACTGCGCCGACAATTTAATTGCCTACAAAGAACGCAAAGCGCGTGCCGCGCGCACGGGAAAGGGTTAACACCATGGAACACCGTTATCAAACACGCGGGGTTTGCTCGCGCTCCATCACTTTTGAAATTGTCGACAACACCGTTCACAACGTCCGTTTTGAGGGCGGGTGCAACGGCAACACCAAAGGCATTGCCGCCTTGGTCGAGGGCATGGACGCCGCCGAGGCTGTTCGTCGTTTGTCGGGTATTCGTTGCGGGTTCAAACCCACTTCTTGTCCCGACCAGTTGGCAAACGCTTTGCAAGAAGCACTTAACAAATAAAAAAGATGCGAGGGAATCGAAAAATCGATTCCCTCGCTTTTTTAATCATTGTACCTTTCCGTAACATACGCCGTTTTCTTGACGGTCAATATACACCTTCACGGGCACCCCTTCTTCGGTGGCATCCGAAAACACCGGCACGTACGTGTCGGTATACCCTTCGCGCCACCCGTTTTCGCAAACACTTTCCGGCAACACTTCCACAACCTTGCCCACCAACGCTTGCGCATACGCATCGCGCAGACGCTCACCCATTTCAATCATCAACCGATTGCGGCGGTTTTTTTCGCCTTGCGGCACTTGACCACCCGCTTTTGCAGCGGGTGTTCCCTCACGCGGGGAATACGGAAAACAATGAATACGCGAAAACTCCATACTTTCGGCAAACATGAGCGACTGTTCAAATTCCTCGTTGGTTTCGCCGGGGAACCCCACCATAATATCGGTAGTCAGTGCGGCGCAAGGGAATGCCTTTCGCAATTTTTCGCACACGTTGCGAAACTCAGCGGTTGTATAATGACGGTTCATACGCTTTAATGTCGCATCACATCCGCTTTGCAACGCCACGTGAAATTGCGGGCACAACTTTTTGCACGCCGCTAACCGTCCAATCAATTCATCGGTCATATGGTCAGGCTCAATCGAACCCAAACGCACGCGATAAATCCCCTCGACCGCACAAACACTCTCCACAGCATCGGCGATGGTTAGGCCACAATCTTGCCCGTACGCTGTTAGGTTAATACCCACCAACACCACTTCGCGGTATCCTTTTTGGGCCAGTTCTTGTACCTCTTTTTGTAAAATTTCCAACGGTTTTGAGCGTACTCGTCCGCGAGCGTACGGAATAATGCAATACGAGCAAAACCGATTGCACCCGTCTTCAATTTTCACAAACGCGCGCGTGCGCCCTTCAAAATCGCAAATAACAGGCGTGTCATAGTGCGCGCCGTGCGGCACCACTTCCACCACTCGCTGACGAGCGGCATAAAACTCCCGTAACCGCTGCGGCAACTCGTCACGATTAGCGTTTCCCAGCACAATATCTGCCTCTGACAACGCTTCTGCCTGTTGCGGGAATGCTTGCGGCAAACAACCTGTCAGCACAATTACCGCATATGGGTGTTGCCTGCGTAAACGGCGCAACAGTTTGCGCAGTTTGCGGTCGCTTTCCCCCGTGACGGTACAGGAATTGATGATAATGGCACTTTCTCCAACATCTGCTTGGTTTGCGGTCAATTCAAACGTCTCATATCCGTCTGCTTGAAGTGCTTGGCGCATGACTTGCGTTTCATATTGATTCACTTTACAACCCATGGTGTAAAAATAGGCGTTCATGCTATTCTCCTTATGGTGATTTCTTTTGCATTATACCTTTTTTATGGTTTTCTGTAAAGGGGGCAAAAAAACAGGCACAGGATTTTCCTGTGCCTACTTTATCTGTTTTGTTATCGGCAAGCCGCCGTAATTTCACACATTTTATCCCACTTGGCTTCAATGTCTTTTGCCAATTGAATTTGCGTGCGTGCGCGTACCAAGTTGTGGTCATCACAATTGGTTTTGAAATAGACGTCACCGTCCAAATAGTCCGCCAAAAAGCGAGAGGCAAGTTCCAGTGCCATAATTTTCACGCTGTACGGCAACAACTCTACTTCCCTGTCTGTCAGCAATCCGTGGGCACCTTCCAAAAAGCCTTTGGTAAACTGCTCATACAGCGGCAAACTGATAGAAACTTTCGAAAGGTCACGTTCGTCTTCGAGTGCCGTGGACGCGCCGTAACGCACCGCATCGCCAAAATCAAACAACGACGACCCTGGCATAACGGTATCCAAATCAATCACACAAATGGCTTTGTGGGTGTCTTCGTCAAACAAAATGTTGTTGATTTTGGTGTCGTTGTGTGTCGCGCGGTACGGGATTTCCCCGTTTTCCAACGCGTTTATCACAATGCCGCATTCGTTTTCGTGAGCCAGCAAAAATTCAATTTCTTCCGCCACTTCGGCACGACGACCGGCTTTGTCAGCCTCAACCGCCGCACGGAATGTTTCAAACCGCTTCGGTGTGTGGTGAAAATTTGGGATAATCTCCGCCAACGTCTGTGCCGGAAAATCCGAAAGCCAACCTTGGAATTCCCCAAACGAATGTCCCGCTTCGTAAAATTGTTCGGGTGTTTGCACCATATTATACGCCGTCGCATTGGCGATATACTCGTAAGCACGCCAAACATGTTTGGTACTGGCAGTGTAATAAAACGGTACGCCCTCCGGCGTAGTCAAAAACGATAACACGCGACGGGCATAGGTACCATCCGTCGCCACTAATTTTTGTTTAATATGTTCGGTGACTTTTAAGATGTTGTTCATCACCAGTTCCGGTTGTGTAAAGACAAAGGTATTAATGCGTTGGAAAATATATTCTCGTTCCTCCTCCGGATGCTTTACCGTCACCAAATACGTACGGTTAATGTTTCCGGAATGGATTTCTTCTGCCGACAATATCGGGTCTGTAATCCCAAAATGTGAGGCAATCTCTTGAAAATCCATGTCATCCCTCTTTCTTTTCAAAGTCCCTATAACTGTGAGTATAAACAAAAACGACGAAAAAGTCAACTGTTTCGTCGTTTTTGTAACTTTTCACCCGTTTTTAGGAAAGAGTTCCGTTGGAAAGTGCAGAAAGATACGCGTTGATAAACCCATCCAAATCGCCGTCCATCACAGCATTGATATTTCCCATTTCATAGCCCGTACGGTGGTCTTTGGCAAGCGTGTACGGCATAAACACATACGAACGGATTTGGTTGCCCCACGCAATTTGCGCTTGCACGCCTTTGATATCTTCAATGCGGTCCAAATGTTCGCGTTCTTTAATTTCCATTAACTTGGCTTTGAGCATGCTCAAAGCGGTATCGCGGTTTTGGAACTGGCTGCGTTCGGTTTGGCACGCCACCACAATACCGGTGGGAATATGCGTCAGTCGCACTGCCGATGACGTTTTGTTGATGTGCTGACCACCTGCGCCGCTGGAACGGAACACGTCCATTTTAATATCTTCGGGACGAATATCAATTTGTACGCTGTCATCCAGTTCGGGTAACACTTCCAAAGCGGAAAACGAGGTGTGGCGCCGACCGGCAGCATCAAACGGAGAAACACGCACCAATCGGTGCACGCCCGCTTCGCCTTTTAAGTACCCGTAAGCGTTTTCGCCCTCCACATGAATACAAGCGCTTTTCAGTCCCGCTTCGTCACCGTCGAGGTAATCCAAAATTTTGTAGGTAAACCCGTGTTTTTCCGCCCAACGGGTATACATGCGGTACAGCATTTCTGCCCAGTCTTGCGCTTCGGTACCGCCCGACCCCGCATGGAACGTCAAAATCGCGTTTTTGGCATCGTATTCACCTGTCAGCAACGTGGCAAGCCGTTGGGTCTCGGTTTCGCTTTCCACGTGGTCAACGCCGTCCGCGCACTCCTCAAGAAGCGACAAATCGCCCTCTTCATCCGCCAATTCAATCAGCGTCAGCGTGTCGTGATAATCCGACACCAAACGTTCATACCGCTCAATGGCATCTTTGATTTTGGCGGCGCGTTGCGTAACCTCTTGGGCTTTTTCCATATCGTCCCAAAACCCCGGTGCAGCGGCGCGCATATCCAACTCGGCCAATTCCTTTTTCATAGCGGCAAGTCCGATAGCGTCAGACAGTTTTTCTATTTCGGGTAACTTGTTTTCCAACCGTAATCGCAGTTCTTCAAATTGAAGCATAGTCCCAATCCTTTCCATTAGGCTGGCGAGAGTTGAACTCCCGCCAGCCTATCCCCCTTATTATATGACACAAAGCACCGCTTGTAAAGAAAATTTTGAAAAAAAGGCTTGACGAGCATTTTTTTCGCTGTTATAATAATACAGCGTTTTTATGTCCATAAGAGCGCGACTATTCATTCTATCCTTGCCCTTTCCACGGAAGAGAGGGCCGAAAGACCAAGAGGAGGTGCAATTATGCCCACAGTAAAAGGTTCCTATGAAGCCGTCTTCATCTTCTCCGTGAAGGCAGAAGAAGAAGCCGTCGCCGCCATGGTCGAAAAATTCAAGACCTTGGTTGAGCAAAACGCCGAAATCGGCGAAGTTGACGAATGGGGTAAACGCCGTTTGGCATACCCGATTAACGACGAAACCGAAGGCTACTATGTGCTGTACAACTTTGTCAGCGCGCCTGAGTTCCCTGCCGAGCTGGAACGTATCAGCAAAATCACCGAAGGTGTTTTGCGTTCCATGGTCGTCCGCAAGGACAAGTAAGGAGGCAAACGTATGAACGTCGTATGCCTTTTGGGTCGCTTAACCGCCACCCCCGAACAAAAAACCACGCAAAACGGTGTTTCGGTAACCAGCTTTTCGGTTGCCGTGGACCGTGCCTATCAACCCAAAGGTGCCGAACGCCAGACCGACTTTATCAACTGTGTTGCATGGCGTGGCACGGCAGAGTTTATTTGCCGCTATTTCCAAAAAGGTCAACGCATTGCTTTGCAAGGTTCGTTGCAAAGCCGTTCGTACACCGACAAAAACGGTGCTAACCGCACGGTCTTTGAAGTAGTGGTGGATAACGCTTTCTTTGCGGAATCCAAGTCGGGCGGCACCGCTGCTCCCCAAACCGATTCCCAGATTCCCACATACAACGAGGCCGCACCTGCATTTTCCACGGCATCTGCTACGGATTTTGAAGAAATTGTCGGTGCCGACGACCTTCCGTTTTGAGAATCATCAATCTGAAAAAAGGAGGAATTTCTCATGTCCGATAAAATGGAAAGAAATGAAAAGTTCGACCGTCCTCACGGCGGTATGCGCAAAGGCCGCCGCAAAGTTTGCAGCTTTTGTGTAGACCGTGTAGAGACCATCGACTATAAAGATGTTGCTCGTTTGCGCCGTTTCGTTTCCGAACGCGCCAAAATTCTTCCCCGCCGTGTGACCGGCACTTGCGCTCGTCACCAACGGGAATTGACGGTTGCCATCAAACGCGCTCGTCAAATCGCTTTGATGCCGTTTGTCAACGACTAATTAATCATTCAAAAAGACCGGAAGTCCAAATTGACCTTCCGGTCTTTTTTTATTTCGTATAAAACGCCGCTTGCAACGCATCAACAAGTCGTGCAATTTCGTGGAACGTTTCAATCGATTCTGTCGTGTACGGCGGCAAGGTGGACAATATCGTCAGCACGTACGGCTGTTTGGCATAAACAATCGCCGCATCGTGGTATGCTTGGTTGCCTTGTTCACCATATTTGTGCGCCACGGTATATTGCTCAAATGCCGCAGGTAACTGGCGGGTTTCTTCCGTCGTCGTCAACCACGATTTAAGCAACAACGCTTCTTCGCTGCCGGTTTCAATGTACTTGGCAATGTCCTCAAAGTACAATCCCGCATGCCGTGCCGACAAATACCCAAACCGCGGACGAGGAAAGGTAAGTTTCAAACTAAGTTCTACGCCAATCGAAGCAGCATACTGCATAAACCCGTCAAATCCAAACCGCTCGTTAAGCATATAATACGCGGTATTGTCGCTGTACCGAATGGCATATTCCATCAACTCGCCCACCGTAAACTCGGTACCCATCGGCGAATCGTCCACTTTTCCCGACCCGCCTTGCTTGTTTTGGCTTTTAAGTTTTTCGGTACGGTCCACGCCGGACGCCAGCAAATATTTCACATACGGAGCCTTAATAACACTCGCGGTTTGATACTCCGCATCCGCGCGATATTCCACCGCGTACCCTGTCTTTAAATCCTTATAATATATAGATACCGTCGTTCCCAGTTGACGGCACGCCCCCGAAATACGCGCAAGCAATTCCGCATCCGCCGTTTTGCCGTCGGGGCAGTTTACCAAAATATCCGTTGTCGCCTGTGCCTTTTGCGTGGTGGTCGGCACACGCGTGGTTGTCGTGGTGGGAACGGTTGTGGTGGTCGGTACCGTTGTGGTGGTTTGCTCTTTATCACCACCAAAACTACAACCGGTACATAACAACACCGCGCACAACAGCAAACACCCTACGCGACACCCTGCTTTTCTCACTTTCAACATGGTCTTCTTGTTCAAAAACAACCAACTCCTCCACGTGTTTCTTCTTCTTTTTTTCACGAGGTTTTTTCTTTGAAACGTTTTTCAGTTTCGTTTTTTTGAAAAACCAAAAAAATTTATAAAAAAAGTTGCCAATTTTCAAAAAAACATTGACAACGACAGATAAATCATGTATTATAGTATACTGCACTATCGTGGGTACCCGCGCGAATACTGAATATAGTGTACCATAATTCGCTTCAAAATGCAAGTGTTTTTTTGCAAAAGCGAACAAGCGGTTCTCACGATTCTACGAACTGTTCCTCCGCCGCTTTTTAGCGGCAAGGCAAACTACAAAAACAGGAGTGATGGAAGCCGATGGTTAATATCAAACCGGTACAGTTAGGCAAAACAACACGTATGAGCTTTTCCAAAATCAACGAAGTTTTGGACATGCCCAACCTCATTGAAATCCAAAAGAATTCCTATCAATGGTTTTTGGAAGAAGGCTTAAAGGATGTCTTTAACGACACCACCGCCATCACGGACTATTCGGGTAATCTTTCATTGGAGTTTTTGGACTACCGTTTGGACGAAACCCCGAAATACACGGTGGAAGAATGCAAAGAACGCGACGTCACTTACGCGGCGCCTTTGCGTGTTCGCGCCCGTTTAATCAACAAAGAAACCGGTGAAATCAAAGAATCCGAAGTATTCATGGGTGATTTCCCGTTAATGACCGAAAGCGGCACGTTTGTTATCAACGGTGCCGAACGTGTCATTGTTTCGCAATTGGTGCGTTCCCCCGGTGTGTACTATGGTTTAAGTTACGACGGAACGGGCAAAAAACTGTTTTCGTCCACCGTCATCCCCAACCGCGGTGCTTGGCTGGAATACGAAACGGATTCTTCCGATGTGTTCTATGTCCGCATCGACAAAAACCGCAAACTCCCCATCACCGTGTTTGCACGCGCTCTCGGTTTGGGTTCGGATGCTGAATTGCTCGACTTCTTCGGCGAAGACGAACGCATTTTGGCCACTTTGGAAAAAGATACCACCAAAAACACCGAGGAAGCATTGCTTGAAGTGTATCGCAAATTGCGTCCCGGTGAACCGCTCACGCTGGAAAACTCGCAACAGCACTTGGAAAACCTGTTTTTCGACCCCCGCCGTTACGATTTGTCCCGCGTCGGCCGTTATAAATACAACAAAAAACTCGGCATTTCCAACCGTTTGTCAGGCTGCCGTTTGAGCCGTCCGGTGGTCAACCCCACCACGGGCGAACTCATGGCCGAAGCCGGCGAACTCGTCCGCCGCGACCTGGCCATGGCCATGGAAAACGCCGGTGTCACCGTTGCCTATGTTTCGGTGGAAGAACACGGCGAAACACGCGAAGTTAAAATCATTTCCAACGGCATGGTGGATATTACGGGCTTCGTCAACGAAACGGTGTACGAAGCGGTCAAAAAAGTTGTCAACGAACGTGTTCGTTTCTCGGTATTGCAAGAAATTTTGGACGAAGCCGAAAACGACGACGCTTTAATTGAAGCATTGCTCGCTCGCGCCGCCGACTTGATTCCCAACCACATTATTGTGGATGACATTTTGGCATCCATCAACTATGTCAACTGCTTGGGTCACGACATCGGCACCACCGACGACATCGACCACTTGGGCAACCGCCGCATCCGTTCGGTGGGCGAATTGCTGCAAAACCAATTCCGCATTGGTTTTTCGCGTATGGAACGCGTCATTCGCGAACGCATGACCTTGCAAGCACAAGACTTGGAAACAGTCACCCCCCAAGCACTCATCAACATCCGTCCGGTTGTTGCTGCTATCAAGGAATTTTTCGGTTCTTCGCCGCTTTCGCAGTTTATGGACCAAAACAACCCGCTTGCCGAACTCACTCACAAACGCCGTTTGTCCGCTTTGGGTCCCGGTGGTTTGTCGCGTGACCGCGCAGGCTTTGAAGTGCGTGACGTACATTACAGCCACTATGGTCGTATGTGCCCGATTGAAACACCGGAAGGTCCCAACATTGGTTTGATTTCGTATTTGGCAACCTTTGCCCGCATCAACCAATACGGCTTTATCGAAGCCCCGTTCCGTCGTGTGGATAAAGAAACCGGCGTTGTCACCGACGAAGTGGTGTACATGCCCGCCGACATGGAAGACGATTTCATCGTCGCCCAGGCCAACGAACCGCTCGACGAACAAGGTCGTTTTGCACGCAACCGTGTTAACGCGCGTTTCCGCAGCGAATTCTTGGAAATCGAAAGCGATAAAATTGACTACATGGACGTTTCGCCGAAAATGGTTGTTTCGGTCGCTACTGCCATGATTCCGTTCTTGGAAAACGACGACGCCAACCGTGCGTTGATGGGTTCCAACATGCAGCGTCAAGCTGTTCCGCTGCTCAAAACCGAATCCCCCGTGGTTGGTACCGGTATGGAATACAAAGCCGGTGTTGACTCGGGCGTGTGCGTGCTTGCCAAAGCCGCCGGTACCGTCACCTTTGTTTCGGCAGACCGCGTATGTGTCCGCCGCGACGACACCGGTGAAATCGATACTTACCAACTGGTAAAATTCTCGCGTTCCAACCAAGGCACCTGCATCAACCAACGCCCCGTGGTGGAACTTGGCCAACATTTGGCAGAACATGACGTCATTGCCGACGGTCCCGCTACCTGCAACGGCGAAATTGCCTTGGGTAAAAACGCACTCATCGGCTTTATGACGTGGGAAGGCTACAACTACGAAGACGCCGTCTTGATTAACGAAAAAATCGTGCGCGACGATGTCTTTACCTCCATTCATATCGAAGAATACGAAATCGAATCCCGCGACACCAAATTAGGGCCGGAAGAAATCACCCGCGATATTCCCAACGTGGGCGACGACGCGCTCAAAGATTTGGACGAACGCGGCATCATCCGCATCGGTGCGGAAGTTCGCTCCGGCGACATCTTGGTGGGTAAAGTCACCCCGAAGGGCGAAACCGAACTCACCGCCGAAGAACGCTTGTTGCGCGCCATCTTCGGTGAAAAAGCGCGCGAAGTGCGCGACACTTCGCTTCGTGTACCGCACGGCGAATACGGTATCATTGTGGACGTCAAAGTGTTCACTCGCGAAAACTGCGACGAACTCAGCCCCGGCGTGAACATGGTTGTCCGTTGCTACATTGCCCAAAAACGCAAAATCAGCGTGGGCGATAAAATGGCGGGCCGCCACGGTAACAAAGGTGTTGTTTCTCGTATTCTCCCCAGCGAAGATATGCCGTTCTTGCCGGATGGCACCCCGCTGGATATCGTTCTCAACCCGTTGGGCGTTCCCTCACGTATGAACATCGGTCAGGTGTTGGAAGTCCACTTGGGTTACGCCGCCAAAGCACTCGGCATCAACGTCATGACCCCGATTTTTGACGGTGCTCACGAAAGCGATATTCAAGAAATGCTTGAACAAGCGGGCAAAAACCCCAACGGCAAAACCATTTTGTACGATGGTCGTACCGGTGAACAATTTGACAATCCGGTCACTGTCGGTTACATGTACTATCTCAAATTGCACCACTTGGTTGACGATAAGATTCACGCTCGTTCCACCGGTCCGTACTCGCTGGTTACGCAACAACCGCTCGGCGGTAAAGCACAATTCGGCGGTCAACGTTTCGGTGAAATGGAAGTGTGGGCGCTGGAAGCCTACGGCGCCGCCTACACCTTGCAAGAAATCTTGACCGTCAAGTCCGACGACGTGGTCGGCCGTGTCAAAACGTACGAAGCCATTGTCAAAGGTCAAAACGTGCCCAAATCCGGTGTTCCGGAATCCTTCAAGGTTCTTGTTAAGGAATTGCAATCTCTCGGCTTAGATGTCAAAGTGCTCAACGCCGACAAAGAAGAAATCGACTTAAAACAAACCTTTGAAGAAGATGAAGAACTCACCATGGTCGCCGTTGACCCCGCCGATGACGATGCGTTCAGCACCGTCACCGACGAAAGCGAACTTTCCGGCTACGAAGTAGAAGAACCGGAAATCGACGATTATTTTGGTGCCGATTTGTTTGGTTCTGACGAGGAATCGTATGACGATTCCGACGAAATATAAGAAAGGGGGCAGAACGTTATGATGGACTTCAATGTATTTGATTCAATTAAAATCGGTCTTGCATCCCCCGAACAAATCCGCGAATGGTCGTACGGTGAGGTGAAAAAACCGGAAACCATCAACTATCGCACCTTAAAACCGGAACGCGACGGTTTGTTCTGCGAACGCATTTTCGGGCCCACCAAGGACTGGGAATGCCATTGCGGCAAATACAAACGCATCCGTTTCAAAGGTAAAATCTGCGACCGTTGCGGCGTAGAAGTTACCCGTGCCAAAGTGCGTCGTGAACGCATGGGCCACATTGAACTTGCCGCCCCCGTTTCGCACATTTGGTATTTCAAGGGTATTCCGTCCCGCATCGGCTTGCTTTTGGATGTATCGCCCCGTTTGTTGGAACAAGTGTTGTACTTTGCTTCCTACATTGTCACCGACCCCGGCGACACACCCTTGCAATCCAAACAAGTATTGAGCGAAAAAGACTACCGCGACATGCGCGAAAAATACGAAGACGATTTTGATGCCGGTATGGGTGCTGAATACGTCAAAAAACTGCTCGCGGATATTGACCTTGAAAAACTTTCTAGCGAACTCAAAGAAGAACTCGAAGGTTCCAGCGGTCAAAAACGCGCTCGTTTGTTAAAACGTTTGGAAGTGGTGGAATCTTTCCGTTTGTCGGGCAACCGCCCCGAATGGATGATTTTGGATGTTATTCCGGTCATTCCGCCGGATATTCGTCCCATGGTCCAATTGGACGGCGGCCGTTTTGCCACCTCCGACCTCAATGATTTGTACCGCCGCGTCATCAACCGTAACAACCGTTTAAAACGCTTGTTGGAACTCGGCGCGCCGGACATCATTGTTCGCAACGAAAAACGTATGTTGCAAGAAGCGGTTGACGCTCTTATCGACAACGGCCGTCGCGGTCGTCCGGTCACCGGACCGAACAACCGCTCGCTCAAGTCGCTTTCGGATATGCTCAAAGGTAAACAAGGTCGTTTCCGTCAAAACTTGCTCGGTAAACGTGTTGACTACTCGGGCCGTTCGGTTATCGTTGTCGGTCCGGAACTCAAAATGTATCAATGCGGTTTGCCCAAGGAAATGGCGCTCGAATTGTTCAAACCCTTTGTCATGAAACGCTTGGTGGAAACCGGCGCCGCCGGCAACATCAAAACCGCGCGCAAGATGGTTGACCGCGTCCGTCCCGAAGTGTGGGATGCGCTGGAAATCGTCATCAAAGACCATCCGGTCATGCTCAACCGTGCTCCTACGTTGCACCGCTTGGGTATTCAAGCGTTCGAGCCCGTGTTGGTCGAAGGCCGCGCCATCAAACTGCATCCGCTTGTTTGTACCGCGTTTAACGCCGACTTCGACGGTGACCAAATGGCCGTTCACGTGCCGCTGTCTGCCGAAGCACAAGCCGAAGCCCGCTTCCTCATGCTCGCTGCCGGCAACTTGCTCAAACCGTCCGACGGACGTCCCGTGGCAGTACCCACGCAAGACATGGTCTTGGGTTCGTACTACCTCACCGTGGAAAAACCGGGTGCTTTGGGCGAAGGCAAAGTGTTCCGCGACGTCAACGAAGCCTTAATGGCATACGGTTGCAACGCCGTGTCCTTGCACGCTAAAATCCGTGTTCGCCGCACCATGACCATCCGCGGTGAAGAACAATCCCGCTTGGTGGAAACCACCGTCGGTCGCATCATCTTCAACCAACCCATTCCGCAAGATTTGGGGTTGGTGGACCGCAAAACCGACGACGATATGTTCGAATACGAAGTCAATAACATCGTCAAGAAAAAACAATTGTCGCAAATTATCGACAGATGTATCAAAGTTCATGGTCCTGCCCGCACGTCCGAAGTGCTGGATGCCATCAAAGCCCAAGGTTACAAATATTCCACCCGCGGTGCTTTGACCGTGGCAGTTGTCGATGCTTCTATCCCGCCGGAGAAAAAGCAATTGATTGCCGAAGCGGAAGAAAAGGTCGAACAAGTCACCGATTTGTATAACCAAGGTTTGCTTTCCAACGAGGAACGCTACCAAGAAGTTATCAAAACGTGGAACGCCACCACCGACAAAGTCACCGACGCTTTGAAAGACAACCTCGACCCGTTCAACCCCATCCACATGATGGCCGATTCCGGCGCTCGTGGTTCCATGAGCCAGATTCGTCAGCTCGCCGGTATGCGTGGTTTGATTGCCAACACCTCCGGTCGTACCATCGAAGTTCCGATTCGTGCCAACTACCGTGAAGGTTTGAACATTTTGGAATACTTCATTTCGTCCCGTGGTGCTCGTAAAGGTTTGGCCGATACCGCTTTGCGTACCGCCGACTCGGGTTATTTGACCCGTCGTTTGGTCGACGTTGCACAAGACGTCATCATCCGCGAACACGATTGCGGCACCACCGAAGGCATCGAAGTACGCGACATCAAAGACGGCAAAGAAATGATTGAACCGTTGACCGAACGCTTGGTCGGTCGCTATTTGACGGAAGATTTCTACCATCCGCTCACCGGCGAACTGGTCTTCCCGTCCACCAAAATGATGACCGATGCCGATGCCAAACGCATCGACTCTGTGTTGCGCGAAGCCGCCATCGACAAAGAAACCGGCGAAGTGGACGAAACCAAAGTTCACATCAAAGTACGTTCCGTGCTCGCTTGTAAAGCCGGTCAAGGCGTTTGCGCCAAATGCTACGGCTCCAACCTGGCCACCGTCGACCCTGTCACGGTGGGTGAAGCCGTCGGTATCATTGCCGCCCAATCCATTGGTGAACCCGGTACCCAGCTTACCATGCGTACCTTCCACACCGGTGGCGTTGCTTCGGCAGAAGATATCACGCAAGGTTTGCCGCGTGTTGAAGAATTGTTCGAAAGCCGCAAACCCAAATCCCTTGCCATCATTTCCGAAATCGACGGTGTGGTGCGTTTGGGTGAAGAAAAGAAAAAACGCGTCATTTACGTCACGTCGCAAGACGCCGAAAACGTTGACGAACGCAGTTATCCGATTCCCTTCAACTTCCGCATTCGTGTACATGACGGCGACGTTGTCAAAAAAGGTGACCGCTTAACCGAAGGTTCTGTCAACCCGCACGACGTTTTGGCCGTTTGCGGCGTAGAAGCGGTGCAAAACTACCTCATTCAAGAAGTACAACGCACCTATCGTATGCAAGGTGTTGACATCAACGACAAACACGTTGAAGTCATTGTTCGTCAAATGATGCGCAAGGTCAAGGTTGACGAAGCCGGCGACACTTACTTGCTTGCTGGTGCCATGATTGACCGTAGCCAATTTGACGAAGAAAACGCTCGCGTACGTGCCCGCATCGACGCAGGCGAAATTCACCTCAAAGAAGCAACTTGCTCACCGGTTCTTTTGGGTATTACCAAAGCATCTTTGGCAACCGACTCGTTCTTGTCGGCAGCCTCCTTCCAAGAAACCACGCGCGTGTTGACCGATGCCGCCATCAAAGGCAAAGTCGACCCGTTGCTCGGTCTTAAAGAAAACGTCATTATCGGTAAACTCATCCCCGCCGGTACCGGTATGCCGGTATACAACAACGTGGATGTGGTTAACACCCACGCTTCCAGCAACGACCCGTATGTTGCCGCTTTGCGCAGCATGCTCGACGATGCCGAACCGGAAGCCGAGGCAGAAGAACTCGCCGAAGAAGAATAATCCACAAACAAAAAGAGCCTACGGAACGTGGCGTTCCGTAGGCTCTTTTATTATTCCTCGGTATTCGTTTTGTTGCAAACGGTTTCGACCATTTGCAACACTTCGCGCAGCGTTTCCAGCGAAGATAATCCCGCCTTTGGCTTAACCGCCAAATACGGCTTGCTCCCCGCGCTAATCATCACGCGTCCTTTGAGCGCTGCGGACAACTGTGCGCCAAGTTGCAAATCCAACGTGCGCTGATATAACAGCAGCGTGTCCCCGTTTTGCTTGATTTCATAAATCCCCGCATTGGCAGCCATGTTGCGCAACAACGCCACTTCCACCAACCCTTGCACCGCTTCGGGCGGTTCGCCAAAACGGTCAATCAACTCGTCGTACACATCCAGCGAATCTTCTTCGGTGCGAATATCCGCAATCCGCCGATAAATATCCAACCGTTGTGAATTGGCGGCAATGTAACTTTCGGGAATATGTGCCGAAACGGGCAAATCAATCAAACATTCCGCTTCGCGGCGCCCTTTGTGGATGCCCTTTTCTTCGCTGACCGCTTCTTCGAGCAGTTTCAGGTACAAATCATACCCCACGGCTTCCATGTGCCCGTGCTGTTGCGCGCCAAGCAAATTCCCCGCACCGCGAATCTCCATATCGCGCATGGCAATGCGAAAACCCGCGCCAAACTCGGTAAATTCCCGAATCGCTTCCAACCGTTTTGCCGCCACCTCGGTCAATACTTTGCCGCGCACAAATGTCAAATATGCAAACGCGCGGCGGGAAGAACGTCCCACACGACCGCGCAATTGGTGTAACTGCGACAAACCAAAACGGTCGGCATTTTCAATAATCAAGGTGTTTACGTTGGAAACGTCTACACCCGTTTCAATAATGGTGGTGCAAACCAACACGTCAATTTCGTGGTCCATCACCCCGCGCCAAATCTCGGACATTTCGTCTTCCGACATTTTGCCGTGTGCAAATGCCACGCGCGCTTCGGGAATACGCATCTGCACCCCCGCGGCACACCGTTCAATTGTCTCTATTTGGTTGTGAATATAATACACCTGTCCGCCGCGGCGTAATTCCCGCCGAATGGCTTCAGTCAGCAACGCGTTGTCGTGTTCCAGCACGTACGTCTGCACGGGGCGGCGGTCTTGCGGCGCTTCTTCAATAATCGACATATCGCGAATTCCGCTCATTGCCATGTTCAGCGTACGCGGAATAGGGGTAGCCGATAACGTCAGCACATCTACTTGGGGTGCCAATTCCTTAATCCGCTCTTTTTGCGAAACACCAAACCGTTGTTCCTCGTCCACAATGAACAACCCCAAATCGCGAAAACGCACGTCTTTGGATAACAGGCGGTGTGTACCCACCAAAATATCCAACCGTCCCGCCGCCATATCTTCGAGTATTTTGGCTTGTTGCTTGGTGGTGCGAAACCGCGAAAGCATTTCAACATGCACGGGGAACCCTTCAAACCGCTTAACCAGCGTGTTATAATGCTGGAATGCCAAAATCGTCGTCGGCACCAAAATCACGCATTGCTTGCTTTGCGACACACATTTGAACGCGGCACGCAAAGCGACCTCGGTTTTTCCAAACCCCACGTCACCGCACAACAAACGGTCCATCGGGACAGGGCGTTCCATATCGGCTTTTATTTCTTGCACACAACGCAACTGGTCCTCGGTTTCCTCAAACTCAAAATGCCGTTCAAAATCGTATTGCCATTCCGAATCTGCCTCAAACGCAAAACCGGGACTTGCCATGCGCTGCGAATATAATTGTATTAATTCTTTGGCAATGTCCTTGACCGCGCTGCGCACACGCGCTTTGGTCTTTTGCCATTCTTGTCCGCCCAAACGGTGCAACCGCACCTTTACCTCGTCTTTGGTACCAACGTATTTGGAAACCAAATCCAGTTGCGTAACCGGCACGTACAGCGTATCTCCTTTGTCGTATTGGAGTTTTAAATAATCTTTCAAAACCCCTTGTACGTCCAAACGGTGAATCCCCTCATACACACCAATCCCGTGCGCGGCGTGCACCACGTAATCCCCCACCGACAACTCGGACAAACTGTGAATTTGCACTCCCGCTTGGCGGTTTAGGCGTCTGTGCTTTCGCGCTTTGTGCATCCGCCCGTGGGTAATGATGGTAAGCCCCGCTTCGGGGAATTGCGCACCGGCAGACAACCCGCCTGTCAGCACCAACACTTGTCCTGCTATCGGTTTTTCGGGCGAGGGTGCATACAACGCGGGAATCCCTTGTTTTTGCAAATCTTCCGCCAATAACTTGGCGTTCTTTTCCTCGGCACCCGCCAACACCACACACGCTTCGCGGCGCTCCAAAGCATCGCGTAAATCCTCACAAAGCAGCGACACTCCGCCCGACCAAACGGGGAGTTGACGGCAGGTAAGCGAATATAACTCTTTAAGGGGCACGTCACCTACGCTGCGAGAAAACGTTTCCATAAGCACCGTGGGATGCTGTTCCCATGCGCGCACAACATCTTCCCAATCGGCTTGGTAACGGCACAGTTCCTTGCAAATTAAATTTTCTTCCAACAGTGCTTGAATATTTTCTTGCAACTGCCACTCGGCGGCACGCATCCGCTCGCGCACTTTGACGGTTTCCGAAACAACCAACAACGCATCGGGCGCGTAGGCAAGCACCGTGTTCGCCTGCGTATAAATCAGCGGCAAGTATTTGTGGGGCGCCGACAAACCAGCCCCGCCCCGCAAACGGTCAACGTCTGACAAAATCGCTTCGCGCACCGCGGGGGCACGTTTACCGCTAAGCGAGTTTGCCACTTCTTCCATGCGGCTTGCCATTTCTTCAACAGAATCGTAAAAAATTTCACACGCCGGCGGAATATCTGCTTTTTCCAACATTTCGGTGCGGCGTTGGGAAATCAAATCAAAGTGGGAAATGGTGTCGACCGTATCGCCCCACAGCTCAATGCGCAACGGTGCGGCATTTTGCGCAGGGTACACGTCAATAATCCCGCCGCGCACCGCAAACTGCCCGGCGCCTTCAATTTGGTCGCACCGTTCATACCCCGCCGCCGAAAGCGCCGCAGGCAAATTTGCCGTCGGCACGTCTTTGCCCGCCACCAGCGACAACGTGCGCTGCTGCAACACTTGCGGTGGCACGGTATACGAAAATACGGCATCCACACACGCTACCACAACGGAATAATCGTTTTTGAGCATACGGGAAAGTACGGCCAAACGTTGTTGCTCGTATTCCCGCGACGAAGCATCCACTTGCCGCAACGACAGTTCTCGCGACGGCAAAAACAAGGCAGATTCTCCCAAAGCGTTTAAATCTTCGCACAAACGTACCCCTTCTGCTTCGTCAGACACCAAAAATAACGCCTTGCGTTGCAATCGAGAACACAAAGCGTGTGTTAATAAAGCCTTATGAATATGCCCAACCCCCGTTACCATCACAGGCGTACGAGCACTTGTTACGTCGTTGCACAGCGAGGAAAGAACAGGCAATCCCGCCATTCCCTTTTCAAAAACAGACATATCTCATCCCTACTTAGAAAACGCATTTTGTGCGCCTTCAAAATCACCGCCAACAATACGTTTTGCCGCTTCGGCGGCGTTCTTCACCGCTGTTAACAACGCCGGCGTCTCTTCTTTCGAAAAACGAGAAAGCACCCATGCCGCCAAATCGTAATCGGGATGCGGCTTGTGCCCTACACCAATTTTAATACGAGGGAAGTTTTCGCTTGAGGAAAGCGTAATAATACTGCGCATCCCGCGTTGTCCGCCGTCACTGCCTTTGCGGCGAATACGAATGGTGCCGACATCTAACGAGATATCATCGCAAATTACCAAACATTTTTCGGGCGGTAACTTGTAAAACTGCAACGCTTCGCGCACGGCTTCACCGCTGTTGTTCATCATGGTTTGCGGCATCATCAACAACACTTTTTCGCCGCCGATTTGCGCCTCGGCACACAACGACTTAAATTTCACGCGGTTTATACGCACACCTGCATCTTCTGCCAACGCCTCCACCGCCATAAATCCTGCGTTGTGCCGTGTCGCTTCATATTTTTTGCCGGGATTACCCAATCCCACCACCACAAAACTCACCGCGCCGAGCGGTCCCGCTTTTTTAAAAAACATACTTCTTCCCTCATTTCCAATCTGCTTTTATTATGGCAAAAAAAGGCAGACTTTGCAAGAAAATTTTCGGGATTTGTGCCGATATTTTCAAAAAGAAAAAGCGTTCAATGCCCAACTTCCCATAGGGACGTTGGGCAGTTTTATTCGCCTTTGGCGAGTTTTATTGCTTCGCAGTGATATTTGACTTTCGTCAAGTGTTATTGCCTTCGGCAGTTTAGGGACGAATAAAATATCACTGCGAATCACGTTGGTTACGCTGACAATATTGTTCATGAGTCCCTCTACGTTGGGAAAATGCGATGATTAATCCGTTGCAAAATATACCGTTTATCCGCGACAGTCACACAATACGTATCGTTAATATGTCCGCAACCGTACGGCGTGGCATCAAGCGGTTCACGGTCCAAACAAAACTGCTTGGCAAATTCATTACAAAAACCCCTTACATTTGGGCGGGATAAATGCCTTTCTCGGTCATGTTCGCAATCGCGTCCATCACGTCTTGCTTGTCGGCGGCATACGTCATGCCATACCAACGGTCTGCGGTGCGTAACACCAACGTTTCGGCTTCGCCGTCGTTCATCATATCGTTAACGGCAAACGGCAAATAAAACTCCGCTTTGACAGGGTTTTGTTTTGCTGTGGTATCCAAAAACACTTTAAACCGTTCTTCCAAATGGTCCAGCATGGCCACAGGGAAGCCCCACGCGTTCATGGAAACAAAACAACCGCGGGGAAGTTCTTCCCACGTTTTGCCCTCGTCTTCGCTAAACTGCGGTTTGCCGTCGATAGCTTGAATACGGGTGCGCTCCACCAATCCGCACAGTTTGTCGTTTTCGTCCACTTCGCAAATTCCGCGAGAAACGTAACCGTTTTCGGTCAACGTGTTTTCCAAAACATACGCCGACATGGCAAACTCCATTTTGTTTCCCATTTGCGGTTTTTGCAAAAAGTCGGCTAACAACTCGTAACTTTGCCGTCCGTAAAAGTCGTCGGCATTGATAACCATAAACGGTTCTTTCACCACGCCGCGGCAACATAAAATAGCATGACCCGTTCCCCACGGTTTAGTGCGTCCTTCGGGAACGGTGTACCCTGCGGGTAACTTGTCAAGTTCTTGGTACACGTATTCCACGGGGATTTTTTGCGCAATACGGTTGCCCAACCGTTCTTTAAATTCTTCTTCAATCTCGTGCTTGATAACAAACACAATTTTTCCAAAACCGGCTTTGATTGCATCGTACACCGAATAGTCAATCAACAATTGCCCATTCGGACCAACCGGTGTCAGTTGTTTAAGCCCGCCAAAACGGCTGCCCATACCTGCCGCCATAATAATCAGTGTAGGTTTCATAAAAAATACCTTCTTTCTTTTGTCTTAATGGTATCACATTGTTTTGGGTATAAACAATACCCAACTTGTCCAAAATAGTGTACTTTCCGTCGTAGCCTTGTAAAATGGGATAAATGCTTATATAATATGTTTAGCACCTTATCTTATCATACTGGGAGGAAGTAAAATTGTCAATACTTATCACCGGTGGTTGCGGCTATATCGGCAGTCATACTTGTTTGGAACTGTTATCTTCCGGTCACGACATCGTAGTACTGGACAACTACTATAACTCCAATCACGAAGTCCTTGCCCGTGTCAAAGAACTTTCGGGCAAAGACCTTCCGTTTTACGAATGTGATATCCGCGACGCCGAAGGTCTTCGCCGTATTTTCCAAAAACACGACATCGACGTGGTCGTCCATTTTGCGGGTCTAAAAACGGTGGGCGAATCGGTGCAAAAACCGCTCGAATATTTTGACAATAACGTCAACGGCACGCTTGTTTTGTGCAGCGTGATGAAAGAGTTTGGTTGCAAACGCATGGTGTTCAGTTCGTCTGCCACCGTATACGGCAATCGGGCAACCCAAACGGCTATTAACCAACAAAACAAGTAACAAAGGCACACTTCCTTGCGAAGTGTGCCTTTGTTATATTCACGCAAAGCGGAAAATCAGTCTACATTGACGCCTTTTTTGAAAAGACGGATATTGATAAAGCAAATTATCACCGATACCAAAGTGTAGCAAGAAATTGCTACATATATCATACTCTTTATCGTTTGAACATCCAAAGTCGTATTCGTCACAAAAAGATTCATAAACTCCGTATTGAAAAGTGCAATCAAAAACAACACCGCCAAGATAATAGCCTGACTCACAAAAAAGGCCACGGCACCAAACAACACCGAAAATCCTGTTTTGGCATTATTCATCCTATGCCCCAAAATGATTCCGGCAAACCCGCATTGTAAAATGTTAAAAAACTCCAAAAAAAGCACAAATACAAGCAAGGCAATAATGCCCAATAGGGTGCTGTCATAAGCCTGAGCCATCGGCAATAACAGGTTCTTAAAAAACAACAAATTCTCCTTTGAGTAATACGCCGTAAGCAACACCAAAAAAATCAATGCAAAACTTACAAAAAGGGTTATGATTGCCGTTAAAATTTTTGCCAAATACTGCGTTTCTTTTTTTATGGGTAACGTGTGTATCAAATACGATTCGTCGCCATAAAACTGAGCCTTAAACCTTACCCACAGTCGCATAATATTGTTTATCAGCGTACTGCACATCATGGAAATTGCAGCACCTTGCGAGATTTCGCCTAAAATTTTCAGCACAAGCGAGTTTTCAAAACTGAAAAACACTCTTGTCAACACACCAAAGAGCATAGCTAATGTATAAAAAATGATAAGCACCTTAAACACACTTTTAAGGTCATAGTTCAGCAATTTTCTCAGCATTTGAACATCCTCCTAAAAATTTCATCAATCGAAGCATTTTCGCGATTTCTCAGTTCATCCGTTTCGGCGGTCAGCACAATTTCACCCTTGTCAATAAAAATAACGTTGTCCAAAATGCGTTCGATATCGCTTATAAGGTGGGTCGAAATAATCACGCTGGCACCCTCGTTAAAATTGGTAAGAATCGTATCCAAAATATACTCTCTGGTGGCAGGGTCTACCCCTCCCAAAGGCTCATCCAAAATATAAAGGTCCGCTTTACGGCTCATAACCAGTACCAACTGTACTTTTTCTTGCATACCTTTGCTCATTTTTGCAAGTTTTTGATGCGTATCAAGCCCCAACTTTTCCAAAAGTTTATACGCTCGCTCGCTGTCAAAATTGTCATAAAACGTTGCAAAATACTCGATGGTTTTATCTACCGTCATCCCCTTATCAAGGTACGTGCGTTCAGGCAAATACGAAATACTTTTTTTGCTTTCGACGCCAACCGGCTTTCCGTTGATAAGAATTTGTCCCGAACTGATGGTTAAAAGGTCGTTAATAAGTTTGATAAGTGTGGTTTTTCCCGTACCGTTTTTACCCAAAAGACCGATTATTTTACCACGCGGTATGGTTAAGTTTACGTTTTTCAGTATCTTCTTTTCACCAAAATTTTTATTCAAATCAATACATTGTAACAATTCCATTATCTGCTTCCTCCCAAACCGTTAATAAGCAATACTACTTCGTTTTTGTTAACACCAAGTTTTTCCATCGTCATCAAATAGTTTTGTGTAATCGTGCCAGCATACTCTTGTTTGCACTTTTCAATAAGCAACGTGTCCTTAGTTACAAACTTACCGTTGGTGCGTTCTGTAAATACAAGTCCCATATCTTCAAGTTCTGTAAAAGCTTTTTGCACCGTGTTCGGATTAACTTTCCTTTGTAACGCCAAATCCCTCACCGAAGGCAGCCGCTCCCCCGCAGAAAATTTACCCGATACAATATCAATTTTCAGTTGTTCCACCAATTGAAGATAAATGGGAATACTGTTATCAAACTCAAAATTCATTTTCTTTCTCCACACATTGTATTATTGCGTTAATACAATGATACACGCGTGGTGCGTTTTTGTCAAGTGCTTTCGTTATAAAAAAAGACACTTTCAAAAAATTTTGAAAGTGTCACGGCAAACTGCCTGTTTTATGTTTTCCCCCAACCGTTTAAATCCGCCTTTTGAAGCGCAGCGGTTATCTTTTCGCTCACGTCACCGTACGTCTGCGACAACTGTTCGAGCAATTCTTTCACATCTTGTCGATGCGTTTTTCCGTCAACGGGACAACGCGAGGGGATAGTCGGCAACTGCTCGGCGCGGACAAACGCTTCGATTTCCTGCTCTTTTACAAAAATGAGCGGTCGAATCACCGTAACATCCGAACGGTCCAAATAACTTTTTGGCGAAAAACAACCCAAAGTTGCCCCCGCAAACAAGTTCATCAACACCGTTTGCGCCGCATCGTCTTGGTGGTGGCCAAGCGCCACGGTACGGCACCCCACTTCTGCCGCCACACGATGCAACGTCCCGCGCCGTAGGCGCGCACACATGCTGCACGGGGTTTCCCCCTCACCGACGTGTTGTGCCACCGCTTCCCACAATTTTGTCCGCTTCAAAACATACGGCACGTCCAACTGCTCGCACAAAGTGGCAATCGGTGTGTAATCCCCCTCTTTTCCGTCAAAACAAGGGTCAATGGTAATCGCCGTTACGGTAAATGTGTTGGGATAAAACCGCCGCAACCGCGCCAGTAACACAAGCAGTGCCACGCTGTCTTTGCCGCCGGAAACCCCCACGGCAACGTTGTCGCCCGCTTGTATCATGCCATAGGTATCTACCGCCGCGCGCAGTGGTGACAACAAATCGCGTTTGTTTGCCATTTTCCCTCACCTCTCAAAAGAAAAATACGGCGGGAAGCGTTGCTTCCCGCCGTGAAAGTCAATTCTTATTGCGGTCTTCTGCGGAACATATCCAACAATTCGCTGTCGTCGTAATCGCTGGAATCGGTGCCGCCTTTGCCGTCTTCCGTGGGCGGAATGTAAGAACCGTCCGAGGAGAAGCCGGTAGCAACCAAGGTAATGCACAAAGAATCGTCCATTTCCTCGTTAAAGGTCAGACCCCAAATGATGTTGGCATCGGGATGCGCCGCATCCGAAATCAAGCTACAAGCCACATCCACATCTTCCAACGGAATGTCGGGCGAAGCGGTTACGTTGATAATCAAACCGCGGGCACCATTGATGGTGGTTTCAAGCAGCGGGCTGGCAATCGCAGCACGAGCAGCGGCTTCCGCTTTGTCCTTGCCTTCGGCACGACCAATACCCATGTGGGCATAACCGGCATCTTTCATAACTGCGGTAACGTCCGCAAAGTCGAGGTTGATGGCGGCTCTTTCGTCAGTAATCAATTCCGAAATGGATTGTACGCCTTGACGCAACATGCTGTCGGCTTCTTGGAAAGCGTTAGCCAGCGTAATGCGTTGTTCGCTCACGAGTTTCAAGCGTTCGTTGGGGATAACCACCAAGCTATCCACATGCTCACGCAACACGGCAATACCGTTTTCGGCTTGCTCCATGCGGCGGCGACCTTCAAACGCAAACGGTTTGGTAACAATACCCACCGTCAAAATGCCCATGTCGCGCGCAATTTCTGCCACAACGGGAGCTGCACCGGTACCGGTACCGCCGCCCATACCGGCAGTAATAAACACCATGTCCGTACCTTTGAGAGCGGCTGTGATTTCGTCACGGCTTTCCTCAGCGGCACGTTGACCTTTTTCGGGATTAGCGCCGGCGCCCATACCGCGCGTTAATTTTTCACCAATTTGTAATTTGATTGTTGCTTGCGAACGCAACAAAGCTTGATGGTCCGTGTTGATGGCAACAAATTCTACGCCTTTAACACCGGCAGCAATCATGCGATTCACAGCGTTTCCGCCGCCACCGCCGTCACCGATTACCTTAATTTGAACGCCGGTATCCAAGACCTCATCTTCGTATTCAAAGCCCATGGAACTTCCTCCTACCTTTTATTTCTCAGTTGCAACTGTTTTTTTGAAAAGGGTTTCTATTTATTCAGTATATTTCATTATACCTTTTCTATTCTACCATGTCAACTCTCTGTTTTCAACAGTAATTTAAAAATTTTTTTGGTGTTTTTTAACGATTTTGTGAAGTCGTTGTCGTAGCGGTATCGGTGCCGGTTGCCGTAGTGGAAGTGTCCGTCGTGTTTTGCTGTGTTTCGTCGGATTCTTTGTCCAGCAACGCCGACGGGGTAAAAATCACCGTCGGTGCTTCCACCGTACTGTCCGAATACAAACTGACGTTTAACAAACCTGTTGCCGTTTCCCCGTGACGCGCCAACACTTTGGGCAGCGTACTTGCCACCACTGCCATTTCGTAATTTAAATTTGAGTCGTTCCCCAGCGCAATCGTAATCTGGTTTTTCCAATTCAAACGAATGTCGTTAGGATTACTCATGTCAATAATACCGATTCCGTCAATGTTATACTGCTCGAAAGCCAAACTCAATTCTTTGGCAATGGCCAAACTCCGCTCACCAAGCGCGGGTTTCCCGACGGTATCGTTTGTGACTTCGGCACCTTTTAAATACAACTTCCTCAAAGGGCGTTCACTGCGCAGCGGCATTTTCAGCAACACCACACCGCTGTGGTCTACCACCAACCACGAACCGTTTGCATAAACCGCACCCAGTTCCGGTTTTTCGGTAATACGCAACGTCACTTCGCGGCGAAGATTAACCTCCACGTCTGCTCTTTCAACGTACGAAAACGCTTTGCGCAACCGCTTGGAAACCTGCCCTTTGCTAACGGAAAACACGCTTTGCCCTTCGGCAAGACCGCTCACGCCTAACAATGCTTCGGTATCGTAGCGGGTATTCCCTTCCACCGTAATAGCGGTAATGCCCAGCATACTTTTCTTTTTTTCTTCGGTTGCCGCATCGTTGCCAAAGGCTGCCGGAAACAGTACCACAATCAGCACCATCAACAGCACGTTCACTATCGACAACACGACAAACAGCCGAAAGCGATTTTTCTTTCGCTTTCGGTTGTTGTTACGACGTGCTGTCGAGGGCTTTCGTTTCATAAAAACAACTCCCGTGTATTTTCGGAAATTATCGTTCTTTCAACGGTATGTATTCTTCGGTTTTGCCAAACGGCTTATACGCGGGACGAATAATTCGTCCGCCGGTCAGCAGTTCTTCTATGCGGTGTGCACACCAACCGCTGATACGCGCCGCCGCAAACAACGGCGTAAACAATTCTTCCGGAATACCCATGGAACGATATATCAAACCGGAATACATATCCACGTTGGCGCACACGGCTTTTTCAATGCCGCGCACTTTGAACATCAAATCCGGAGTGAGTTTTTCCACCAACTCCAACAAACGGAACTCTTTGCCATACCCGCGTTTGTGCGTCATGCGCTCGGCTTCTCGTTTGAGCAACACGGCACGCGGGTCAGACAAGGTATATACCGCGTGGCCCATACCATAAATCAAACCGGACCCGTCGTTTGCCTCGCGGTTTAAGATTTTTACCAAATACGCCGCAACCTCGTCCTCGTCTTCCCAATCTTTGACGTGCGCTTTAATATCTTCCAACATTTGCATAACCTTTAAGTTCGCACCACCGTGACGAGGTCCTTTAAGTGAACCAATCGCGGCAGAAATGGCAGAGTACGTGTCGGTTCCCGAAGAAGCCAACACGCGCGTCGCAAATGCCGAGTTGTTACCGGCGCCGTGCTCCGCATGTAACATCAAGCACAAATCCAACAACTTCGCCTCTTCGGGCGTGTAAACACCATCGGCGCGAATCGTCCGCAAAATCGTTTCCGACGTCGAAAGACCCGGCAATAACGGATGAATCGCCATGCTTTGTCTGTCATAATGGCGGCGTTTGACCTGATACGCATAACCCATAACGGTGGGCAACATCGCAATCAGTTCAATGCATTGCCGCAACACGTTTTCCACCGTTGTCGTTTCGGGGTCGTCATCGTACGAATACAGAGCCAACACCGAGCGCGACAATTTATTCATAATATTCGGCGACGGGGCTTTGATAATCATATCCTCGGCAAAATATTCCGGCAACTCCCGATTGGCAGATAACAATTTCGAAAAATCTGCCAACTGGTCGGTGTTGGGCAAAAAGCCAAACAACAGCAAGAAAACAACTTCCTCAAAGCCAAAACGCCCTTGTCCGTTGCTGCCTGCCACCAAATCTTCAATGGTGTACCCACGGTAAGTAAGAACGCCTTTGTCCGGTTGCTTTTCGCCCTCGCTCAACACATAACCGTGCACGTTACAAATTCGCGTAAGTCCCGCCACCACACCGGTGCCGTCGGCATTACGCAACCCGCGTTTAATATCTTTGCCAACGTACTTTTCGGGAGAGATACGGTTATTTTCTCTTATTTGTTCGCATAAAGTTGTAAAAACCCCTTGAATCTTGGGGTCATTTGTGTTTACCATGACCATGCCCCTTTATTTGTAATACCTCATATTATACCGCACCGAGCACACCCTTGTCAACCCTTTGAAATGCTTTCCCTTTTTGAAAAACGCAATTCCCCTTTCCAAAAATTGCATTTTTTAGCAAAATCTGTGGACGTTTCTTTTGAATTTGCAGTTTTATAAAAAATTTTTATCATTTTATGTCAAAGGTGCCTGCTATGAAAACTTTTTCTTTACTTTCGCTTATTTGCTATATCGTTTTAGCACTTATCCCTCTTCCGTTTGTCAAAACACCCGCAAGTCCCGCCAAAACCGATACCCCCACCGCACCGACAGTAAAAACGGAAGAAGAAACCAAAAAAGAAACCCCCACCGCCGTTTTTAAAGTACTGGACACCGCAGGGGGTGCCATCTACTCTTTTTCCGAACGCGATTTTCTAATCTACACCGTGGCGGCCGAAATGCCCGCTTCCTACCCCGTTGAAGCACTCAAAGCACAAGCCGTCGCTTCGTATACCTATTACACGTATGAAAAACAAAAAAACACGGACAATGCGGCGTTGCAAGGTGCTCATTTTTCATCCGTTCCCGCTTCGTTCCCCACCACCTATTCCCCCGACGGCCTCAAAAAACTGTGGGGCGAGCAATACGATGCCAACTTGGAGCGCATTGCTTCGGCGGTGGATGCGGTTTTCGGAAAACGCATTTTGTATAACGGCAATCCCATTTTTGCCGCGTATCACAGTTGCAACTGGGGCAAAACCGAAACTTCATCTGTGGTATGGGGAACCGATTTCCCGTATTTGCAGTCGGTAACAAGCGGCAGCGATTCGCTTTCGCCACGCGCCACTCAAACCGTCACGGTCACTGACGAAAACTTTGCAAAAGCCTTCCCCAACCTGTCGCTATCCGGCAATGCCGACGGGTGGATTACCGGCACACCCACGCTGTCGCCCGCCGGCTCGGTGGTGGGTATTACCATCGGCGAAAAAACATTCAGCGGCAAAGCTGTGCGGGATGCGTTGGGTTTGCCGTCGGCTTGTTTTTCGGTTTCGCACACCAAAGAGGGGTTTACCTTTTCGGTAAAAGGGTACGGTCACGGTGTCGGAATGAGCCAGTTTGGTGCCAAAGCCATGGCGGAACAAGGTTTTGCTTGTGACGACATCTTAAAACACTATTATACCGGTGTATCTATTGCTTAAAGGTGCGTTTTACAATCAGTTTTTCCACCCATCCTTTTTGAAATTTCAACGAAACGTATCCCACAACCGCAATAAAAAGCGCACCAAGGGCATCCACCATCAAATCTTCCATGGTGTCTGCCAGCGCCAACTTGCCGAGCAACGGAGCACCGTTGCCTAAGGAATGTTTTTGCATGTTGGTCAAAAAAACGCTGTCGGCAAAAAACTCATACATTTCCCACACCACGTCCACGGCAACCGCAAAACAAAACGTAAACAAAGCAACAAACGCGGGGCTGAGCGACAGCGGAACACGCTCGCTTTTGTTGAGCAAACTCAACACCGAAAACCCAAGCGCCCCCAACGCCACACCGCTGAAAATATGCAGCACGGTATCCCAACGCGGAATCAAATAATAAAAACCGCGCACTTCTCCCAAATAGATGGCGCAATACAAAAAAAGCGCATACAAAATAATCATGCGCGACGGAATTTTCCACCTGCATTTGCGGGACAACCAACGTGGCAACAACATTGCCGCAATCCCGAGCAAACATTGTAAAAACATCAACACGTAGTCACTTTTAATACGCACACTCCCCTCGGCGGGCACCGAGGGTGCCATCCACAAAGAGATTCCAACCGTTACCGCAGAACCTACCATGGTAATGAGCACAGCCAAAAAAATAATTTTTTGCCACGGCACAGCGATTTTTTGGTTCACACAAACACCTCCCGCACATAGTAGTATATGTCTTTTTGGCAAAGGTTTGCACAAAAAAACCGCGCCTCAACTTTTGTTGAGACGCGGTTTTGTTTTTACAAACGATTAGTCGTTGTACAACGCTTGCAGTTTTTGCAAGTGTTCGTAACGTGCCATCGCCGCTTCTTCCGCTTGGGTGAACAGCGCTTCGGCGCGTTCGGGGAAAGAACGAGTCAGCGAAGAATAACGAGCTTCGTTCATGATAAAGTCACGATAGCTGGTGGTCGGTGCTTTGCTGTCAATGACGAATTTCTTTTCAGCCGCAGGGTTGAAACGGAACATATTCCAGTAACCGCAATCCACAGCCTTCTTCATTTCGGCTTGGCAGTTCACCATACCGCCTTTGATGCTGTGCATTTCGCACGGCGCATAACCGATGATGAGCGACGGACCCGGATAAGCTTCGGCTTCGGCAATCGCTTTGACAGTTTGGTTCATGTCGGCGCCCATGGCGATTTGTGCAACGTACACGTAACCATAGGACATCGCGATTTCCGCCAAGCTCTTCTTGGCAATGGCTTTACCGGCAGCGGCAAATTGTGCCACTTGACCGATTTGAGAAGCTTTGGAAGCTTGACCGCCGGTGTTGGAATACACTTCGGTATCGAAGACCATGATGTTCACGTCTTCGCCGGAAGCGAGAACGTGGTCCACGCCACCGAAACCGATGTCGTATGCCCAACCGTCACCACCAAATACCCAAACCGATTTTTTGGAAAGATATTCGCTGTTTTCGGTAATGTCTTTGCAAAGTTCGCACTTGTCGGCAGTTTTTGCTGCTTCGGCAGCCAACGTTTTGGAGGCAACCGTGTTCTTGGCACCATCGTTTACCGTGTTCAAATAGTCCTCAGCAGCGGCTTTGAGTTCAGCGGAAGCTTTGTCAGAAGCAGCAATTTCTTTGGCTTTTTCAATCAAACGATTGCGGATGGCTTTTTGACCCAAGTACATACCAAAACCGTGCTCGGCGTTGTCTTCAAACAAGGAGTTTGCCCAAGCCGGACCATGACCGTCTTTGTTAACGGTGTACGGCGAAGTGGCAGCAGGGCCACCCCAGATGGACGAACAACCGGTGGCGTTGGAGATATACATTCTGTCACCAAACAGTTGCGTAACCAAACGCGCATACGCGGTTTCGGCACAGCCGGCGCAAGAGCCGGAGAACTCTAACAAAGGTTGTTTGTATTGGCTGCTGATAACCGAGTTGCCTTGCACTTCCGGTTTTTCGGAAACTTTTTCCACGCAGTAATCAAATACCGCTTGTTGGTCTTCTTGCGATTCGCGCGAAACCATGGTCAAGGAGTTTGTCGGGCAAACGCCAACGCAAACGCCGCAACCCATACAATCCATCGGCGAAACAGCCAAAGTGTAGGTGTAGTTGGTTTTGACAATCGGTTTCGGAGATTTTCTCATGTTTGCGGGAGCTGCCGCCACTTCTTCTTCGCTTAAAGCGAACGGACGAATGGTAGCGTGCGGACAAACAAACGCGCACTTGTTACATTTGGCACAAGTGTCTTCGTTCCATTCGGGAACCATCACGGCAACACCGCGTTTTTCGTAAGCGGATGCGCCTTGTTCAAACGTACCGTCAGCATGGTCCACAAAGGCGGAAACCGGCAACGAGTCACCGTTCATTTTGCCCACGGGTTCCATGATGTTGTCCACCATCTTCACCAATTTGGCAGGACCGTTTTTGGCAGGAGCCGCAGCGTCGTCTTTGGCTTTTGCCCAAGCGGCAGGCACGTCAATCTTCACAAACGCGGTAGCACCGGCATCAATGGCCTTGTGGTTCATTTCCACAACGTCCATACCTTTTTTGGAATAGGACTTGGTGGCAGCGTCTTTCATATATTGGATAGCTTCTTCTTGCGGCATCACTTTTGCGAGCGTGAAGAATGCAGATTGCAAAATGGTGTTGGTGCGTTTGCCCATACCGATTTGCATAGCCAAGTCAATAGCGTTAATGGTATACAACTGGATGTTGTTTTTGGCAATATAGCGTTTGGCTTCTGCCGGCAAATGATGTTCCAACTCCTCGGGAGTCCATTGGCAGTTAATCATGAACACGCCGCCGGGTTTCACGTCATTGACCATCTTGTAACCTTTGGTTACATAAGAGGGGTTGTGACAAGCCACGAAGTCGGCTTTGTTGATATAATACGGGCTCTTGATAGGTTGGTCACCAAAACGCAAGTGCGAAATGGTAATACCACCGGTTTTCTTGGAGTCGTATTGGAAATACGCTTGCACGTATTTGTCGGTGTGGTCACCAATGATTTTGATGGAGTTTTTGTTAGCACCAACCGTACCGTCACCGCCCAAGCCCCAGAACTTGCATTCGATGGTGCCTTCGGCAGCCGTGTTGGGAGCTTCTTTTTCCGGCAACGACAAATTGGTTACGTCGTCGACAATGCCCATGGTGAATTGTGCTTTCGGGCATTTTTTCTTCATTTCGCTGTATACGGCAAAAATGCTGGAAGGAGGAGTATCTTTCGAGCCCAAGCCGTAACGACCGCCGATAACCTTTGCTTTACGGCCTTGTGCTGCCAAAGCGGCAACCACGTCCAAATAAAGCGGTTCGCCCAACGCGCCGGGTTCTTTGGTTCTGTCAAGAACAGCAATGGTTTTGGCGGTAGCGGGAATTGCTGCTGCAAAATGAGCCGCCGAGAACGGACGATACAAACGAACTTTGACCAAACCGACTTTTTCGCCGGCAGCAGTCAAGTAATCAATGACTTCTTCCGCTACGTCGCAAACCGAACCCATTGCCACAATCACGCGGTCAGCATCCGGAGCACCGTAGTAGTTAAAAAGTTGATAATCGGTACCCAATTTTTCGTTGACTTTGCCCATATATTCTTCCACAATAGCGGGAACGGCATCGTAATAAGCGTTGCACGCTTCGCGGTGTTGGAAGAAGATGTCGCCGTTTTCGTGCGAACCGCGCATTACCGGATGTTCCGGATTGAGAGCGCGTTTGCGGAACGCATTGACAGCGTCCATGTCGCACATTTCGGCAAGGTCGTCATAATCCCAAATTTGGATTTTTTGAATTTCGTGCGAGGTGCGGAAACCGTCAAAGAAGTTAATAAACGGCACACGGCTTTTGATGGTTGCCAAGTGAGCAACAGCACCAAGGTCCATAACTTCTTGGGGGTTGGTTTCAGCCAACATAGCAAAACCGGTTTGACGGCAAGCATACACGTCGGAATGGTCACCAAAGATGTTCAGCGCGTGCGAAGCTACACAACGGGCCGACACGTGGAACACCGACGGCAACAATTCGCCGGCGATTTTGTACATGTTCGGAATCATGAGCAACAAGCCCTGCGAAGCTGTGTAGGTGGTGGTCAACGCACCCGCTGCCAACGAGCCGTGCACGGTACCGGCAGCACCCGCTTCGGATTGCATTTCCGCCACTTTTACGGTCGTGCCGAAAATGTTTTTTTGACCGGCAGCCGCCCACTGGTCAACGTAGTCCGCCATGGGACTGGACGGTGTGATGGGATAAATTCCCGCCACTTCGGTAAACGCATAAGATACGTGCGCCGCGGCGTTGTTACCGTCCATGGTTTTGAATTTTCTTGCCATAGAATATGTCCTCCTTTAAGGATAAATTAACAAAAACTGATGACCGTAAGGCATCAGTGTATATCATAACACTTTTTTTGTCGTCTGTAAAGGAAAAACCGACAAAATTTTTTAAAAATTCCCACTCTCTCCCTGACGAAAAGCAGTGGCGGTAATACCGCTTTGCTTTTTGAACAACCGACAAAACGCTTTTGTGTCTGCAAATCCGGTCTGCCGAGCGATTTCGGCAATCGTCAGCGTAGTATCCTGCAACAACAACTGTGCTTTTTCTATTCGCACCTCGTTAAGCAACGCGTGAAAACTCGTGCCGAACGCGTTTTTGAAAACGCGGCAAAAACTGCTCACACTGTACCCGCAAAGCGCAGCGGCCTCCCTTACGGTAATTGCCGTATGGTAGCGCTCTTGGATTAATTCTTCTGCCACTTGTGTCAGCAACTGTTCTTTCTCGTTTTTTGTAACTACTTTCTTTTGAGGAAATGAACGGTATAACACCGCTGCCAACTTATATAAATCGCCTCGTATAATCAGTCCCGATTCAAAAGTTTTCTGTTGCCTTTCCTCGACGATTTCGTCGAGCAAAGCAAAAATGTTTTTTAATTCTTCCGTTTTTGTATATATCAGCTGTGCGTAAGAAAGTTTTTGAAGCGTTTCAAAAGACTTTCCCAAAAAAAACGGACCGATTTCCAAAAACAAGAATCGCGTACCATCACTGATTTTGGTAACAAAATGCATGGTCATACCGGGAACAAACACCACCTCCCCCGCTTTAACCACACACGGTTGGTTGCTCAAAACAATTTTCAGTTCGCCCGAAACAACGTATAAAATTTCCATTTCCTTGTGGCAATGCGCCGTTTGGTAATCACAATCGTCACACAATCCCACACGGTACGGTTTGCTCCCGACAAGCATCGGCTCATACAACATGTTTTCACCTCCCAACCAATCAAATTGTAACAAAAATTTTTGCGAACGTCAACACATTTGAGAATTTTTGCGAATGTTTTAAGAAGCGTCGCGGTTGATTTTTCTTAAAAAACCCGTCACAATGATAGTGGTACAAAATTTGATTAAGAATGGAGAATAACTATGAACTTTCCTTTTCCAAAAGATTTTTTGTTTGGCGCCGCCAGTTCGGCGTGCCAAATCGAATCCGGCTGCTTCGAGGGCGGCAAAGGTGAAGACGTTCACCAACACTACCACCCCTTACTTCCGGAACGTTACGGCGAAGCCGACCCGGCAAAATCCGCCGATTTTTACCATCGCTACCGCGACGACATTTTAGATATGAAAGAGCTGGGCCTCAAAGCTTTCCGGTTTTCCATTTCGTGGTCACGCATTTATCCGGACGGCCCAACCCGCGTAGAACAAGCCGGCATCGACTATTACAGCGATATGATTGACGCTCTCAAAGAAGCGGGCATCGTTGCCTTTTTCGATTTGTTCCATTGCGATTTGCCGTATTGGGTTATCGAAATGGGCGGCATTGCCTGCCCCGATTTTATCGATTGGTTTTTAACCTATGCCAAAACGTGTTTCGAAGCGTTTGGCGACCGTGTAGAGTATTGGAGCACCGTCAACGAGCCCATTGCCAACGCCACCTACGCCTATTCGCACGCGGTCACCGCACCGTTTTTAAAAGATATGGGACTCGCCATGAAAGCCACGCACAATATGCTGCTTGCCCACTACAAAACCATCAAGCTTTACAAAAGCATGGGCTTTTCGGGCAAAATCGGTGCTGTGAACCACTTGGCACCCGCCTACACCTATTCCAATGACCCCAAAGACATCGGTGCCGCCGAACGATGGGACGCCGCCTACTGCGGCTTGTGGATGGAGCCGATGTTGTGCGGCCGTTATCCTCAACTTCTTTTGGACCACCCGCACTATGCCGATAACCTGCCCGCAAACGCACAGCAAGAGTTGGCAGAAAACTTTGAGGAAATGGATTTCATCGGTGCCAATATCTACGGCGGTTTCTTTGTCGGCTATTGCGAAGACTCGCCGTTTAAATGGACCATGTTACCGGATACGCGCTATCCCAAAGACGACTATGGCTTCTCGGTATATCCCCAAGCCATTATGGACGTTTTGCTCGAACTGCATCAAAAATACCCCGGCAAACACATCATCATCACCGAAAACGGCATTTCCAAGAAAAAGTGGGGCAATTTAGAAGAAGAACGCAAAGACGAATACCGCATTGACTTTTTGCGTGAACAACTGCGTGAAGTGTCGCGCGCCATTTCGCTGGGCATTCCGGTCGACGGCTATTTCCACTGGTCTGTCATGGACACCAACGAAATTTACGTCCGCGGCTACGACCACATTTTCGGCTTGCGCCAAGTGGATTTTGAGACCAAAGAACGCTTCCGCCGTGACAGTTGGTACTATTATCAACGCGTCATTGCCGACGGTGTCGCCGATTAATTTTCGCTATAATAAAAAGGGCTGTCAAACGCTTGTGAACTGCCCCAATTTGTGCGGACAGTACAAAAAAGGCCTTTATGGTAGTTGAAATTAAATTTTAAGCAACATACTGACTTCTCTTCTCAAGGGGAGTCAGTTTTGTTTTTAGTTGTATGCGTTGGTTGTTGTAAAAATG
>JAZNRV010000035.1:0-3173 GCA_045590855.1 Acutalibacteraceae bacterium | reverse complement strand
CAATATTAAAATCACAACTCCGGAAGATATAAAAATAGCAGAAGGATGGTTATGATGAGTTTTCGAATCGGTCATGGATACGATGTGCATCGTTTGGTGGAAAACCGAGCGTTAATTTTGGGCGGCGTTACCGTCCCTTATGAAAAAGGTCTTTTGGGTCACTCCGATGCGGACGTTTTAGCTCATGCGGTGGCAGATGCTCTGTTGGGCGCCGCCGCATTGGGAGATATTGGCGGGATGTTTCCGGATACAGACGAACGGTATGCCGGTGCCGATAGTTTGGTTTTGCTCAAAGAAGTGATACGAGAAGTAAAAAAAGCGGGATTTGCACCGGTGAATATAGACGCCACGGTACTTGCCCAAGCTCCCAAATTAAAACCGTATATCCTCAGGATGCGCGAACGGTTAGCGGAGGTTTGCTCATTGGACATTAACGCAGTGAGCGTGAAAGCCACCACGGAAGAGGGCTTGGGATTTACGGGAAGCGGCGAAGGTATTGCCGCGCACGCCGTTTGTTTGCTGGAAGGGAATGTGTGATGAAGCAATGTTTCTCCGTGCGGGGCATGACTTGCTCAGCATGTTCTTCCCATGTGCAAAAAGCGGTGGAAAAAGCGGACGGTGTAAAAGCGGCTCAGGTTAATTTGCTTACCAATTCGATGACGGTTGATTATGACGAAACAATCGCCACTGCCGAAACGATAACCGCCGCCGTGGAAGCCGCCGGTTATCAAGCGGAATTGTATACGCAACAAGAAGTCTCTGTTTCTCCCAAAAGGTCTTCGCATACGGAGTGGGTAGTTCGATTAGGTGTCTCATTTGCTTTCTTATTACCATTGATGTATTTGTCGATGGGTCATATGATGGGGTTGCCGTTACCCGCTTTTTTAAGCGGACACGAGAATGCCGTTTCGTTTGCACTGACACAATTTTTACTTTGCTTACCGGTTGTTTATGTCAACCGCTCGTATTATCAAAAAGGTTTTTCCGCCTTGTTTCATCGTGCGCCAAACATGGATAGCTTGGTAGCGGTTGCCACGGTGGCAACCTTATTGTATGGTTTGATTGCATTGTATCGAATGGCATATGGCATCAGCGTACACGATATGCCGCTTGTTATGCGTTATTACAAAGATTTGTACTTTGAATCGGCTGCCATGGTGTTAAGTTTGGTTACGTTAGGAAAATTCTTGGAATTTCGTTCCAAGAAAAAAACGACCGAAGCACTTGAAAGCCTTGTGAACTTAGCGCCCCAAACGGCTGATGTAGAACGTAATGGCACGGTTGTTACGCTTCCGATTGAGTCGGTGATTGTCGGCGACATCGTAGTAGTTCGTGCCGGTACTCGTATTCCCGTAGACGGAATTGTTATCGAAGGTGAAGCGGCGGTGGACGAATCCGCTATCACCGGTGAAAGTTTACCGGTTGAAAAGATGGTAGGGGATACTGTTATCGGTGCCACTGTAAATCAGAATGGTTTTTTGCGGATACAAGTCACGCGTGTGGGACAAGATACGACCTTTGCTCAGATTATACGTTTGGTGGAAACTGCTACTGCCTCTAAGGCACCGATTGCTAAAACCGCCGATAAAATTGCAGGAGTTTTTGTTCCCGTTGTGATGACACTTTCGTTGCTGACCGGTGTGGTTTGGTGGTTAGCAGTCGGTGTTTTTGAAACAGCTTTGACACACGCGGTGTGCGTGTTGGTGATTTCGTGCCCGTGCACATTAGGTTTGGCAACACCGGTAGCCATCATGGTAGGCACCGAGCAAGGTGCACGCCATGGTGTTTTTATCAAATCGGGAGAAGCACTGGAAACCGCTTGTCGTATACAAACGGTTTTGCTGGACAAAACAGGTACGGTAACAACGGGGAAACCGTCGGTCACCGATTGCTTGGCAATCAATATTTCTAATGAAGAACTGTTGCGTTTGGCGGCGGGGTTGGAAAAAAACAGCGAACACCCTTTATCCCAAGCGATTATGGCACAAGTACAAAAACAGTTGGTTGAAACACCTAAAATTGAGGGGTTTCGTGTTCTTTCCGGTTTGGGTGTTGCGGCACAAATTGACGGTCAGCACTGTTTTGCCGGCAACGAACGACTTATGGCAGAAAACGGTGTAGATATCGCAGCGTATAGCGATACCGTGGCGGCGTTGGCCGCGCAAGGGAAAACGCCGTTGCTTTTTGCCCAAGAAAACCGTTTGGTTGGTATTATTGCCGTGGCAGATACAATAAAGTCTACCAGCGCCGATGCCGTACAGCAATTACAGCGTATGGGGATTGAAACAGTTTTGCTAACCGGTGACAACCGCAAAACTGCCGAAGCGGTAGCCAAACAACTGTCAATCAAAACGGTTATTTCCGACGTGTTACCCGCCGAAAAAGAAAAAGCCGTTTCCTCGTTGCGAAAACAAGGCAAAACAGTGGCAATGGTAGGGGACGGCATCAACGATGCACCGGCATTGGTGAGTGCAGATTTAGGGATTGCTATCGGCGCAGGAACCGACGTTGCCATTGACAGTGCCGACATTGTGCTCATGAAAAATGATTTGCGCGATGTGGTGACGGCTATTCGGTTGAGCCGTTTGGTAATACGAAACATCCGCCAAAATTTGTTTTGGGCGTTCTTTTATAATTGTCTGGGGATACCGCTTGCGGCGGGGGTATTTTATCCTTTGCTGAAATGGGATTTGAGCCCCATGTTTGCCGCGGCGGCAATGAGTTTGAGCAGTGTGTTTGTGGTAACAAACGCTCTTAGGTTGCGTAAATTCGGAAAAACACAACAAAATAAAAAGGAGGAAAGCGATATGATTCGATTAAAAATAGAAGGTATGATGTGTGAACATTGTCGTTCTCGTGTAGAAAAAGCACTCAACGCCGTAGAGGGTGTTCGCGCAACAGTGGATTTGAAAGAATCGGAAGCAGTGGTAGAAACCGATACCATTTCGGCGGAACAACTGCGGCAGATTGTGATAGATGCCGGATACGAAGTTACTCACATTGAACAGTAAAAAAGAAGGCGTCTGATGGTTCTGAACTGCCCCAATTTGTGCGGACAGTACAAAAAAGGCCTTTATGGTAGTTGAAATTAAATTTTAAGCAACATACTGACTTCTCTTCTCAAGGGGAGTCAGTTTTGTTTTTAGTTGTATGCGTTGGTTGTTGTAAAAATG
>JAZNRV010000034.1:0-14049 GCA_045590855.1 Acutalibacteraceae bacterium | reverse complement strand
CGTTACTATACCTAATAACACCATAAAAATCCCCAAAAGTAAACCTTTAATTGCCGTCATTGGTTTATCACCCTTTTAAATTCAATTTGCAATTTGAGTATATCATAAGAGAATTACATTGGCAATAGTTTCCATCAACCTTTTTGCCGTACAAAAAAAGACGCTTTGCATTGCAAAGCGTCTTTGAGTAACTGTTTTTTAATACATACCGTCCATGCCGGCGGGAGCAGCGGGAGCTGCGGCTACCGGTTCTTTTTTGTCGGCTACCAAGGATTCGGTGGTGAGCACCATGGCGGCAACCGAAGCGGCGTTTTGGAGCGCGGAACGAGTAACTTTGGTCGGGTCCACGATACCGGCCGAGAACATATCCACATAATCTTCTTTGGCAAAGTCGAAACCGAAGTTCTTTTTGCCGGCGGCGCGGATTTTATCGATAATCACGCTGCCTTCCAAACCGGCATTGAGCGCGATTTGGCGAACGGGTTCTTCGATACCTTTGAGCACGATTTTAACACCCGTTTTTTCGTCACCTTCGGTTTTTTCGAGCAAGTCTTCCAACACAGCGGCGGCGTTGATGAGCGCCACACCGCCGCCCGCGACCAAGCCTTCTTCCACGGCAGCTTTGGTGGCTGCCAAGGCATCTTCAATGCGGAGTTTCTTTTCTTTCATTTCGACTTCCGTTGCGGCACCAACTTTGATAACCGCTACGCCGCCCGCGAGTTTTGCCAAGCGTTCTTGCAGTTTTTCGCGGTCGAAGTCGGAAGTGCTGGTTTCGATTTGCGAACGGATTTGAGCCACACGGGCTTTGATGTATTCGCTATCGCCTGCACCGTCGACGATGATGGTGTTTTCTTTTTGTACTTTGACTTGACGAGCACGACCGAGCATGTCGAGCGTGGTGTCTTTGAGTTCCAAGCCGACTTCTTCCGAAACGACTTGACCGCCCGTCAAAATAGCGATATCTTGCAGCATTTCTTTGCGGCGGTCACCAAAGCCGGGGGCTTTGACAGCCACGCACGTGAAGGTGCCGCGCAGTTTGTTGACAATCAAGGTGGAAAGTGCTTCGCCTTCGATATCTTCTGCTACAATCACCAATTTTTTGCCTGCTTGCAAGATTTGTTCGAGCAGCGGCAAAATATCTTGAATGTTGGAAATCTTTTTGTCGGTAATGAGCAAGAAGGCATCGTCGATGATGGCTTCCATTTTGTCGGTATCGGTCACCATGTAGGGGGTGATGTAACCGCGGTCAAATTGCATGCCTTCCACGACTTCGGTGTAGGTTTCGGCGGTTTTGGATTCTTCCACCGTGATAACACCGTCGGCCGATACTTTTTCCATTGCTTCGGCAATCAAGCGACCAATTACTTCGTCACCCGCCGAAATGGTGGCGGCACTGGCAATATCCTCGGAGCCGCTGACTTTTTTGGAGTTGGCTTTGACTTCCGCCACAACCGCGTCCACCGCTTTTTGGATGCCGCGTTTGACAACCATGGGGTTGGCACCGGCAGCCACGTTTTTCATGCCTTCGCGGATGAGGGCTTGTGCCAACAAGGTGGCGGTGGTGGTACCGTCGCCCGCGACGTCGTTGGTTTTGGTGGAAACTTCTTTGACTAATTGTGCACCCATGTTTTCGAACGCATTGTCGAGTTCCACTTCCTTGGCAATGGTCACACCGTCGTTGGTGATAAGCGGTGCACCGTATTTGCGGTCGAGCACCACGTTACGGCCGCGGGGACCCAACGTGATTTTTACGGTGTTGGCGAGTTGGTCCACACCGGACTGCAAAGCCTTGCGGGCTTCTTCGCCGAATAAAATTTCTTTCGACATAGTAATCTCTCCTTAAATTCTTACTCTACGATTGCCAAAATGTCGTTTTGACGAACAATGGTATATTCCACACCGTCCATTTTGACTTCCGTGCCGGCATATTTACCGGTAATGACTTTATCGCCCACTTTGACGTACATGGTAACGTCTTTGCCTTCCACGTTACCGCCGGGGCCTACTGCCACCACTTCGGCTACTTGCGGTTTTTCTTTGGCGGTGCCGGCAAGAATGATGCCGCTTTTGGTGGTTTCTTCCGCTTCGACCATTTTGATGACCACACGGTCAGCCAACGGTTTCATTGTCATAAAAAAATCCTCCTTTGAGTATTATCAACACAGTTAGCACTCTACAAAAAGGAGTGCTAAAAGTTATTATACTGCCTATTTATGGAAAAATCAAGTAGTTATTTGGTATTTTTCGGATATTTCACAATTTTTTAACATCTCATTGGGGAACACAAACGACAGTGCCTTGGGCAACAGTTCAAACGTTACCTGCGTGTCGGCAAAACATTCGCCGTCGGCGTTGCAAACGGTGGGTTTTTGGGCATATACCGTCATTTTGGTACCGCAAAACGATTCCACACCCGCGGTGCCCAAATGTTTACCGTTTTTGTAGCGTTTTAAAAACGGAAACACGTTAAAATGATTTTTGGTGGCGACCAACACAAAGTCCAACAAGCCGTCGTCGGGTTGCGAAAGCGGCGAGCCGTGGTATCCCCCACCGTAATATTGACCGTTGGCGGCAAGAGCAAACAAATACTTGCCAACACGTTCTACTTTGCCGTTTTCGGTTTCCATGATAACGTGGAGTTGTTTGCCGAACGGGCTGAAAAAGGTTTGCGCCACCGCCAAATTATATGCCATGGGACCGCTGACAAACGGCAAGTGTTTGTACCGTTTTTGGCGGTTGCCGACGTCGGCGTCCATGCCCATGGAACACACGTTGAGCGAAAGTTTGCCGTTGCACAAAATGGCATCGATACGGCGAGCCGTACCCAGCACCAACGCTTCCAAATTCTTGAACCGTTCAGATTCGGGGAAAAAGCGAATAAAGTCGTTGGCAGAGCCGCACGGCACACACACAAGTTCGGCATTGGAGGCATTGCCGATACCGGTTGCTACTTCCAGCAACGTGCCGTCGCCGCCACACGCGTATAGGCGCACCGCATCGCCTTTTTGCACTTCTTCGTTTGCCAGTTCGGTGGCGTTATGCGGGTGTGTGGTGGTGTGAATGGTATACTCCAAACCATGTTTTTGACACACTTGTTCAATTTTGGAGATTAAATTGAGTGCTTTTTTGTTTTTCCCCGCCGCGGGGTTTAGGATAAAGACGTGACGCATACAGTACATCCCACCTTATTTATAGTACATATACAACTGACATTTGAGCATACCGTTATACAGTTTTCGACGTTTGTCGGCCGGTCTGCCGAACACGGTTTCGAATTCCTCGTCGGGGCTGATGATGGCGTAACTCCACCCTTTTTTAGGTGTGAACACTTGCCCCATTACACGGTACAGTTCACGCGCGGCTTGCACGTCGAGCAACCGTTCGCCGTACGGCGGGTTACACAGCACCACACCGCTTTCGCCCTCGGGGGAAAAATCGCGCAAGTCGCGCACCGTGGCACGCACCCCGCCGCCGACACCCGCTTTGGCGGCGTTTTCCACCGTCAGACGGACAGCTTCGGGGTCGATGTCGCTGCCCAGGGCTTTGAGTTGGCGGTCGTTTAATACTTGTTCCATGGCGCGGCTGCGTTCTTCGCGCCAGACAGATTCTTCGAACCAATCCCAGTTCATGAACGCAAATTTACGGCGAATACCGGGGGCAATGCGCCGCGCTGCCAACGCAGCTTCGATAAGCAAAGTGCCCGAGCCGCAGCACGGGTCCACCACTTGGGTTGCCAGGCGGGCGCGGGTGACGTCCACAATAGCGGCAGCCAACGTTTCTTTCATGGGGGCGCCACCCGATTGTGCGCGGTAACCGCGTTTGTGAAGCCCGACACCGCTGGTGTCAATGAGCAACATGACCTCGTTTTTGAGGATGGTGAATTGCACTTGAACAGGCGCCGCCGTTTCCTCAAACCAACCGATACCGTAGTGTTGTTTAAGGCGTTCGACAATCGCTTTTTTGACAATGGATTGACAATCGGGAATGCTGTGAAGGTCGGAGTTTAGCGACCAACCTTTGACAGGAAATGCCGCTTTTTTGCTGATAAAGCGTTCCCACTCCAAGGCGCGAACACCTTGGAACAAATCTTCAAAGCTGTGCGCCGTAAAACTGCCCACAACAATTTGAATACGTTCCGCATAGCGGCTGCCGATGTTAGCGCGTGCCAACACGTCGGCACCGCCGCAAAACAACACCCTGCCGTTTTGCGGTTGCACATCCACTGCGCCCATGCGGCGCAGTTCGTCACCTAAAATGCCTTCCACGCCGAACAAGCACGGCGCACAAAAAGAAAATTGTTCCATTGATACCCTCACAACAGTAAAAAAGCCGTTGCCAACGGGCAACGGCAAAAATGACATTATCCTCTTCTGTTTCGGGAAAAACCGCCGTGTTTGCTGTCCAGCGAACGTTTTAAATCTAACATTTTTTCGTCGCTGGTTTGTTTGAAGCGGGACATCATTTCCTCGAAACTGCCGCTATCGTTTTGGGCGGGTTGCCATTCAAATCCGCCGGGACGACCGGGCGATACCGAACGGGGCGCGCCTCTGCCTGCAGTGCGCGGGGGTGGGTTCATGGCCTTTTTGATAGACAAACTAATCTTGCCGTCTTCGCCGATGCTGAGCACCTTGACTTTGACGGTTTGGTTTTCCGTAACGTGGTCACGAATTTCTTTGACGTACGTGGGAGCAACTTCTGAAATGTGAACCATGCCGGTTTTGCCGTCTTCCAGTTCCACAAACGCTCCAAATTTGGTAATCCCCGTTACCTTACCTTCAACACATGTTCCGACTTCCAACGCCATTGTGCGGAGTTCCCCCTACTACCATTACTGCATACTTAGAAAAATCATTCCGGAATTTCGACAAAAACAGTTTCGCCCGGTTTGACCAAGCCTTGTTTGCGGGCTTGTTGTTCCAAATATTCCTCATACCCGTCGAGTTTGTCTTGCAACGCGGTGTTGGTTTGTTTGGTTTGGACCAATTGGTTGTTGATTTCGTCCAATTGTTCTTGCCCGCGGTTGAGTTGCAGTTGCAACTGGACCATGGAAACCACCACGTACACGGAAAACGCCGCCAACGCAATGCGCAAGATAAGACTTTTTCGCTTCTTTTTGGCGAATTTCACGTTACAAGACCTCCTTTCGAGTATGTGTTGTGCTACGCAACATAACACACAATGATTATACAACAGACTCATTCTCGGTTGCAAGTGTTTTTTTGAATTTTTTTCGGTTTTTTATGGCAAAAATCGACCGAAAAACGGCTTTTGCTTTGTTGAGGAAAAAGGACAGCAAGCGTGAAAGACGGTTTTCTGCTTTTTGGGCGAGTTTTTCACCTTGAAAAAGCAGGCGCAACACCGCTTTTACGAGCAAACTTCCCACCGTGCGACGGTAGGCAAAAAAGCCGACAAGCAACCCCAAAAACAAATACCAGCGCAACACGCCGCCGTTGAGTGCCAACAAAAACAAAAAGGTGGCAACCGCCGATGTGGAAGCGTAGGCGCAGTCCCCCAAAAAGATGCGCAGTCGCGAGGGAGAAAGCCAACACCGCAGCAGGCGAAACACATCGTAATACGCACCGAGCAAGAAACCCATGCCGCACGACAAAAACAGTTCGCGCAGTTGGGTGGTGTTCTCAAAACCCACCGTCATCAGCGGAACAATTTGCCGAAAACGCCGCCTTTGACACGCGGTTCGGCATACGACAGGGTATCGATTTTTCCTTCCAGGCTGACGTCACCGGTTTCGATGTTCAAACGATTGATGTGCAAGCCGACACCTTTGATGGTCAGCTCGCCCAAATCGGTATACAGTATCACGGTTTCTTCGTCGAAACTGTCGACATCGCGCACACCCGAAACCGACAACGAACGACGGTCGTGCAAGCACAGCGTGTGCGGTAACGTTTCGGCAGGTGCGGACAAAATTTCCTTCATAAATTTTCGCCTCCTGTTCCCCAGTATATGGGAACAGAAGGCGGTATATTACAGCAGTTTATACAGCAGTGCAGCGTCGTTTTTGGCGACGGTTTCTTGCACACTGACAATCTCGGCTTTGACTTCGCGCGTGCCCAGCGACACCGAAAGGATGTCCCCTACCTTGACTTCATACGACGCGCGTGCGACTTTGCCGTTGACAAACACCCTGCCCGCGTCACAAGCTTCGTTGGCGACGGTGCGGCGTTTAATCAAACGTGAGACTTTTAAATATTTATCCAAACGCATTGACAATTCTCCTTTTTTGGCAGAAAAAAACCGCCCGACGGGCGGTTTTTGAAAAGACCGATTATTGCACAGCGTCTTTGAACGCTTTACCGGCTTTGAAAACCGGTTGTTTGGAAGCAGCAATCGTGATGGTCTCTTTGGTGCGGGGATTGCGACCGGTACGAGCAGCGCGAGCGCGTACTTCAAATGTACCGAAGCCAACTAATTGCACTTTATCGCCTTTCGCAACAGCGGCGACGACAGAATCCAACACAGCGGCAACAGCTTTTTCAGCATCTTTTTTGGACAGACCGACTTTTTCGGCAACAGAAGCTACTAATTCGACCTTGTTCATTTTGAAAACCTCCAACAAATTTATATTCCAACGGATTGTTACCCGATTAGAATTTCCCATCCGCATGGGCAGTATACGCGACACTACCTTACACAATATTTTACCACATTGTTTGTTTTTTGCAAGGGCTTTTTTGTTTTTTAGGAGGGTAAGTGCGAAAATTCCACAAAAACAATAAAAATTTATAACTGTTTTTGGCAATTTTCGACAAAACTTGCGGGCGTATAAAAAATCCGACGAGGTGTCGGATTTTTTTTGGCTTAGTTATTTTTGAGTTCGCGCAAGCAGTCTTCGCAAATGTTTTGGCCTTTGAACACCGTTACGTTTTTGGCGTTGTTGCAGAAAATGCAAGAGGGTTGATATTTCTTCAAAATAATATGATTATCTTCTACAAAAATTTCCAGCGGGTCCTTTTCTTCCAAGCCCAGTGTGTGGCGCAATTCGACCGGTAGCACGATGCGGCCCAAATCATCCAATTTGCGAACAATACCGATTGATTTCATGTGTTGCACACTCCTTCTCTTTTGATATCCATATCTTACCACAACTTGAAAAAAATGTCAATCCCTGTTTTTTTGTGGAAAAATACAAAAAAGATTGTTGAAACCGTTGTCAAAAAATGATAAGATGAATTATATATGTTTAATAATATATAAAGGAACACGATTATGAGTTATAAGCGATGGCAATTTTCGCAACTGAATAAAGAAATCGCCGGTGAACTGGCGGAAGTTTGCGGACTCGACCCGCTTTTGTGTTTGTTGATGACCGGGCGCGGGATTACCGATGCCGACACCGCCATGGATTTTTTGATGAGCGACGAACTTGTCAGCGATGCTTTTTCGTTTGCCGACATGGACATTGCCGCCGAGCGGGTGGGGCGCGCCATTGAGGACGGCGAGTCGATTGCCGTGTATGGTGACTACGATGCCGACGGCGTGACCGCGACGGTGCTGCTGTATTCGTATTTGCGATACCGCGGCGCACAGGTGTGTTATCGTCTGCCGCGGCGCGACGAGGGATATGGGCTGCATTGCAGCAGCATTGACGAACTTGCTAAAAACGGTGTGCAACTGATTATCACGGTGGATAACGGGATTTCTGCCGCAGAAGAAATTGAGTATGCCGCTGAGTTGGACATTGACGTGGTGGTGACCGACCACCATCAACCGCCCGAAAATTTGCCCGCTGCCGTGGCGGTGGTGGACCCGCACCGAAAAGATTGTCCGAGCGAATTTAAAGAGTTTTCGGGTGTGGGCATGGCGTTTTGGTTGGTATGTGCCTTGGAGGGTGACCCCGACTGGGCGTTGGAGCAATATGCCGATTTGGTAGCACTGGGAACGCTTGCCGACGTGATGCCGCTGCATCACGATAATCGCATTTTGGTACGCCGCGGATTACAGCAACTGAACGCGGGAACAAATTTGGGGTTGCGCAAGTTGCGCGAAGTTGCCGGTGCGGCACAGCGGCCGCTGACAGCGACCTCGGTTGCTTTTACATTGGCTCCGCGCATTAACGCTGCAGGACGTATGGGCGACCCGTTGCAAGCATTGGCTTTGTTGCTTTGCCGCGACGAAGAACAAGCGGTCGCCCTGGCTGCTGCCGTTGGGGAACTTAATACCTGCCGTCAGCAAACCGAAACCGAAATTATGCAAACGTTGCAAGAACAAATTGATGCCAACCCCACCCGCCTTGCCGACCGTGTGTTGGTGTTTTGCGGTGAAGGGTGGCACCACGGAGTTTTGGGAATTTTGGCAGCACGGATGCAAGAACGGTTTGGCAAACCGTGCATCATTTTATCGTCAGAAAACGGTATTGCTCACGGTTCGGGGCGCAGTTTGAGCGGCTTTTCGTTATATGATGCGTTGTGCGCTTGTGATTTGTGTTTACTGGGCTACGGCGGTCACGAATTGGCAGCGGGACTGACCTTGGAAACACAGCGTGTGGACGAGTTCCGCCAAGCGATTAACGCGTATGCCGCCACCAAAGAAATGCCGACAACAGCACTTAGTTTGGAATGTCGGCTCAACCCGTCGCAAATTACGCCCGCTTTGGTGAATTGTTTGTCGGCGTTGGAACCGTTTGGCGCGGGGAACCCCGTTCCTGTTTTTGCACTGTGCAACCTGAAATTGGAACGCATTGAGGCTGTGGGCGGCGGGAAACATTTGCGCCTTACCTTTTCACGCGAGGCGGCGCGTATTACGGCGATGAAATTTTCCACCACACCGGAAGAATTTCCCTTTATGGTCGGTGATATACTGAATATAGCAGTCACGCTGGAAACAAGCCAGTTCCGCGGGGTGGACAGCGTGACCATACAGATAAAAGACGTGCGCCATGCAAACAGCGACCAAGAAGTGTTACTGGACGCGTTGCAACAGCGCGATACCGTTTTGCGACAGGAAGCGACCACGGCTTGTATGCCGTCGCGGGAAGATACCGTGCACGTGTACCGTTTGTTACAGCACGGGGCGTTTTGCGGTCCGATTGACGTGTTGTGTCACACGTTGGAGCAACGGGGGGTAACACCAAAAAGCACGTTATTATCTTTGCAAATTTTGAGTGAAGCCGCACTAATCAACTTTAAGAATGAGGGACATCGCGTGTTGGCAGAAGTTTGCGAGGTTAGCCAAAAGACCGATTTGACACAAACGAAAACGGCACAATTTTTATTAAGTTTGGGGAACGAAAGATGCAACACATCCAAAACGATGTAGAATACAAAGATACCGCGATTGCGGCATTGCGAAAAGCGCTTGCCGACAGCGAGAAAAAATACGATATTGAAACCATCGAAAAAGCGGTTGACGTCGCTTGCAAAGCGCATGAGGGTCAATGCCGTTATTCCGGCGGGGATTACGTTTGCCATCCGTTGCGGGTCGCGTGTATTTTGATTGAACTGGGCATGGACAACGAAACCATTGTCGCCGCCATTTTGCACGACGTGGTGGAAGATACCGAGTGGGAAATTGCCGATGTCAAGCGTGAGTTTGGCGAAAACATTGCGTTGCTTGTGGACGGTGTGACCAAGATTACCAAAATGCCGTTTAGCACCAAGGAAGAACAGCAAGCGGAAAACGTGCGCAAGATGTTGCTCGCCATGGCAAAGGATATTCGCGTGATTATCATCAAACTTGCCGACCGTTTGCACAATATGCGGACTTTTTCGGGTTGGGACCCGCAAAAGGGGCGTGACAAAGCACACGAAACGCTGGATATTTACGCGCCGATTGCGCACAGGTTAGGTATTCGCGCTATCAAAGACGAACTCGAAGATATTTCGCTGCATTTGCTCGACCCCATCGGTTGCGAGGAAATTGAGACCAATTTGAGCATGAAAACCGAGCAGCGTACCGCGTTTTTGGAAGATATTCAAGAACAGTTGCGGCAGCGGGTGTCGGAATACGGTTTGAAAGCGTATGTGTGCGGGCGTATCAAGAGTGTGGCGGGGATTTACCGCAAAATGTACGTGCAAGGACATGCGTTTGACGAAATTTACGACGTGTTTGCGGTGCGCATTATTGTGGATACCGTGACCGATTGTTACAACGTGTTGGGGCTGGTGCATGATATGTTCCATCCCCTGCCCAACCGTTTTAAAGATTATATTTCCACGCCCAAGGCAAACTTGTACCAGTCGTTGCACACGACGGTTATCAGCCACGAAAAAATTGCGTTTGAAGTGCAGATTCGCACGTGGGACATGCATCACACGGCGGAATATGGTATTGCGGCGCACTGGAAATACAAACTGGGTATTCACAAAAAAGACCGTTTGGAAGAACGGGTGGCGTGGGTACGGCAGTTTATTGAAAGCCAAAAAGACGTGGACGATGCCGAAGATATTTTGCAATCCATCAAAACCGACTTATCGTCCGACGACGTGTTTGTCTTTTCGCCGCGCGGGCGCGTGGTGAGTTTGCCGCGCGGGGCAACGGTGATTGACTTTGCGTATGCCATTCACTCGGGCGTAGGCAACCGCATGGTGGGTGCCAAGGTTGACGGGCGCATTGTTTCGATTGATTATGAACTGAAAACGGGTGAAGTGGTAGAAATTTTGACCACCACCGCACCCGACCACGGACCGAGCCGTGACTGGTTACAACTTGTTAAAACCAGCGAGGCGCGCAACAAGATTCGCGCGTGGTACAAAAAAGAACGCCGCGAAGAAAACATTGAGCAAGGTCGCGAGGAACTCGAACGCGAACTGGCGCGCAACTTTATTCGGCTTTCCGACGCGGACAAGGAAGAATTTTTGTTGGCGCAAGCCAAGCGGCAACATTGCGCGACGGTAGATGATTTTTATGCCGCTATCGGGTACGGCGGTATTTCGCTCTCGCGGTTGATTCCGCGCATGAAGGACGATGCTGCCAAGTATGCCCGCGCGGAAGTGACAGCCGAATCGGTAAGCGCCGCGGCAAAACCGCACCGTCATCACAACGGCGGTGTGATTATTGAAAACATGGACAACTGCTTGGTCAAGTTTTCGCGGTGTTGTAATCCGGTACCGGGCGACGAAGTGATTGGGTTTATCACCCGCGGGTACGGTGTTTCGGTACACAAGCGCGATTGTGCCAACGTACCTGCCGATATTAAAACCTCTGCCGAACCCGAACGGTGGGTTCGGGTGCAATGGGAAGATTCGGTGCGTGAAGAGTTCAAAGCCGATTTGCGTATTGAAGCTAAGCCGCGCGTGGAGTTACTTGCCAATATTACCTCGCAACTGGCGGGAATGCACGTGATGATATACGGTATGCAAGCCCGTGAAACACGCGACGGACATTCCGAAATTTTGATTACGGTGGGTGTCAACAGTGTAGCGCACGTGCAAGAAGTGATAACCAGGCTTAGCCGTGTGTCCGGTGTGGTTGCCGTGGACCGAAAAGGAGTTTAAAAAAGTATGAAAGCGATTTTTCAAAGAGTACATTCCGCCAAAGTAACGGTAGAGGGAAACATCGTAGGCGAAATTGGCGAGGGTGTTTTGATTATGCTGGGTGTGGTGGAAGGCGACACCGAAGCCGATGCCGTGTTGTTGGCGCAAAAAATTGCCAATTTGCGGGTGTTTACCGACGAAAACGACAAACTCAATTTGTCGCTGCTCAACGTCGGTGGTGAAGCGTTGGTGATTTCCAATTTTACGCTTGCGGCGGATTGTTCGCACGGACGGCGACCGAATTTTTGCAAAGCGGCACGGCCCGACGTGGCGTTACCGTTGTATGAAAAACTGCAAGAAGAATTGCGTGCTTGCGGGGTACCAAAAGTGGCAACCGGCATGTTTGGAGAACATATGGTGGTGGACATGGTGGGCAACGGTCCCATTACCATTCCGCTGAATACGGACGATTGGAAGTAAACGTATGAAGTATTTGCGCCTGCCTGTCGGCAGTTATGGGGCTAACTGTTGTTTGGTGTTTGACGATAAAAACAACGCCGTGGTCATTGACCCCGGCGAGGAAGCGGTACGCATTTTGCGTAACATTAAGGAAATGGCTTTATCCGTTAAAGCCATTTTGCTGACACACGCGCATTTTGACCACATGGGTGCGGTAAAACCGTTGCAAGACGCCCTTTCGGTACCGCTGTGGGTGCATGAACGAGAAGTCCCTGCGCTGACGGACAGAAGTCTTAGTATGATGCCTGTTCCCTATCCGCTTGTTGCCGACCGTGTATTGCGCGACGGCGAACAGGTAACGGTGGGTGACCTTGTGTTTACGGTGTTGCACACACCGGGGCATACCGCGGGCAGCGTTTGTTTTTTGTGCGGCGACACGCTGTTTTCGGGCGATACGTTGTTTGCGTGCGGTGTGGGACGCACCGATTTTGTCGGCGGGGACAGCCGTGCTTTGTGGAACAGTTTGGAGCGGTTATCAAAGTTGCCGCCGCACACACGCGTGGTTGCCGGTCACGGCGAAGAAACCACGATTGGCGCGGAGTTTAGGTGAATCTATATGATTTTTGAGTTATTGGGACACGATTTTCATTTTGAATTGCAAAACGTGTGTCGGTTGTTTTTGCCGCAGGAGAAAATGACCTGCGTGTATGAAAAAACCGATGTTACCGACGAAGCGGTCGTTACTGCCTGCTTGGAAAAAGGTGACGTGCAAACCACGCTTTTGTGTCGTTTGCGGTTGACGGATTTTGAAAAGATGCTTACCGCCACGTTGCCGAACGCACAGGAAGATTATCAAAACGAATGTGAACTTATGTTGTGCGAATTGTTGTATCAGTTGCTTTCGCAAGCGTTTGGCGTGACACAAGCGTGGGGATTGGTAACGGGGGTACGTCCTGTCAAACTGCTGCGCCGTTTGATTGCCGAGCAAGGCGAGGAAAACGCTTTGCGGTGGATGCGCGAACGGTTATTGGTAAGCGACAAAAAAATGGCTTTGTGCCAAAACACCTTACAAGCCGAAAACAAGTTGCTGGCGTTATCGAGACCTGAATCGTTCAGTTTATACGTTTCGATACCGTTTTGCCCGACGCGGTGCGATTATTGCTCGTTTGTGTCACAAACCGTGACGCGTGCGGCATCGCTGATACCCGCGTACGTCGAAAACCTTGCCAAGGAATTGCGGTACACCGCCGCCATTGCCAAAGAATTGGAGTTGCGGTTGGAAACAGTGTATTTTGGCGGCGGTACGCCGACCACGCTTTCGACCGAGCAGTTGGGGTTTTTGACCGATGAGATTGCCAAACAGTTTGATTTGTCACACGTGCGCGAATACACGGTGGAAGCGGGGCGTCCCGATACCGTGACCGAAGAAAAGTTACGTGTGCTCAAAACGGCGGGGGTATCCCGCATCAGTATTAATCCGCAAACGCTCAATGACGAAGTTTTGGAACATATTGGGCGAAAGCATACCGCGGCGCAGTTTTACGAAGCCTTTGCGTTGGCGCGCCGCTGCGGGCATGACAACATTAACACCGATTTGATTGCGGGATTGCCGAGTGACACGTATGAAAGTTTTGTGCGCACCATGGACAGTATTTTACAGTTGTCACCCGAAAGCGTGACGGTGCATACGCTGTCCATGAAGCGGGCTGCCAATCTGAATTTACAAAAACGCGCCGATTACCGCACCGCCGACGATGCCGCGCGGATGGTCGCGCACAGTGCGGAGTGTTTGCCAAATGCGGGGTATCACCCTTACTATCTGTACCGTCAAAGCCGCACGGTGGGCAACCAAGAAAACGTCGGTTGGGCCAAAGACGGCAAAGACGGGCTTTACAACGTGTATATCATGGATGAAACACACACCATTTTGGCGTGTGGCGCGGGTGCGGTATCCAAACTGAAAAAACCGAACAGCGAATATTTGGAACGTATTTTTAATTACAAGTTCCCGTACGAATACAACGACTCGTTCGGGGAAATGCTGAATCGTAAAGACACGGTACGAACATTTTACGAAAGGATGAGAGCATGAAACCTATCACGAATCCCCGTTCGTTGACGGTAGACGGTATTAACGAGGCATTGGCAAACGATGCCG
>JAZNRV010000033.1:0-29908 GCA_045590855.1 Acutalibacteraceae bacterium | reverse complement strand
CATCCCCGAAAAATACGACTACATGACCACCGCCGTGCCGCAACCCGATTTTGAGGAGTCGTTTGTGTGCGCGGTGGACGTGGCAGACAGCCAGTTGCTGGGCGAGTCGTTGCAACCGTATGTCGAAAAAGTGGAACTTTGCATCGACCACCACGGCTCGCACCGCGCATTTGAAAAACATTTGTTGCTCGATGCCACCATGGGCGCTACCGCCATGCTCATTTATCAAGTGATAACGGAAATGGGCGTTGCGGTGGATACCGTCATGGCAGATTGCCTGTATACCGGCATTGCCACCGACACGGGTTGCTTTAAATACAGCAATACCACCCCGCTGACTCACCGCATGGCGGCTCAGCTGATGGAAGCGGGTGCCAATGCCGAGGTGATTAACCGCGCCATGTTCGACATCAAATCCCGCGCGCGGGTACAGCTCGAACAAGCGGCGTTGCAATCCATTGTGTTTTATGATGAAGGTCGCACCGCCTTTATGCGCATCACCGAAGAGATGATTAAAGCCGCAGGCGCTAACGAAAACGACATGGAAGGCTTGTCCCCATTACCCCGTCAAATCGAGGGTGTTTGGGTGGGCGTGATGATGCGCCAAAAAGCCGACGGCGATTACAAAATCAGCGTGCGTACCGGCACCCATGCCGATGCTTCTGCCATTTGCGGATTGCTCGGCGGCGGGGGGCATCCCCGCGCGGCGGGTTGTACGTTGTCGGGAGAAGCGGAACAGGTTATCGAAACGGTGCGAAAAGCCATTCACAAAGCCGTTCCGCGCATTACGAACATATGAACGGTATTTTGTGTATTGATAAACCGCAACACATGACGTCGTTTGACTGTTGTGCACTGTTGCGCCGTCTGACCGGCGAAAAAAAGGTCGGTCACGCGGGAACGCTCGACCCCATGGCAACGGGGGTGTTGCCGCTCATGTTCGGCAAAGCCACAAGAGCCATTCCACTGTTGCCCACACACCGCAAAAGCTATCGCGCCGAGGTACAATTCGGTTTGCAAAGTGATACGCTCGACGTGTGGGGAACTGTGTCACAAACGGGCAAGCCATATCCCACGTTGGCACAGATAGAAGCGATACTCCCGCAGTTTACGGGCGATATTTTGCAAGTCCCGCCCATGATGTCGGCACTCAAAAAAGACGGTGTGCGGTTGTACGATTTGGCGCGTCAGGGAATCGAAATTGAGCGCGAAGCACGTCCTGTCACCATTTATTCCTTGGTGGTAGAAAACTACGACCCGAAAAAAGGATTGCTCACCATCACGTGCGATTGCTCGGCGGGTACGTACATTCGTACCTTGTGCGACGACATGGGACAAACCCTCGGCTGCGGAGCCGTACTTGCCAATTTGCGGCGCACCTTGGCAGCGGGGTATGAATTATCCGCTTGTCTGACGGTTGATGAGTGTCGCGCCATGGCAGAGCAAGGCACACTGGTTTCGCACGTGTTGCCCACCGAAACCGCTTTTTCGACCTATACGGCACTCACCGTCACCAAGGCACAAGCCACCCGTTTTCAAAACGGTGGGGAACTGGCAGCTGAGCGTTTGCCGACCGCTTTAAGCGAGGGCGAAACCGTGCGTGTCAACGCACCCGACGGTGAGTTTATCGGACTGGGTCGGTTGGAACAACAAAGTTTGCGTATCATTCGTATATTTAAGGAGTGATTACCATGAGCGAAGAAACGATTCGTCAAGCAGAAACGGTATCTGCTGAACAACAAAAACAACCCAAAAAACGCGGCAAGATTCGCTATGCGGCACCGCTGGGATTTGCGGTGTTGTTGCTTGCTTTTATCGGGTGTATTTCGTTGCTTGTGGGTGCGGTACGCTTGGTAATTCGCTGGGGCGATGATACGCCCTTGCGGGAAGAACTGTACACTTTTTTGGAACCCGTCATGCAATTTTGCCCCTCGGATTTTGAAAGCGTCGAAACCGCCAAAGATTCCGATTCGCTGTTGCTGGCAGCCGCCTTTCGCGTGACCGAGGCAGAACGCATTCGCCAACTGCGCGAAAAGGATGAAAATTGTACCTACGAACTCGAACAAACACTGTTTCGTATGATTGTACCGCAAACGGTGGTGGAAGAATCCTATGCCGCCTTGTTTGGCAAAGCGGCGCTTTCGCACCGTACAGTAGGGGATATGGAATACGTTGCTGACAAAAAAAGCTATTACATTCCGCTTACCCTTAACACGTCGGGATATACGCCGGTGCTCGGCAAAATCAAAACAAAAAAAGATACCTACACCGTTAAAGTCGCGTACGTATCCAACAACGATATTCAGTACGACGAACGCGGCAACGCCATTGAACCCACCGAAAAAATGGCAAAATATTCCCAGTGGTACAAAGTAGAGCGTACCGACGACGGACTTGTGTTACAATCCGTCTCGGCAGATTCGTAAAAATAAAAGAGAAGATTTCGCAACGCGAAATCTTCTCTTTTTTGTTTGTAATCACTTTAAGAATCCGTTGATAATTTCTTCTTCGGCTTGTTGCTCGGTGAGCCCCAACGTCATCAATTTAATCAGTTGTTCGCCCGCAATTTTGCCGATAGCCGCTTCGTGAATCAGCGAAGCGTCCAAGTGGTTGGCAACAATTTCGGGGATAGCGCACACGCTGGCATCGTCCATCAAAATGGCATCGCATTCCGTGTGACCGTTGCAACGGTTGTTGCCGTGAATCCGCGAAACAAACCGTTGCTTGGAACGGTCTTTTGCCACCGAACGCGAAATTACGTTAGCCGAGGAATCTTCGCCGTTTAGTTCGACGGTAAAATCGGTTTCGGCAAACTGGTCACCGTGTGTCATCAGCTTTTCGCGAATGACAAGCGAAGCCCCGTCTGCCACCTTGGCATCGGTTACACGGCTGGTAGAATCCACCCCTTTGATTTGCGTGGTTTCCAGTTCCATTACGGCGCCTTCTTCGAGCACAATCACCGTTTGCGGATTCATCACGCGCTTGCCGTTGCCGTCACCGTCGCCGTAGTGCTTTTCCACATACCGCACTTTGGCGTTTTTGCCCACGTAAAACGTGTGCACACCGTCGTGACGCGATTCTTCGTCACCGCTGTTGTGAATCCCGCACCCCGCCACAATGGTAACGTCGGCATTGTCACCAACAAAGAAGTCGTTGTAAACCAGTTCTTGCAACCCCGCTTTGCTGATAATCACGGGAATGTGAACACTTTCGTTTTTGGTGTTCGGTTTAATGCGAATATCAATACCCGCTTTGTCGGTTTTGGTCACAATATCAATGTTAGCGGTGGTGGCGCGCCCCGCCGCTTCGCCGTTTGCGCGGATGTTGTACGCCCCTTCGGGAACGTCGTGCAAATCCGCCACGGCTTCCAATAACGTTTTTTCAATCGTATTCATAAGTTTACACCAACTTTTCTGTTAACGCTTGGCAGGTTCCTGCCTTGTCCAGCAACCGCGGCAAAATGGTGGCGGGTGTGCCAACGTCGGTAATCTCGCCGCCCGCAATCACAACAATTTTGTCCGCAATGTTCAAAATGCGTTCTTGGTGCGAAATAATCAAAATAGAACCGCCTTCTTTTTCGTGCATGTTTTCGAACACGCGAATGAGGTTTTGAAAACTCCACAAATCAATGCCGGCTTCGGGCTCGTCAAACACCGTCACGCGCGTTCCGCGCACCATCACGGTCGCAATTTCAATGCGTTTGAGTTCGCCGCCCGATAAACTGCCGTTGATTTCACGGTTGATGTAATCTTTCGCACACAAACCCACCTCGGACAAATAGGCGCACGCTTCGGTCACCGACATTTTCTTGCCCGCGGCAAGCGACAACAAATCGCGTACCGTAATGCCCTTAAAACGGACCGGTTGCTGAAACGCAAAACTGATTCCACGGTTTGCGCGTTCGGTAATGCTAAGCGAGGTAATGTCTTCACCATCCAGCAAAATCGAACCGTTTGTGGGTGTCAAAATCCCCGCAATCACTTTGGCAAGGGTGGATTTTCCGCCGCCGTTGGGACCGGTAATCGCCACAAACCGTTCGTCAATCGTCAAGCTGACGTCTTTTAAAATATCTTTTTGTCCGTCTTCTGTTTCGACGGTGTAATCAATATGTTTAAGTTCTAACATGCTTGTCCTCCGTTTTTGCAGATTGATACTATTGTATCACGTTTTTTCACAAATTAAAAGACTAAAAAACAAAATTTGTCAATTGAGCAAATTGCCAAATTCGCCCTCCTTTTGCACTATTTTCACATAGAAGGAGTGATTTTATATTGAAAAAATACGGGTAACATGCTATAATAAAGAAAATTATGGAATTTTTACAGAGAGAAGAAAACTTTTTGGGTGAATCGATGCAAAAAATTAACTTTTCAACAGTTTTAATAATATTAACAAGAATTTTTTTGCTGACTCGATTATGTAAATGATTGATTTTGAAATTACCCATTATCCAGTGTAAGGAGGTAACCGCATGAAACAATATTTTAAGTTGATGCGTGTTCGTCACTATGTCAAAAATTTTCTTGTATTTGCTGCGTTGGCTTGCAGTGGTCAGCTATTCAACATTGAAAAGCTGACCACAGGCATTGTCGCCTTTATTGCCTTTTGTATGGTTTCCTCAGTTGTATATATCATCAATGACATTCGCGACCGAGAGAAAGACCGAAAGCATCCAATAAAAAGCAAGCGTCCGATTGCTGCTGGGACAGTATCTGTCAAAAATGCTTGGAAAATGGTCGTGGTGCTTTTGGTCCTAGCCATTATATGTAATAGCATTACTTTTCGCGTTATCCCTACATTATTGTTGCTATTGTATTTAGTGCTGAATTTGGCATACAGCTTTGGGTTAAAAAACATTCCCATTGTGGATATTACTATACTGGTTGCAGGATTTTTGATTCGAATTCTATATGGCGCCTTTGTAGTGGAAATCACCATTTCCAATTGGCTGTACTTGACAGTTCTTGCCGTGTCTTTCTATTTCGCATTAGGAAAGCGTCGCAACGAACTCAAGAAGATTGGAAATGGGGAAACCAGAAAAGTGCTCAAGGAATATCCTGTGAATTTTCTGGACAAAAATATGTATATGTGTTTGGCACTGACAAATGTTTTTTATGCTTTATGGAGTATGGATAAAGCATCCGATCCGGCAGGAGACAGCAGCCTTATTCTGACCGTGCCGTTGGTGCTGCTGATTACAATGAAGTATAGCATGAATATTGAAGGGGAGTCAGATGGAGATCCCGTGGAAGTGCTTCTCCGTGATAAAGTTCTTCTCGTGTTATGCAGTGTTTATTTGATAACGATGTTTGTCATTTTATATACATAAGGATTTCTAACAATGAATGTTTATGATTTTGATAAAACAATATATAACGGTGATTGTTCAATAGATTTTTATCTTTACTGTCTCTCGAGATGTTTTGCAATTGTATCATGCTTGCCAAGCCAATTATGTGGAATTGTCATGAAACTATTGGGAAAATGTGATACAAAGACTATGAAAGAGAAGTTTTTCTGTTTTTTGCCTAAGATGCCAGATGCTGAAAACGTTATTAAGTCCTTTTGGTCTATTCACAGAAAAAAGATAAAACGCTTTTATTTAGCACAGAGGCAAGAATCTGATGTTATTATTTCTGCCTCTCCTGAATTTCTGCTAACGCCGATTTGTAGGGAGTTGGGCATTCCCAGCCCGATTGCAACGGAGATGGATATCAATACTGGAAAAATCTTGGGACGCAATTGTAAGGGTGAAGAGAAGGTCAGACGTTTTTGCGAACATTATCCGAATGGTGTAGTTGAAAAGTTCTACTCGGATTCTGTAAGTGACGCACCGATGGCGGAAATTGCTCAAGAGGCATTTCTTGTTTGCGGTGACCGCATAAACCCGTGGCCAAGAAAGGATGAGTCGCAACATGATAAAAAATAGAGAGTCAGCGGTGCGGCAACCAATGCTGATTGGTGTTTTTTTGTTGAGCCTGCTTCTGTTTACCATTTCCGTAACAACACTGTTGTTTTTCTTCCGGATTTCCATTACAATTGCAAATATTCCGATTGCTGTTTTGTGCAGTATGGCGGTTTGTTACTTCCTTTCAGGGAGAACATGGAAAGCAACACTGATCTGTATCGGTGTTGGAATTGCTGTGACGGTCTTTGCGGTGGTGCTGAATTGCTATACATTTGATTGGTCGTGGGATGGAAACGCATACCATAAAGTAATGACCGGATTCCTAAAATACGGATGGAATCCATTATACGAAACATTTTACAGTTTTGCTGACAATAATTTTCCATTGTTGTCAGATTTTGATTCCAATTACTTAGACGCGTACCCAAAGGGAACGGAAATATGGGGCGCGTGCGTATATGTTTTTACAAATAATATTGAGTCTGCGAAGTCATTTAACCTGTTGGGGGGAGTGGCGACATTATTAATTTCTTATGAATTAATCCACCGTGCAGTGGGGCTTACCAGAATTCAGGCGGCGCTCTGTGCGTTGTTTTTATCAATCCATCCTGTTATGCTGTCACAGATGTTTACACAATACAATGATGCGTTCCTATGGCATATGGTGTTGTTGTGCATTATGGGATGCCTGTATCTAACATTTTTCGAAAGAGGAAAATACATTTCGGTCAGCTATTTTCTTATATTTTCGACAATTAACATCGGGTTCAACACAAAGTTTAGTGGAGTTATTTATTTTGCCATACCATGCGCAAGCCTTTTTGTCTACTGGGTTGTTACAAAGATTCGGGAAGGTATTTCCAAAACAGGTAAAAAGATTTTGTTCAGCCGTTTTTACCTGTTTGCGATTTCGGTCTTGTCTGGCTGCTTGTTCAATGGAGCAACTTCCTATGTTGTGAACACGATTCGTCACAGAAATCCCTTTTACTCCATCTTTGGTGATGGGTCGAATGAGATTATCACATCTCTGATGCCGGGAAAATACAAAGAGATGTCAAACCTGTCCAGGTTTATCACTTCCCTATTTTCCAGAACAGGAATTACGGAAGAAAAACTTCCGTTGACCTTTGCTGCAGAAGAAATCCATTATGCAAAAGGCTATGATACTTCCATTGGCGGCTGGGGAATGCTGTTTAGCGGAATTCTTCTAGTCAGCATAGTTGTTCTGGTTATTGCGTATGTGGATTACCGAAAAACAAAACCGAAAATTTGTAGAATTGCGGAAATCTTTCTGGCAACAGGAATTTTTGCGGTGATCGTTGTTCCGGGATTATCTTGGGCTAGATACTGTGTTGCCCCATTATATATACCGGTATGTGCGATGATGTATCTGTTTGAAAAATCCAATCGCACGCCGCAAAGCTTCCAAATGAGGTCTTTTGGTGCCGGTGTTCTGTCAGCCCTCTTGCTAGTTAATATTTCCCCCAATCTTGTTAAAACGGACGAGTTGTTTGAAGAGTACAAGGATGCGCGTTATGAACTCAAGAGACTTCAAATGTTGGCAGAGGAATATGACATCAGTGTAAGCTGTTACGACCAGCATTTTAATTATAATTTTCGGGGACAAATTTTTACCTTGTACGATATTGGCATGAATCCAATTCATTATGATCCACAGGTTTCTATGGATCCAACAGGTAAAATCCATAAAACACAGTCCATCTATTATAAGGTGAATAATGGTGTCTTAGCCACTCAAACGCTTCGTGATTTCATGGAAGAAGCCCAAAAATTGGATGATGTGATGATCATCATTGCAGCAAAGGACGAGGCCAGTTCCGCGTTGACGGATGAAATTGTTGCTGTCATGAAAAAGGCGGGATTGGAGTTTGACCTCAAAGAAGGCTACCGGAATGCGTATGTTGCAGTTGTTGATGATGGAAAGGTAATCCATGAAGAGATGGCAGAAGCCACATTATCACATTTGCTAGTGTCCAATAATGAACAAATAGAGATTGTTAGTAGTGGATACGGATACGATAACTGTGCATCTATCACAATTAATGGAAGGGACTGTGCCCTTAATCTTCGCGGACTTAATATCGTACTGCTTGATAAGAGCAAAGGAGTTGTGCTGGACAGCGTTGCGGTTGATACATTTTATGATAATCAGTTAACGAGATAGTAGGGGTTTAGATAAGAGAAGGTATGAAGAAATTTATTGCGAAACTAAAGAATAACTTAATCGTCCGGTATGTATTTTTTGGTGGACTAACAGTAATGGCAAACATGGTTAGCTTCGCTATGTTGTCCATAATAACAGAGTGGAGTGTTGATTTATGTAACTCCTTATCAATTGTTATTGCATTAGTTTTCGCTTATTTTGTTAACACATACTTTGTCTTTGAAACAAAAGGACTTACAATTATAGACCGTATCAAGGAATTTTTAACTTTTTTGCTCTCGCGACTGTTGACAATGCTAATTGAATTTGTAGGTGTTCATATCTTTGTCACTGTATACTCCTTGAACTCGTTTCTCGTAAAAACAGTATTTCAAATTATTGTTATTATTATGAATTACCTGTTAAGTAAATTGATTGTTTACAAAAAGCGTTAAGGGATAACAGAAAAAGAATTAAGCAAACCGCTTAAAACCCATATAAGCATCGAATTTTGATGGTTTTTATTCAACTCGGTTTGCACAATAATGTTAAAATCCAACTAACATATAACAAGTTTTTGGGGGCAGAGAAATCTGCTCCCATTTTTGTACTTGTGCAGTCAAAGATGCTCCCTTTTTGCAGAGGGTTGTATCTTTTCAAAAAGTATGCTATACTGTATATAATTATTGCTTATTGGAAGGGGGATTTGCCGTGATTTATTTGGATAACAGCGCTACCACCGCCGTTTTGCCGTCGGTGGCTCAGGCGATGGTGCAGGTCATGACACAAGGGTACGGCAATCCCTCCTCGTTGCACACCTTGGGTGTCGAGGCAGAGTCTGCCGTCACTGCCGCGCGGGGTGCCGTCGCACGGCTGATAGGTGCTTCGGCTGACCAAGTGGTTTTCACCGGCAGCGGGACCGAGGCGAATAACTTGGCCATCTTGGGCGGTGCGGCGGCAAAAAACCGTTGTCCGCACGTGGCGGTCACCACCGCGGTGGAACATCCGTCGGTGTCGGCGTGCTTTGATGAACTGGAAAAACAAGGCTGGTCGGTTGTGCGCCTTGTCCCTAATGAAAATGGCGTTGTCACACCCGAACAAGTGGCAAACGCTTGCAGTGCCGACACCACGCTCGTCAGCATCATGGCCGTCAACAACGAAACGGGCGCCCGTTTTGATATTCCCGCCATGGCGTCGGCGGTCAAACGATGCTCACCGGGGGCGTTGTTTCATACCGACTGCGTGCAAGCCGCGGGTAAACTGCCGTTGTTTGCCGAACGCTGGGGTGTGGACATGCTTTCTGTCAGCGGTCACAAACTGCACGGCCCCAAAGGGGTGGGCGCGCTGTATGTTCGCAAAAGTGTCCGTTTGTTGCCCCGCGCACTCGGCGGCGGGCAAGAACGCGGTTTGCGCTCGGGTACCGAGCCGGTCCCTGCCATTGTCGGCTTTGGTGCCGCCGCGGCAGAGGTAGCCTCTTTTGCCCAACAAGAAAAACACTACACCGAATTGCGCCAAACTTTGCTTTCGGAACTGGAAGCGTTACCCGATGTACGCTTGCACTTGCCTGCAAACTGCGTACCGTACATTGTCAACTTTTCGCTTTTGGGATTTCGCAGTGAAACGTTGGTACACTTTTTGGCATCGCGCGGGATTTTTGTTTCGGGCGGGTCGGCGTGTTCCAAAGGCAAACGCAGCCCCGTTCTCACCGCTTTGGGTTTGCCCGAACGCGAAATTGACAGTTCGTTGCGCATCAGTTTTTCGTATCACAACCAAAAAGAGGAGATACACGCCTTGGTGGCGGCACTGAAAGAAGCCACCGCCACGTTACAAAGGAGAAAATAAACGGATGAACAAAGTCTTTCAATTTCTCAAAACCATCATTCCCGTCGGTGGCGACAGCAAACGCGAATGGATTCGCAAACTGTCGTTTTTGCTGGCTTTGGTGGTGTTTATCGGTTGTGCGGGGTATTTGATTGACGATTTGTTGCTGCAACCCTATCACACGCAAAAAATCACGCAACAAGCGCAAGATTGGTACCACACCGAACAAAATGAAACACCGCAAACACCCGACGCGGGGGAGGACGCCCCCGTTGTTTACCCCGAGGAAATGGACGAGTCTTTTTACTCGCTTTATCGCCGCAATCAAGATATCAAAGCGTGGCTTACCTTTGCCACCACGGGGGACGATTTGTTCAACGGCGCTATTGATAACCCCGTGGTACAAGCGGCAGATAATGACTTTTATTTAAGCAGAAACTATTTAAAACAACCCGAAAAAGCGGGAACATTGTACTTCGATTACCGCAACGACTTGTCGGCGGATGCCACAAACCGTAATCTGATTATTTACGGACACAACTTAAACAGTGGGCTTATGTTTTCTCATTTTAATTTGCTCGCAACGGGCAACGTGAACTATGCGCGCCGCCTGACCACGCTGACGTTGGATACGTGGTACGGGGAACAACGGACCTACAAAGTATTTGCCGTTATGATTATCAACGCGGCAAACAAAGAAGAAAAAATGTTCAACTACCTGCGCACCAAATTCACCGATAATTCGTTTTTGGAATTTACCGAAGAAATTCGTCGTCGTTCGCTGTTTGATTTCGGTGACGTGGATGTCCAAAAAACCGATGAAATTATCACCTTGTCAACTTGCTCCAACAAACGCGAAACCAAATTAACCGACGGCCGCACCGTTATTGTCGCGCGCCGCGTGCGCGAGGGGGAAGACCCCGCGGTGGATACCACCAAAACCATTCGCAACGACGATGTGTTAATGCCCAAAATGTGGTACGTCGCGACCAAAAAAGAATTACCCGAAGAATATCGTTGAACGTGTATCTTTGCTTTGCAAAGATACACAGCGATATAAATTCCTAACGGAATTTGCGATATATACTCCGTATGCGATATATCTTCGATGCGATATGCCCCTTCGGGACACGGATAGGAATTTATATTATATCGCAACGAACGAAGTGAAGTTATATCGCATTTGGTAAACAAATATATCGCACGAGCAAAGCGAGTATATCGCAAAAGGAGATAAAAGATGGCAGAAAAAACGATTAAAGAAATGGCAATTGAATTAACCGTTGAAATAACCGCCATATGTGATGATATTAAAGAACGAGCGCTTTTTCTAAAACAATTATTACGCTCATGTTCTTCAATAGGTGCAAATTCGCACGAAGCAAAATATGCTCAAAGTAAGTTGGATTTTATCAGTAAAATGGAAATTGCATTAAAAGAATGTTATGAAACCGAATATTGGCTTGAAATACTTTTCAAAATTAACAGTATTGATGAAACTACCTATAAAAAGCTTTTAAATAAATGTGGAACTATAAGAAGAAAACTCATTGCTTCTATTACTACTGTTAAGGCAAAAAATAGTTGAGTTAAAAGTGTTAGGATAATTGCCAAATGAAACACAATATGAAACTAAACCCCGTTCCATTTGAAATGATTAAGAGTGGAGAAAAAACAATCGAATGTCGCTTGTTTGATGAGAAACGTCAGCAAATCAAAATAGGGGATAAAGTTGTCTTTACCAATAATACTTCCGGAGAAACCTTCGATACATTGGTTGTGAAATTGCATCGCTTTGATAGTTTCGAAGAATTATACAAATCGTTACCTCTTCTAAAATGTGGATACACAACTGAAAATGTTGACAATGCAAAGCCATCTGATATGGAACAATATTATTCTTTGGAAGAGCAGAATAAATACGGTGTTGTTGGTATTGAACTTTGCTGACCTAAAAAATTACAGACGAGAGGGTAGAATAAATGAATGAAATTATTCTGATAAAAAACGGCGAATTGGCGCTCAAAGGTTTAAACCGCAGTACGTTTGAAGAAGTATTGCTCAAAAACTTGCGCCATCGTTTACGTGCGGTGGGGAATTTTACGTTCCGCAAAGCGCAATCCACCGTGTATATTGAACCGCGTGACGAGGTAACCGATTGGGATACTGTCAGCGACTGTGTTGCCAAGGTGTTTGGCATTTCCGCCTTTTCCCGCGCGTGCGTGGTGGAAAAGGATTTGGATGCCATCAAAGCGGCAGCGGCAGAATATTTGGCACCGTCGCTTTCTGCGGCGCGCACTTTCAAGGTGGAAGCCAAACGCGCGGATAAGCAATTCCCGCTGACATCCCCGCAAATTTGTGCCGAAGTGGGCGGCGCATTGCTTCAAGCGTTCCCGCACCTGACGGTAGACGTTCACACCCCCGAGGTCACCGTTTGGGTGGAGGTACGCGATTTTGGTGCCTACATTCATGGACCGCAACAACAAGGTGCGGGCGGTATGCCGGTGGGTACGGGTGGAAAAGCCGCCATTTTGATTTCGGGCGGTATCGATTCCCCCGTTGCCGCGTACATGATGGCAAAACGCGGCATTTCGCTTTTTGGTGTTCATTTTGCTTCCCCGCCATACACCAGCGAGCGCGCGGAAATGAAAGTGGTTTCCTTGCTCGAAAAGGTGGGCGAATACGCGGGGCGCATGTCACTTGCTATTGTCCCGTTTACGCACATTCAAGAAGAAATCGGCAAACATTGCCCCGAAGAACTGTTCACCTTGATAATGCGCCGTTTTATGATGCGCATTGCCACGCGCTTAGCACAGCAAAACGAATGCTGTGCACTGATTACGGGGGAAAGCGTGGGGCAAGTTGCCAGCCAAACGCTCCCCGCGCTTGTTTGTACCGACGCGGTAGCCGATTTGCCCGTTTTGCGCCCCGTTATCGGCATGGACAAAGAAGAAATCATCGCGATTTCGCGGCGCATTGACACGTTTGACATTTCCATTCAACCGTACGAAGATTGCTGTACGGTGTTTACCCCGCGCCACCCGCGCACCCGCCCCCGCATCGAGGAACTACAAGCGGCGGAAGCGGCACTCGCGGTAGACGAACTCATAGAAGAAGCCGTTGCAAGAGTACGATATCGAAAAATCTGACAACCAGAGGTGAAAACCATGAATGCGGAAATTATTTCGGTCGGAACCGAACTGCTACTCGGGGATATTCTCAATTCCAACAGTCAGTTTTTGTCGCGTGAGCTTGCCGCTTACGGGATTGATATTTTGTATCAATCCACGGTAGGCGACAACAAGGAACGTTTACAACAAACCCTAAAAACCGCGCTTTCGCGGTGTGACATGGTCATTTTGACAGGGGGGCTCGGTCCCACGGAAGACGATGTCACGCGTGAGGTGGCGGCCGAAGTTTTGGGCTTGCCGCTCGAATTGCACGAGGAAAGTTTAGGGCGCATTCAAGAATATTTTGCCAGTACCGGCAAAGAATACACCGAAAACAACCGCAAACAAGCGTTGTTACCGCAAGGGTGTACCGTGCTGCCCAACGACCGCGGCACCGCGCCCGGTTGCGTTGTACAAAAAGACGGCAAGCACGTCATTTTGTTGCCCGGTCCGCCGTATGAACTGACCTTGATGTTTACGGAATACGTCGCCCCGTACTTGTCGCAATGTTCGGGAGGTACAATTTATTCCCACATTATCGGTGTGTTCGGCATTGCCGAATCCGCCATTGGGGAACGTTTGCAAGATTTGATGGCGAACAGCAACCCCACGGTAGCGCCCTATGCCAAAGAAGGCGAAGTGATTGTTCGTGTCACCGCCAAAGCCGCTACCAAAGATGAGGCGGATGCCATGTGCGAACCGATTATCGCCGAAATTTGTGACCGTTTGGGCAATGCCGTGTACGGTGTAGACGCGGGCAATCTTTCCAAACGTGTCGTTACGTTGCTTTCGGAAAACAACATGAAAATCGCCACCGCCGAATCGTGTACCGCGGGCATTCTTTCGGGAAAACTGACCGAGGTTTCGGGTGCTTCACGCGTGTTCGAATGCGGTGTTGCCGCCTATTCCAAAGAAATCAAGCACCAAGTACTTGGCGTTGACGAAATCATTTTGGAAGAAAAAGGTGCCGTTTCCCCCGAAACGGCGGGAGCCATGGCCAACGGTGCTCGCTTGGTGGGAAAAGCCGATATCGGCATCGGCATTACCGGTGTGGCGGGTCCCGAAACCAGCGAAGGCAAAGCCGTCGGTACCGTGTACGTTGCCTTGGCGGACGAAAAGCGGGTATGGGTTAAAAAGATTTTGGCAGGTCATAACGATGAAGACCGTGAGCATATCCGTCACATTGCGACGTCGTACGCACTGGATATGACGCGCCGTTATTTGGAAGCGTTACCCGGTGTTATGGCGGGTGGTCAGTTGTGGGAACAACTACCGCCGGTCGAACGCACGGTCGTTCCCACAGTTTCCAAAGCCAAACGCCGCGCTCGGTTTTGGCAATGGCTGTCTGCAATATTGGTACTGTTGATTGCCGCCGTGTTTTTTGCATACACGCAACTTTACGTCCCGTACCGTAACGAGCAACGGTTTAACGAACTGTTGGCAATTTATACTGACAGTCAACCGACAGAAAACCCGTCGGTCGACTATCCTGCGGGAATTTTAACGCAGTTTATGTCGTTGTACCAAGGCAACGACGACATTCGCGGTTGGCTTACCGTGGCGGGTACGCGCATTAACTATCCCGTCATGGAAGAACCGTCCTTTGACTATTACCAATCGCACGATTTTTACGGCAAATCCTCCTCTTACGGGGTACCGTATGTTGCCGGCGGTGTGCGTTTCGAAGCGGGTCTTACCCCGCAAACCGTCACGGTGTTTGGCAACAATTTGGGTGACGGGCAAATGTTCTCCGCGCTCGAAAACTATACACAAATGAACTTTCTGCGCGAACACGCCACGTTAAACATGAGCACCCTTTACCAAGAAAACCACTACAAGATTTTTGCGGTCATGTTGGTGGACGATACCGATAAAGAAGAATTCGATTACGATAACGCCACGTTTGAAGACGAAGAAGATTTTCTGTACCACATCACGCAAATTCGGATGCGTTCGTTGTTCGATACACCGGTTGACGTGATGGAAGGTGACCGCTTATTGTTGCTTACCACCACGATTGACTATGGATACGAAGGTGCGCGTGTGGTTGTGGCGGCGCGCAAAGTTCGTACCGGTGAATCGCGCGAAAACGACCTTTCCAAAGCACGGGTGAATCGCAGCGTACACATGCCCAAAGGGTGGTTGGCACAACAAGATGCCACCACGACCGAATCGACGACCACCACGGGCGAAGCAATGACCACAACAACCGAAACAACGACTGCCACGACCGAATCAACGACCACTACGACCACGGCGGAAACGACCACTTCGTCTAAGCCAACGGTTACTACGACAACCACCACGACAACCACCACAAAAAAACCGACTACCACAACGACCGAAACAACAACGCAGGTGACCACGGTTCCCACAACTACCACAACGGCAACACCTGTCACGCCACCCCCTGCCGGTGCGGAACAAGGTACAGTGGCGGGTACAATTGCCGAACAAGACTTTTTGTCGCTGGTAGCTGTCAAAAACACAGGCATAAAGGATGAGGTTTTGGCCGATTGCACCGACGAAAACGGTATTATCCGTCCGAAAACCAAGGAACAACTGCAACGCCTGCTCACACATATCGTCAAAGTGGAACTCGGTTCTGCCAGTGCCATGGTCAATTCCACCGAAGCACAAAAAGCCCAAGCCGTGGCTTCGTACACGTATATCTTACGGTATTGTGCGGGTGGCGGTGTATACCCCTATACGTTCAAAACGCTTAATCTGTCCAACAAAACGGATAAAAAGATTTACGATGCCGTCGGCGAAGTTGTCGGTGTCAAATTGTTGGATTTGAGCAAGGGTAGCCTTTCGCAAATGTTTTGCTACACGCCGTATTCCGCGGCATCGGGCGGGTACACCTCTTCGTGCCACCGCGTGTGGACGGCGAATTTGCCGTACGTGCAAAGCGTTGTCAGCAAATACGACGATGCCCTGACCTACGCCAAATACCGTGGCCCCGGCAACTTTGTCAACACCGTCACGCTCACGCGCGATGCGTTGTACGAAAAGGTGCGCGCCTGGGTAAAAGCCCAAAATCCCAATGCCACCATGCCCGAAGAACAGTTCACCACCGACAATGCTGTGCTACCGCTTCGTGCACTCTCTTACGACGGCGACGGCAGTGCCGGCGAGGGCGATGCGTGGAACGCGGTTTACCACACGAACTTTTATTATTTGGATGCAAACGGCAACAAAAAAGTAATCACAGGTCACCAAATGCGCACTATTTTGGGACTTCGTTCCCACGCGTTCCGCACGTCGTACGATGCCGCCACACAAACCGTCACCATTACCACGCAAGGCTACGGTCACGGTGTGGGGTTAAGCCAAATGGGCGCGGTGGGTTACGCCAACGAAGAGGGCTGGACCTACGTTCAAATCTTGCGGCATTACTACTCGGTTACCGACAAAAGCGACCATCAAGTTGTTTTGCCGAAATGGTAAAAAATATTTGACAAACCAAAAATTGTGTGCTACGATAACTGACAAGGTGTTATTTATGAAAACGATTATTTGTGCAGCTCAATACGTGTATTACTTTTACTTTTACTTTTTTAACAAAAGTAGAAGCGCTTTTTGCTGCCAATGATTAAAGGACAAAGAGGTCTTTTAACATAAGTCTTTAACGACTCGCAGTAAAAAGCTGCGGGTCGTTTTTTATTGTGTAAAGGAGAAATGATTATGATTGCCGTTGTCAAACAAAACGTGGAGGAAGAACAACTCCAAAATTTAATCGAATGGTTGCAAACACAAAACGTTACCGTTCATATCTCCCGCGGTGAAAACCACATTGTATTGGGTTTGGTGGGGGATACCACCCACGTGGATATGGAATTGTTGCAAAATTTAGAGATTGTGGAACGCGTTACCCGCATCAGCGAACCGTTCAAAAACGCCAACCGCAAATTCCATCCCAAAGACACGGTGGTGGATGTCAGCGGTGTCAAAATCGGCGGCGGCCATTTTGCGATTATTGCGGGTCCGTGTTCGGTGGAATCGCGCGAGCAAATCGTGGAAGTCGCGCGCCGTGTCAAAGCATCGGGTGCTTCGTTGCTTCGTGGCGGCGCATTCAAACCGCGCACCTCGCCCTACGATTTCCAAGGTCTCAAAGCCGAGGGTTTGGAACTCCTCAAACTTGCCAAGGCGGAAACGGGTATGCCGATTGTGACCGAAATCATGAGTGCTTCGCACCTGCCTTTGTTTGAAGATGTGGACTTAATCCAAGTCGGCGCGCGCAACATGCAAAACTTTGAACTGCTCAAAGAACTCGGCAAAATCAACAAACCGATATTGCTCAAACGCGGTCTTGCCAGTACCATGAAAGAATGGCTCATGAGTGCGGAATATATTATGGCGGGCGGCAATGAACAAATTATTTTGTGCGAACGCGGCATCCGCACGTTCGAAACGTACACCCGCAACACGCTGGACTTGTCGGCGGTTCCCATGCTCAAAGAACTCTCACACTTGCCGGTTATTGTTGACCCCAGCCATGCTGGTGGGCTCAGCCGTTTGGTCAAACCTATGTCCATGGCGGCGGTTGCCGCCGGCACCGATGGCTTGATGATTGAAGTGCATAACGACCCGGGCCGCGCGTTGTGCGATGGTGCGCAGTCGCTGACTCCCGAACAATTTGACGACGTTGCCAAGGCGGTATCCCGTGTGCAGGAGGCGATACGCGCATGATAGTCGGTATCGTAGGGTTGGGGCTCATCGGCGCATCGCTCGCAAAAGCCCTCAAAGCCCACACAACGCACACGGTACTCGGTTTTGATACCGATGCCGCCACCGCACAATACGCCAAACTCAGCGGCATAACCGATGCCCATTTAACGCTTGATACCATCAAAAACTGCGATTATCTGTTACTGGCGGCATACCCGCAAGCCAACAACGACTATCTTATGAAGTCAGCACCACACATTGCCTCAAAAACGGTGGTACTCGATTGCGGCGGTATCAAACGCGAAGCGTGCGGTGTGGGTTTTGCCCTTTCCAAACAATATGGCTTTACGTTCATCGGCGGGCATCCCATGGCGGGACTTCACCGTTCGGGTATCAAATATGCCACGGCTGATTTGTATCAAAACGCCTCTATGATTTTAACCCCGCCAAACACCGAAGATATCGCCTTGCTCGAACGCGTGAGCGCGTTTGTCAAATCCATGGGTTTTTCTTCGGTTACGGTGACTACCCCTGCCGAACACGACCGCATTATTGCGTTTACTTCGCAACTGGCGCACGTGGTTTCCAATGCCTACGTCAAAAGTCCTACCGCCGCGGTACACCGCGGATTTTCGGCGGGCAGTTATCAGGATTTAACGCGTGTCGCGCGGCTCAACGACAGCATGTGGTCGGAATTGTTTTTGGCTAACCGCGATAACTTGTTATACGAAATAGATACGTTAATAGAAACACTCAGCGAATACCGCACCGCACTCGCCAACAATGACGAGGAAGAACTCAAAGCCTTGTTGCGCGATGGCAGCGAGCGAAAAGAAAGGATTGACTGTGAGCATGCAACGCATTGATATTTCTGTCTCCCGCCACTATGCGGTACTCATACAAGACGGATTGCTCGCCCGCGCGGGGGAAGAATGCGCCGCGGTGATTCGCGGCAACAAACTGTTGTTGCTCACGGATGAAACGGTTGCCGCTTTGTACGAACAAACGGTGTGCAAAGCACTGGAAAGTGCAGGTTTTTCGGTGCTTACCTACCGCATATCCGCAGGCGAATCCTCCAAAAGTGTGGATAACTACCTAAAAATCATTGCCTTTTTAGCAGAAAACGGTTTTACCCGCAGCGATGCGCTGGTCGCCTTGGGCGGCGGTGTGGTGGGTGATTTGGGTGGTTTTTGCGCCGCCTCGTACTTGCGCGGTATTGGTTTTGTGCAAATCCCCACCACCTTGCTGGCGTGCGTAGACTCCTCTGTCGGCGGAAAAACCGCGGTCAATTTACCGCAAGGCAAAAATTTGCTTGGCGCGTTTTATCAACCGTGGCTCGTACTGTGCGACCCCACAACGCTCAGCACTTTGTCACCGTCTGTGTATGCCGACGGCATGGCAGAAGTCATCAAATACGGCATGCTGAGCGATGCCGACTTGTTTGAACAACTGGAAAAAGAAACGCTTGACAATAGCGAGATTATCGCGCGTTGCGTGACCATCAAACGCGATATCGTGCAACAAGACGAACGCGATAGCGGTGTGCGCGGATTGCTCAATTTTGGGCATACGGTGGGTCACGCGGTGGAAAAATGCAGCGATTTTGAAATTTCGCACGGCAGTGCGATTGCCATCGGTATGTCAACCATCACGCGCGCGGTGGCAGAAGCTGCACTTGCCAACCGTTTGGAAACATTGCTCACCCAAAACGGCTTGCCCACACGTTGCGCGTTTACACCCGACGAATTGTTTGAAGCCTCGCTTTCAGACAAAAAACGCGTGAGCGACGGCATAGTGGTCGTCACCGTTCCAAAACTGGGGCAAGGTACTCTCAACGCTTTGTCGTTGTCGGAATGGCAAGCGTGTATTCAAAGGGGTTGTGCGCTATGAACGTTGTCGTCAGCGGAAAAACCCTTGCGGGAACAGTGAATGCCATTGCCTCCAAATCGGCGGTGCATCGTCTGCTCATTTGCGCCGCGTACAGCAATGCCCCCACAGTGATTGAAAATGTCACCACGTCACAAGATATTGAAGCGACGATTCGCTGCTTACAACACACGGCAGATATTACGTTAGAAAACAACCGCTTACTCGTCACCCCACACCCAAAACGTACAGAAATGCCACTCCTCGATTGCGGGGAAAGCGGCTCGACCTTGCGGTTTTTACTACCTGTGATTGCCGCCACGGGCGGTGGGGAGTTTGTCGGTCGCGGCAGACTGGGGAGCCGCCCTTTGTCACCGCTGTATGAATTGCTGGCAGATAACGGTTCTCACTTGTCAAAAGCAGGTGAGTTTCCTCTTACCGTATCGGGTACGTTGCAAGGGGACACCTTTACCATCGACGGCGGTGTCAGTTCCCAGTTTATCAGCGGTTTGCTGATGGCAGCACCCCTGCTTAGAAGACAAGTACGCATTGTGGTAACAGGCAAAATGGAATCTGCACCGTATGTTCAATTAACAGTGCAAGCACTTCGGTGTTTTGGTGTAACGGTGGAAGAAAAGGAAAACATCTTTCTGGTGCAAGGCTCTTACACCTCACCCGGTACCGTCACGGCGGAGGGGGATTGGTCCAACTCAGCCTTTTGGTTGGTCGGTGCGGCCATCTCGCACAGTACGGATTTGACTGTCACGGGACTGAAAAACGATTCCGCGCAAGGTGACCGCCATATTCTTACCTTGTTGCAACAAGCGGGCTACACCGTGTGTCAAAAAGACGGTGCCATCACCATTGACGGCAACGGCAACAAGCCGCTGTGCATCGATGCCGCCGATATCCCCGATATGGTACCGATAGCAGCCGTGCTTGCCGCTTCTCTTCACGGCAAAACGGAAATATTCAACGCCCGCCGCTTGGCGTATAAAGAAAGTGACCGCCTGCAAAGTGTGTACCACATGATTACCGCTTTGGGCGGCAATGCCACCGTCACAAGCGACTCACTCACCATTGATGGTACAGGGCATTTGCGCGGCGGCACGGTGGATGCGTGCAATGACCATCGCATTGCGATGGCGGCGGCAGTCGCCTCGTTGATTTGTGAAACGCAAGTTACGATTCTCGGCGCAAACGCCGCCGACAAATCGTACCCCGATTTTTTCAAACACTTCGAACAGAAAGGGATGAGCGTATGTCCTCAATCTGGGGCAACCACTTAAAAATCACCTTGTTTGGTCAATCCCATTCCGAGGCAATCGGTGTGGTCATCGACGGCTTCCCCGCGGGTTTTCGCGTGGATTTCGAGGCCTTGAACGCACATTTGGCGCGTCGCGCTCCCGGTAATGCGGCATTTGCCACCGCCCGCAAAGAGGCGGACAAACCTGAATTTGTCAGTGGTTTGGTAGACGGTGTCACCTGCGGTGCGCCGATTTGTGCCATCATTCGCAACACCGATACCCGCTCGGCAGATTACCAAAACATTGCACAGTGTCCGCGTCCCTCACACGCCGATTACCCCGCGCATGTGCGTCACGGTGGTTTTGGGGATGTACGCGGCGGCGGTCATTTTTCGGGCAGACTCACGGCACCGCTTTGCATTGCGGGTGCGCTTTGCTTGCAATATCTGCAAACCAAAAACATTCATATCGGCGCACACATTGCCGCCATCGGCGGTATTGCCGACACGCCGTTTGATGCGGTGAACGTGGGCAAAGAACAGTTTTTGACCGATGCCTTTCCCGTTTTTTCCGAAACCGCCAAACAGGCAATGCAAGAATGCATTGCCGCCGCGCGCGCCGACGGTGATTCGGTCGGCGGGGTGATTGAAGTCGCGGCAGTGGGATTGCCTGTCGGCATCGGTAATCCGCCGTTTGATGGGTTGGAAAACCGCATTTCGTCCTTGATTTTCGGTATTCCCGCGGTCAAAGGTGTTGAGTTCGGCAACGGTTTTGAAGCTGCCACGTTGACAGGCTCGCAAAATAACGATGCTTACTGTGTCGAAAACGGCACCATCAAAACCATCACCAACCGTCACGGCGGTATTTTGGGCGGACTGAGCACGGGTATGCCGCTTGTTTGCCGTGTTGCCATCAAACCCACGCCGTCGATTGCCAAAGAACAACAAAGTGTCAATCTGCAAACGATGCAGCCGCAAAAGCTGATAATAAACGGTCGTCACGACCCGTGCATTGTCCCGCGTGCCGTACCGTGCGTGGAATCCGCACTGGCAATTGCCATTATGGATAGTATAATAGGGAGTGTCAACCAATGAGTATTGAACAATATCGTGAAGAAATTGATAGTATTGATAAAGAATTAGTGGAACTGTTCAAAAAACGCATGGCAGTTTCGGGCAAAGTTGCCGCGTACAAACAGCAAAGCGGCAAACCCGTCACCGACCCCTCGCGGGAACGGCAACTGCTCGAACGCGTATCCGACTTGGCAGGGGAGGAGTACGAATCGCAAACGCGGCTTTTGTACCATACCATTCTGGGTTTGAGCCGTTCGCACCAAAACCGTTTGCTGGGCACCCCCGGTGACTTGACCGAGCAAATCAAAACCGCCATTGCCCAAACCGCCCCGCTGTTCCCCGAACGCGCTATTGTTGCGTGTCAGGGTGTGGAGGGTGCGTATTCCCAACAAGCGTGCGAAAAACTGTTTACCGCACCCAGCATTATGTTCCTCAATACCTTTGACGGTGTGTTCCACGCGGTAGATAAGGGGCTGTGCCGCTACGGCATTTTACCGCTCGAAAACAGCACCGCCGGCTCGGTCAACCAAATTTACGATTTAATGCTCAAATACCGCTTTCACATTGTGCGCAGTACGCGTGTTCACGTATCGCACGTTTTGCTTGCCAAAGCGGGAACACGCATGGAAGATATCCACGATATCTATTCTCACGAACAAGCGTTGCAACAATGCAGCGAATTTTTGCAAACGTTGCCGAACGTCAAAATCCACGTATGCGAAAACACCGCCATGGCAGCCAAAGCGGTTGCCCAAAGTGACCGCAACGACGTTGCCGCCATTTCATCGGGCGCGTGTGCGGCATTGTATGGGCTCAAAGTCGTGCAAACCGCCATTGCTAACGAAGATAATAACTACACGCGGTTTATCTGCATTTCCAAACAACCCGAAATCTATCCCGGTGCTCACCGCACCAGCCTTATGATGGTTGTCCCGCACAAACCGGGCTCACTGTACCACGTCATGTCAAAATTCTATTCGCTGGGTATTAACCTAAACAAGTTAGAAAGCCGCCCCATAGCGGGTAAAGATTTTGAATTCATGTTCTATTTCGATATCGATGTTCCCGTGTATTCCGAAAACTTTTTCAGCCTCATTTCGCAACTGCAAACCGAGTGCGAAGATTTTCGGTACTTGGGCAGTTACACCGAGGTGGTATAAATGGACCGTTTCGGTTTGCTCGGTCGCACCTTGGCGCACAGTTTGTCCCCGCAGATTCATGCTGCCTTTGGTGACTACCCCTACGATTTAATCGAAAAAGAACCAGAGGACCTCGCCGCATTTTTTGCACATTGCCCGTACCGCGCCATCAACGTTACCATTCCGTACAAAAAGGACGTCATGCCCTTTTGCACCGAAATTGACGAAGTCGCACAGCGTATCGGCAGTGTCAACACCATCTGTTTTGATGACGATGCCGTGCGGGGATACAACACCGACTACGCGGGTTTTTCCTATCTGTTGCAACAAAACCGCATCGCCGTGCACGGCAAAAAAGCCTTGGTGCTCGGCAGCGGTGGTTCGTCGGTCACGGTGTGTTGTGTACTGCGCGATTTGGGCGCACGACAAGTGGTGGTCATCTCCCGCACAGGCGAGGATAACTACCAAAACTTGTCCCGCCATGCTAACGCCGAACTGATTGTCAATACCACTCCCGTGGGTATGTACCCGCACAATTTGCAATCGCCGTTGGATTTAGAAATGTTCAAACAGTGCGAGGCGGTGGTGGATATTATTTATAATCCACTCAAAACTGCCCTTTTGCTGCAAGCCGAACAACGGGACTTGATTGCCGTCAACGGTTTGGAAATGCTGGTCGCGCAAGGCAAACGCGCCGCCGAACTGTTCCATCGCAAACCGTTTGCCGATTCGTTGGTGCAAAGCACCGTCGCCGCCATCGAACGCGATTTTTGCAACGTGGTACTTGTCGGCATGCCCGGTAGCGGCAAAAGCACGCTCATGCCCCTGCTTGCTCAAAAACTCGGCAAAAAGGGAACCGATACCGATGCTCTGGCAGAACAACTGGCGGGTTGTACCATTCCGCAATTATTCCAAAAACAAGGCGAAGCGGCGTTTCGTGATGTTGAAAGCCGCGCCGTCGCCGAAGCGGGGCAACAAAACGGTCAAATCATCGCCACGGGCGGCGGTGCCATACTGCGGCAGGAAAATCGCTTGGCACTGCGCCAAAACGGCGTGGTCGTTTTTTTGGACAGACCGCCCGAAAAACTTGCCACCGCGGGTCGACCGCTTTCTCACAACAGCGACGCCGTCAAAACCTTGTACGAGCAACGCTTACCGTTGTATAAGGCGGTAGCCGACGTCAAGGTTGAGGTTTATGACAACGTACAACAAACGTTGGCGGCAGTACTTACCGGCCTTGATGATTTTTTAAGGAAAGAGAGGAAACACCTGTGAAAATACTGGTTTTAAACGGTCCCAATTTGAACATGCTCGGCATCCGCGAACCCGATATTTACGGAAACAAAACCTACGCTGACTTGGTTTCTACCATCGAAGCGTGCGCCGAACGTTTAGGCGTTACGGTCGCGGTATTCCAATCCAATTACGAAGGCGCACTGGTGGAAGAAATCCAAAAAGCGTATTTCGATAAAGTGGACGGCATTGTCATCAATCCCGCCGCCTACACCCACACCAGCATAGCACTGCTCGATGCGTTAAAAGCGGTATCTATTCCCACCGTGGAAGTGCATTTGTCGGATGTGGATAACCGTGATGAATTTCGCAAACACTCCTTTGTCAGGGCCGCTTGCGAGAAAACCATTACGGGAAAAGGTTTCGACGGATACGTAGAAGCCATGGAATATTTGGCAGCCAAAGAATAATTTTTTAAAAAAGCAAAAACATGCTTGACAATCGGTGCAACACGGTGTATAATACACCTTGTTCCACACGCCGGTGTGATGGAATTGGCAGACGTAGTGGACTCAAAATCCACCGCTGGCGACAGCGTGCCGGTTCGAGTCCGGCCACCGGCACCAAAAAGAAAAGACACGCGAAAGCGTGTCTTTTCTTTTTGTGTTTGTGTCCGCAGGACACAACATCGTTTTGCGGTGTAACCGCAAACATTATTTGACCGTTAGGTCAACATCATTGTCCGCTTGCGGACACAAAACGATGTTGTGCTTCGCACAAACGATGTTACGGCAAAAGCCGTAAACGATGTGGGCTTGCGCCCAACGATGTGATGCTTCGCATCAACGATGTCACACCTTGCGAATGACACCGCAGGCGATTTTTGTGCCGGCATTGCCGGCAGGCTGGGTGCTAAAATCGTCCGCCATATCGTGCACGACCACTGTGCGGCCAATAATATCCGCCACGTGAAAGCGACCTGTCGCTACTGTCATATAAGCGCTGCCGTGGCAGGACAGCAAGGGCGGCAAATCGCCCGCGTGGGAGGGGTGGGGTGCCTCGGTAGGGTTGTAATGACTGCCCGTGTCGGGAAAGCCGTCTCCCGTGCAGTTGTCACCTGCGTGGATGTGAAAGCCAAAAAACCCTGTCTTGTTGGCAGGTAACCCTTGTACGTTTGCCTCCACCAGCACGCAATGCCGCTGCTGATAGAATCGTACTTGTCCACTCAGATTGGGATAGACTTCTGAGCCGCGGATATCCGCCACTGCATTGGGAAAAACACGTCTTTGTTTCATAAACTCACCTCAACTCAGTGTATGCACCTCACGACGGCGTGGTGCAACCTGGGTTTTTCTTGCACCCTCACCGCTGATAAAATAAAAGCTCCTTCTTTATTTCCCTTGTATACCGTGACGATTTGTGGTATGATGAGTAAAAATATAGTAATAACTGTGTTTTGGAGTGTGAAAGAACATGAAAAAGGTAGTTGCCGTTTTGTTGACTTTTGTGATGCTGTTGATGCTTTGTTTGCCGGTATCCGCGGCGGGACTGAATATCCCCACCATCGAATACGAGGGGAAAACCTATTATAATTTAGGCGGCAAAGACGATTATTTCAAAGCCGCTCGCTACGGTATCGATAACGGCATGACCGCTGTGCCGGTGCATATTGATTACAGCAAATTCCCCGATTATAAAACCAATAATATCTGGTATTGCAACGTCAATAATTTCGACTATACGCAGGACGGTTTGTACTTTACCTATCAGCAATACGCGCCCAGTACCGTGTGTATGACAGGGTATCATCACGATTTTGAAAACGATTTAGAGTATGGCGATATCGAGATTTCGTATATTGATTCCGCAGAAGAACTCCAAAAAGCCGATGCTATGTTAGATGCCGTGCTTTCCGATATAGCTTCGTACAGCAAAGAACAAAAAATCCGTTACATTGCCGAATATATTTGTAAAAAAGTAGACTACGGTTTTCAAGAAATGCCCGGTAGCGGTTACGATATCATCAACGGCGTGTACGATTTGATGACAGGTGTGCGCACCAACGTAGTTTGTTCGTCGTTTACCTTTTTGTTCCAACGCTTCATGGAACGCGCGGGATACAAAAGCTATATTGCCACCGGTGGCAACCACGCGTGGAACGTGGTGGAACTGGATGGCAAATGGTACGGTGTCGACTGTACCTTCGGTGATAACGGCAAAGCCATACACAGCGAGTATGTGCTGATGGGCATGGACAAACTGAAAAACTATATCACCGATACGGAAAATGTGTTTGCCGAACTGCAAAAAGAAAAAGGCTGACAGTTTGCCCCGCTTGCCTACGGCGCCAAACCCACCACGACCACAACCACAATGACCACCACTACGACTGCCACCACAACAACCACTACCAAGGCAAACACCACGCTCAAAACAACGGCGACAAAATCGACCGCTGCCACCACTCTCGAACCTTCCTCGTCCTCGACCACCGTGTTGCCTTCGGACGAAATGACTACCGCGCAAGAACAATCAACGACCACGTCTTTTGATGCAGACTCCACTACGCAGCAAGAATCCGAGACAACCGTCGTTATCAACACCACGGCAGCGCAACCGACCGTTATGGTGGATGTGTCGCAACAAGTCACCGTGGATGCACAGGTGTTTCACGATGCCGTGCAAAAAGGCGAAACGTTGGTACTGCAAGCTCAAAATTACCAATGGAGTTTTAAAGCCGATAAATTAACCAATGTTGATGATGCCGCCGCGCTGGATACCACCATCAACTTGGGAAGCGAAGTCGCTGTGGAAGATATAGCGGTACTAAAAGAAATTAACAACGAAGAAACGTTCTTCCCCTTTAGTTTTGAACATCATGGCGACTTGCCCGGTGAAGTAGAGATTTGTATTCGCGTGGATGACGCGGCTTTTGCCAACAAAGCCGTGGACATCTACACCATCAACGAAGCGGGCGAAGCCGTCAAAGAGGGAAGCGGCACGGTAACCGCAGACGGTAACTTGGTGTTCCTTACCAACCATTGCTCACTGTGGTTTATCAAAGAAGCCACCGCAAATGCGAGCGCGCCGTCAAACACATGGCTCATCGTTGCCGCAGCGGTTGTTGCAGTGGCAGCCATTGCCACCGCCATCATTCTCTTCCTTCGCAAAAAGAACGCGTAACAACACTCCGCCCCGCATACAGCCGTACGCGGGGCATCTTTTTTTTTGGAAAACGGTTGCTTTTACGCAAAAAAAGTGCTATACTGACTTTTTGATAATGGTTATGTAACCATCTTTTCCCGAATGGAGATATATCATGTATACGATTGTTGAAAAGAAAGTGCTCAACCCCACCGTCATCCAACTGCAAATCAAAGCACCCTTGGTCGCAAACAAAGCCAAACCGGGGCAGTTTATCATTTTGCGCGTGGATGAAAACGGCGAACGTATTCCGCTTACCGTTGCCGGCGTGGACAAAGAAAACGGCACAGTTAAGATTATTTTTCAGGTGGTTGGCGCAACAACAAAAAAACTTTCGGCAAAGCAAGTCGGCGAACAAATTGAGGATTTTGTCGGTCCTCTCGGCGTGGCAACGCACCTCGATGGACTTAGAAAAGTGTGCATCGTCGGTGGCGGCGTTGGTTGCGCGATTGCCATGCCCATTGCCGAAGCACTCCATGCGATGGGCGCCGACGTCACCGGTATCATCGGGTTTCGAAACAAAGATTTGCTTATCTTGGAAGAGGAATTTAAGGCGTGCTGCAGTACCTTGACAATCATGACCGATGACGGCTCTTACGGTGAGCAAGGCAACGTTACCCTACCGCTCAAACAAATGTTTGAAAACGGCGAACAATTCGATGCGATTATCACCATTGGCCCTTTGATTATGATGAAATACGTGGTCGAAACGGCGCGCCCGTTCGGCACACCCGTTACCGTATCCATGAACCCTATTATGATAGACGGCACAGGCATGTGCGGCGGTTGCCGTCTCACCTTGAACGTTGACGGTAAAAAGGTAACCAAATTCGCGTGTGTTGACGGTCCCGATTTCAATGGCTACGAAATCGATTTTGACGAAGCCATGTCAAGGGGCAGAATGTATGCGGGCTTTGAACGTCACGCGTACGAAGAAACTTGCAACCTTTTCAAAGGGGAGGTGCGCTGAACATGGCAAAACCAAACATGTCACCCACCCGCAACGTCATGCCCACGCAAGAGGCCATGGCTCGCGCGCACAATTTTGACGAAGTTGCCTTAGGGTACAGCGAACAGGTAGCCGTCGACGAAGCCATGCGTTGCCTTAATTGCAAAAACATGCCGTGTGTTTCGGGTTGCCCTGTCAAAATTCATATTCCCGCCTTTATCAGCAAAATCAAAGAAGGCGATTTTGAAGGTGCCTACCAAATCATCACCAAATCCTCGTCATTGCCCGCCGTTTGCGGCAGAGTGTGTCCGCAAGAGGTGCAATGCGAATCTAAGTGTGTGCGCGGCATCAAAGGCGAATCGGTCGGTATTGGCAGACTCGAACGCTTTGTTGCCGACTGGCACAATACGTTTTGCACAGAGGAACCCGTACGCCCGCAAAGCAATGGTCACAAGGTTGCCGTGGTCGGCTCGGGTCCTTCGGGACTCACCCTCGCGGGTGACCTTGCCAAAAAAGGGTATGATATAACGGTTTTTGAAGTGCTTCATACCGCCGGTGGCGTTTTGGTGTACGGTATCCCCGAATTCCGACTTCCCAAAGCTATTGTGGCAAAAGAAGTCGAAACACTTCAAAAACTCGGTGTCAAAATCGAAACCAACGTCGTTATCGGCAAAACCCTGACAGTGGATGAACTGTTCGAAATGGGTTTTGAGGCGGTGTTTATCGGCTCGGGCGCGGGACTTCCCAATTTTATGGGCATCCCCGGCGAAGCGTTAAACGGTGTGTATTCCGCCAACGAATTTTTAACGCGCAGCAATCTCATGAAATCCTATCTTGCCACTCCCGAAACACCGATTATGAAAGGCGGCAAAGTTGCCGTTGTCGGTGGCGGTAACGTGGCAATGGATGCCGCTCGAACCGCACTTCGCTTGGGCGCGGATAAGGTATACATCGTGTACCGTCGTTCCATGGACGAACTCCCTGCCAGAAAGGAAGAGGTGGAACACGCTATGGAGGAGGGCATTGAGTTTAAGCTCCTTTGCAACCCTACCGAAATTCTCGGCTACCATAATCCCAATGATGCCAAAGACCCCAAAAACGGGTTTGTTTCGGGCATGACCTGTGTCAAAATGGAACTTGGCGAACCGGATGAACGCGGCAGACGTCGTCCCGTTGTGATTGAGGGCAGCGAGTTTACATTGGATGTCGATACGGTCATCATGTCCATCGGCACTTCTCCCAACCCCCTTATCAAATCCACCACCGACGGTTTAGCGGTCAACTCTCGGGGCGGCATTGTGGTAAACGAAGATGGTTTAACATCGCGGAATGCCGTGTATGCCGGCGGCGATGCCGTTACCGGAGCAGCAACGGTGATTTCGGCCATGGGTGCGGGAAAAACCGCTGCCAAAGCCATTGATGAGTATTTGAATTAGTAATAATCCCCCGCTATGCGGGGGGAT
>JAZNRV010000032.1:0-2518 GCA_045590855.1 Acutalibacteraceae bacterium | reverse complement strand
TTGCCTTTTACACCAAATTCGTAAGGCAAGGCAGGAATAGCTGTCATACTTTTTGCTAATTTACTGCTTAAAAACAAAGTTTGTAACAGATTTTTTTATGGTATGATTTTGGGTGTGTCGGTATGATTTTTGTCATACCATCAAAAATAGAGTTGTCTCGTGATTTTGGGATAACTCTATTTGCATATATAACTTGAAAACTTTGATTAAAAATGTTATATTAAATTAAAGAAAAAGCTTGTTGTTATGCGGAAAATTCAATTTGTGGAAATGACTTACACAAGTTGTTAAAAAAGAGCCACCACTTGTCAGGGGAGGTGGCAAAACGAAGTTTTGGCGGAGGGAGAGAATTATGAAAGAATATAATAAAGCTAATATCCCTCTTGCAAAAAAATTGAGGAAAAATATGACACCTTGGGAACGAAAACTTTGGTATGAGTTTTTAAGATATTACCCCATAAGATTTCAAAGGCAAAAAGCCATAGGAAATTATATTGTTGATTTTTATTCTGCAAAAGCAAGGCTCGTTATCGAACTCGACGGTGGCGGTCACTATACCGATGAGCAAATGGAAAAAGACAGAGTTCGTACAAAAGAGTTAGAGGGTATGAATTTAACAATTTTAAGGATTTGTAATTTGGATATTGACCGAAATTTTAGAGGTGTATGCGAACATATAGACTTGACTGTTAAAAACTCTCTCCCTCAGTCAGCTTCGCTGACAGCTCCCTCGTCAGAGGGAGCCAAGAGCTAATTTGTTCCCAATTTGACACAAGCATATACTAACTGCGAGGTGATGGTTATGGACACAATCAAAATCAACAAAGGCTCGGTCAAAATGATTGCGCACCGCGGACTTTCGGGAATAGAACGCGAAAACACCAATGCGGCGTTCGTGGCAGCGGGTAACCGTTCGTACTACGGTATGGAAACCGATGTTTACCGCACCTTGGACGGCAAATTTGTGCTGTTCCACGACCGTACGTTGTGGGTGGTAGCGGGTGTCGATATGAAGATGGAGCAAGTCCCGCTTGCCGACTTGCAAAGTGTTGTGTTGTACGATACCGATAAAACCAAAACCCGTTTTGATTTACGTGTCAGCACACCGCAGGAATATCTTTCCATCTGCAAAAAATACCAAAAGCACAGTGTTATTGAACTCAAATCGGATTTTACCGAGGAGGAAATTGCACAAATTATCGAAATGGTCAAAGCATACGACCATTTGGAAGACACCACGTTCATTGCCTTTTCGTATGAGAATTTGCGCAAAATCCGTAACATCCTTCCCGAGCAATCGGTGCAATTTTTGTTTGATGAAGTCACTGACGAGATATTGCAAACCGTTATTGCCGACAAAGTCGATGTTGACGTGTATTTTGAAGTGCTGACCAAAGAACTGGTCGATTTCTTGCACGAACACGGCATCAAAGTCAACTGCTGGACGGTGGATAACAAAGAACAAGCCGAAAAACTGGTGGCAATGGGTGTCGATTACATCACCACCAACATTTTGGAATAAGAGGTGATACCATGAACTTTACCGAAATTGCCAAAGCGCGGTACTCTTGCCGCAAATATGACCCTGACCGCCCTGTCGAATCGGAAAAACTTGCCGCCATTTTGGAAAGTGCGCGGCTTGCCCCCTCGGCGTGTAACGGCCAACCGTACCATATCACGGTATGCACGGGCGAAAAAGCAAAAGAGGTCGCGCGTTCCACCCGCGACATGAAAATTAATACCTTTGTCGACCAAGCCCCCGTACTGCTCATCCTTTCCGAAGAGCCGTACTGCAAAATGGCGGCGCTGGGTGCCAAAATCAAACACAACGATTATCGGTCAATTGATATCGGCATTGTGTCTGCTTACATCACCGCCGAAGCGGCGGCACAAGGCTTGGGCAGTTGCATCATCGGTTGGCTCGACAGCGACAAAATTGGCAAACTGTGCGGCATCGACGGCACGGTGCGCTTAGTCATCACGCTGGGTTACGCGTTGGATGAGGGGCGCGAGAAAAAACGAAAACCTGCCGAGGAGTTGATTACACAGTGTTAAACATTGGTGAAAAAGCACCCGCATTTACCTTGCCGGACAAAAACGGCAACCCCGTTTCGTTGTCGGATTTTGCGGGTAAGAAAGTGGTGCTTTACTTTTACCCCAAAGATAACACGTCGGGTTGTACCCGCCAAGCGTGTGCGTTTGCCACACATAACGCGGCAATCGAAGGCAAAAACGCGGTGGTGGTCGGCATCAGTAAAGATACCCCCGCCTCGCACCAGAAATTTGCCGAAAAATACGAACTTCCCTTTGTGCTGCTTTCGGATACCGAGCACACCGTGCTGGAACAATACGGTGTGTGGCAAGAAAAGAAAATGTGTGGCAAGGTCGGCATGGGTATTGTGCGCACCACCTATGTGTTGGATGAACAAGGCGTGGTCATAGCGGTCATGCCCAAAGTCAAACCCGATGTAAATGCCGAAGAAGTGTTAAACCTGCTGTAATAACAAAAGCAGACCGA
>JAZNRV010000031.1:0-3324 GCA_045590855.1 Acutalibacteraceae bacterium | reverse complement strand
GGCTTGCAGGACGAGGCGGCGGCCGTAACCGCCGCGTTGCTCAAAACGGTGGCGCCGCTGGACATCGTCAGCGGTGAGATCATTCCGGCACTGGATACCGTCGGGCGCGGTTTTGAACGGAAAACGACCTATCTGCCGCAGCTGCTGATGAGCGCCGAGGCGGCCAAGAGCGCGTTTGAGCAGATCAAGGCCGTGATGCCGCAAAAGGCGGCGAGCGGGCCGTGCGTGGTGCTCGCAACGGTCAAGGGGGATATTCACGATATCGGGAAAAACATCGTCAAGCTGCTGCTCGAAAACTACGGCTTTGCGGTGTGCGATCTCGGCCGTGACGTGCCGCCCGAGGCGGTGGTCGAGGCGGTCCTTGCACACAACGCGCCGCTTGTGGGATTGAGTGCTTTGATGACCACCACCGTGCCGGCGATGGAGGAAACTATCCGCCTGCTGCGCGAGCAGGTGCCGACGTGCAAGGTGATGGTCGGCGGTGCGGTGCTTACCAAGGAGTACGCCGACCGCATCGGGGCGGATTTTTACGCCAAGGATGCGATGGAAGGCGTGCGGTACGCGGAGACGCTGTAATAACGATAAAGTAAAAGCTGGGGTGTAACACCTCTGCCTTTTGTATGTATGCGGGATGGGTCCCCCTCGTGAAGCCGCATCGTTTTTCTGATTTCTTTGGGAATCACCGCACGACCAAGGTCATCTGTTTTTCTTACAATACCCGTTGTTTATATAGGCAAAAGTGCCTCTTGCTTTTGGGGAGCGTTTTCGATTCTTTACATTTTATAGCGATTATGATATTATAAAAAACAGAAGCGTTTTGCTGAAAGTTTTTATCCAAGTCAATCGCCACACCTTTTTTAACAGCCCCCTCTTGTAATGAGTGAACAAGTATATTCCAGTTATACGGAGGACGATGAAATGAAACAAAAAATAGGACTTTTGACATTTTCCTATTCCAGTAATCCCGGCTCGGTTTTGCAGGCGTATGCCCTTCAGCAAACGTTATGCCAAAAAATGTCTTGCGATGTGCATATTATCAATTACCAAAAACAACAGGCAGGGAAGCCTATAATAGGCAAAACTGTTTTTATGATGCCGTTGCGGAATTGGACGCCTAAAAATATTGTAAAGTGGACACTAAGAATAATAGAACATCCGATCCGAATGAGGCCTTATAAAAAATTTTTCAAACAGTTTTATAACGGATACCCGGCCAAACGGTGCCTCAGGAAAGAACTGCCTTCTCTTGAAGAAAAGTACGATAAATTCATAGTTGGCAGTGATCAGGTTTGGAATTTTGGCAGCTGGAATGTCGACGAAACCTATTTTTTGGATTTTGTAAAAGACAACTCGAAAAAAATCTCGTATGCTGCCAGCTTGGGCAACACTGAGATTCCGGAGGCCAAACGGGACGTTGCTCAAAAACTTATTTCTGAGTTTTCCGCTATTTCGGTCAGAGAATCGGCCAGCGTTGATACGATCACGAACCTGACAGGCAAACATGCGACGCTGGTTCTTGATCCGTCCTTGCTCTTGGATAAAGAACACTATATAAAGTTGGCAACCATCCCCAAGCAAAAAAAGTATGTCTTACTGTATCTGCGTGAAGATTCTCCCGAGCTCGAAGCGTCAGCAAAAAAATTTGCGGATGGTCTTGGCCTTGGATTTGTGAAAATTTTGAAGCATTGGAAATGTTCTGCCAACGGACGTCCTTCAAAAGGATTAAGTCCTCAACAATGGCTTGGCTACATAAGCGAAGCGGATTACGTTATCACCAACAGCTTCCACGGAATATGCTTCTCTATTATTTTTGAAAAAGAATTCTATGTTGATCTTTTGAAAAAAGTAAGCACTTTAACTAACCCCAGAATGGTGTGTGTTTTGGAATTGTTTGGATTACAAAACAGAAATTTCAAAGCTATAGAAAACCCAAACTGTTTAGAACGGATAGATTACAAAACCGTTAATGCAGTCAAACAGGACATGAAAGAAAAATCGTTGGCTTATTTGGAAAATTCACTTAAAATGGGTTGAGTATTATGATGGAAATACTTTCAAACACAAACACAAAAGAATGCTCGAATTGTGGAGCGTGTTATAACGTATGCCCGGTAAATGCTGTTTCTTTAAGGATTGACGACTATGGCTTTGAATATCCTGAAATTGACAGTGAAAAATGTATCGGTTGTCAAAAATGCGTTGCCGCCTGCAAAAATACGCAAACAATGGAATTGCGCACCCCTATAGAGGCTTATGCCGCAACGAATCGAAACACGGACGTGCTTATGAGCAGTTCTTCCGGCGGCGTGTTCTCTGCCTTGGCAGAGTATGTCTTATCTCAATCCGGGGTTGTTTGTGGTTGTATATATGATGAAAACTTATTGCCTGTTCATGTGTGCACCCAAAAGCACGACGACGTGGTATTGATGCGTAAATCAAAATACGTTCAAAGCAATATCGGATCGGTCTATCGAGATATCCTGAACATACTCAAAAGCGGGCAGTTGGTTTTATTTACGGGTACTCCTTGCCAAGTCGCCGGGTTGTACGCGGTGGTGGGGAAAAAATACACCAATTTGATTACGGTTGACTTGATATGTCACGGTGTTCCGAGCCGCGAACTGTTCAAAAAATTCCTGCAATATCTCGAAGATAAATATAAAACCAGAATCGTACAATTTGATTTCAGAAGCAAGAAATACAAATGGCAACGCTATACGGCTGAATTTAAGGATGACAAGGGGCGCATCAGAAATATTGGTAAAGTGAACGAGTTTTATCCATCCGCTTTTACCGGTGGAAATATTCTGCGTCCCAACTGCTTTAATTGTAGATTCGCTTGCAGCGAACGTGTTGGAGATATTACTATCGGCGATTTTTGGGGACACGAAGCGCTTGACTTAAAATGCGATAAAACCAACGGCATATCCGTTTTGATCATCAACACTCCCAAAGCACAGGTGCTTACCGAAGTATTGTCAAAACAGCTGATTCTGGAAAAGGTTGCTTATGAAACGGTGGTGGCGGGTAATACTTGCCTTAGACATCCCACGCTGAAAGGCGCCAAATGGGAAGACTATATGCAAGCGGTAAAAAACGACACCATCTCCGATATGGCTCGCAAATACCGCTCTAAAAACAAAAAGAAAATCTTGCGAGGCACAATTAAGCTCTTGGTTCCGATTTCGATTCTGCAACGGATGAACAAGAGAAAATACAAACAACAGGCAAGCGGCGGTTCTGACTATTGAGCATGCGTGCGGTACGCGGAAACCGTAAAATGATAGAAAAAAAGAGACCCGACGACGGGCGGGGGGGCTTTTG
>JAZNRV010000030.1:0-7810 GCA_045590855.1 Acutalibacteraceae bacterium | reverse complement strand
CCGCTGGTAATTTTTTGCCGCATTATGGAAGAAGGAGGAATAATCAATGGGAGGACAAGTCACTCTTGAAAAGACCAGAAATATTGTTATCATGGCTCACATCGACGCCGGTAAAACGACAACGACTGAGCGTATCTTGTACTACACCGGTATTAACCACCGCATCGGCGAAACCCACGACGGTACCGCCACGATGGACTGGATGGCACAAGAACAAGAGCGTGGTATTACCATCACCTCTGCTGCTACCACTTGTTTTTGGAAAGAACATCGTGTCAATATCATTGACACCCCCGGTCACGTGGACTTTACCGTAGAAGTGCAACGTTCGTTGCGCGTGTTGGACGGTTCCGTTACCGTGTTCTGTGCCAAAGGCGGCGTGGAACCGCAGTCTGAAACCGTATGGCGTCAGGCTGACGAATATCGCGTTCCCCGCATGGCATATGTAAACAAAATGCACATTATGGGCGCTGACTTTTATCGCGTTGTGCAAATGATGCGCGACCGTTTAAAATGTAACGCCGTGCCGATTCAATTACCGATCGGTGCCGAAGATACTTTCAAAGGTATCATCGACTTGGTAGAAATGAAAGCCTACGTTTATTATGACGACAAAGGTACCGACATTCGCTGCGAGGATATCCCCGCCGACATGTTGGAAAAGGCTGAACAATACCGCACCGAATTGATTGAACATGTGGCAGAACAAGACGATGCTTTGATGGAAAAATACTTCGAAGGTGAAGAACTCACCATCGACGAAATCAAAACTTGCATCCGTAAATCGACCTTGGCAAACACCATGATTCCTGTCACCTGCGGTACTTCTTATCGCAACAAAGGTGTTCAAAAATTGTTGGATGCCATCATCGATTACATGCCCGCTCCGACGGACGTTCCCGCTATCAAAGGTACCAATCCGGATACCGGCGAAGAAATGGAACGCCACTCTTCGGACGACGAGCCGTTTGCCGCTTTGGCATTTAAAATTGCTACCGACCCGTTTGTTGGTAAATTGTGCTTCTTCCGTGTGTACTCCGGTACCATTACCGCCGGCACCACGGTTTACAACGCCAACAAAGACAACGACGAACGTTTGGGTCGTATCTTGCAAATGCACGCCAACCACCGTCAAGATATCGATACGGTTTATGCCGGTGATATCGCTGCGGCTGTCGGTCTCAAAAACACCACTACGGGTGATACGCTGTGCGACGAAAAACATCCGGTTATCTTGGAATCCATGGAATTCCCGGAACCGGTTATCCGCGTAGCCATTGAGCCGAAAACCAAAGCCGGTCAAGAAAAAATGGGTATCGCTTTGGCAAAACTTGCCGAAGAAGACCCGACCTTCAAGACCTACACCGACGAAGAAACCGGTCAAACCATCATTGCCGGTATGGGCGAACTCCACTTGGAAATCATCGTGGACCGTCTGTTGCGTGAATTTAAAGTTGAAGCTGACGTAGGCGCTCCGCAGGTTGCTTACAAAGAAACCATTCGTAAACTGGCTGACGTTGACAACAAATACGCCCGTCAATCCGGCGGTAAAGGTCAATACGGTCACGTTAAGATTAAAGTGGAACCCAACGAAGTCGGCAAAGGCTACGAATTTGTCAACGCCATCGTCGGCGGTGCTATTCCGAAGGAATACATCCCCGCTGTCGATGCCGGTATCCAAGGTGCCATGCAATCCGGTGTGGTTGCCGGTTACCCGGTTGTTGACGTCAAAGTCACGTTGTACGACGGTTCTTACCACGAAGTCGACTCTTCTGAAATGGCGTTTAAAATTGCCGGTTCCATGGCTTTCAAAGAAGCTATGCGCAAGGCAGACCCCGTTTTGTTAGAGCCGATCATGAAAGTGGTTGTGATTGTTCCGGAAGAATACATGGGCGATGTTATCGGCGACATCAACTCTCGCCGTGGTCTGATGCAAGGTATGGAAGCCGTTTCCGGTGCGCAACAGATCAACGCTCAAGTTCCGCTGTCACAAATGTTCGGTTATGCTACCGACCTGCGTTCCCGCACACAAGGCCGCGGTCAGTATGTCATGGAACCGAGCCACTACGCCGAAGTTCCGAAAAACATTGCGGAAGATATCATTTCTACCCGCGCAAAAAAATAAGGAATCTGTCGGATACACATTTTTAAAACTTTTGTAAAAAGGCTTGAAATTTGCCTAAAATATGGTAGAATAATTTTAAGTGAAATCAAGCACTTACTATTTGAGGTTAAATAAAAGGAGGAAATCACAATGGCAAAAGCAAAATTCGAAAGAAATAAGCCCCACGTAAACATTGGTACCATTGGTCACGTTGACCATGGTAAAACCACTCTGACCGCCGCCATCACCAAAGTGTTGGCACTCAAAGGCGCTGCTGACTTCATCGATTACGCAAACATCGATAAAGCTCCCGAAGAGCGCGAACGCGGTATCACCATCAACACTTCTCACGTTGAGTACGAAACCGACAACCGTCACTATGCTCACGTTGACTGCCCCGGCCACGCTGACTATGTTAAAAACATGATCACCGGTGCTGCTCAAATGGACGGTGCTATCTTGGTTGTGTCGGCTGCTGACGGCCCGATGCCCCAAACTCGTGAACACATCCTGCTTTCTCGTCAGGTTGGCGTTCCCTACATCGTTGTTTTCATGAACAAATGTGACCAAGTTGACGATCCCGAATTGCTCGAATTGGTCGAAATGGAAATCCGTGAATTGCTCAACGAGTACGATTTCCCGGGCGACGATACTCCTATCGTTAAAGGTTCCGCTTTGGTGGCTTTGGAATGCGCTTCCAACGACACTGGCGCCGCGGAATATGCTCCGATTCTCGAATTGATGGATGCTGTTGACAGCTACATCCCGAATCCGGAACGTACCACCGACAAACCCTTCTTGATGCCTGTTGAAGACGTGTTCACCATCACCGGTCGTGGTACTGTTGCTACCGGCCGTGTGGAACGTGGTCAATTGAACATGTCCGACGAAGTCGAAATCATCGGTTTGACCGAAGAACGTGCGAAAACGGTTGTTACCGGTATCGAAATGTTCCGTAAACTCCTCGACTACGCAGAAGCCGGCGACAACATCGGCGCTTTGTTGCGCGGTGTGCAAAGAAGCGACATCGAACGCGGTCAAGTTCTTTGCAAACCCGGTTCCATCAACCCCCACACGAAGTTCCATGGCCAAGTTTACGTCTTGTCCAAGGATGAAGGCGGCCGTCATACTCCGTTCTTCAACAACTATCGTCCCCAATTCTACTTCCGTACCACCGACGTTACCGGTGTTATCGAATTGCCGGCCGGCACCGAAATGTGCATGCCTGGTGACAACGTAGAAATGGATGTTGAACTCATCACCCCCATCGCTATTGAAGAAGGTTTGCGTTTCGCTATCCGCGAAGGCGGCCGTACTGTCGGTTCCGGTGTTGTTACCAAAATTAACTAATTTTTCGTAACGCTGCTGCGGTACATTCCTTGTGGAATGTACCGCAGTTCTTTTGTAAAAAATGATATACTTTTGCACAAAAAAAGACATTTTTTTGAATTGACGAAAAGTGAGAGCAGTGCTATACTTTTGGTAAAGATTAGGTGGGTTTTCACCCGTGGTTCAAATGCACAACAAACCTTTGAGGAGGATTTTATGAAACGAAAAATGCAACGTGCCATCCACTTCGATTTTCACACCTTACCCGGCAACGATGTCGGCAGCAAGTTTGATGCCAAGGCATTTGCCCAAACACTCAAGGATAGCCATGTAGGTTACATCAACTTTTTTGCTCGTTGTAACCGTGGTTTTTCCTATTATCCCACCAAAATAGGTATTCCCTATCCTGCACCCAACGCACAACGACTGTTACCCGAATTATTGGAAGAATGTCACAAACAGGGCATTGGTCTTTCTGCTTATTTAAACGCCGGTATTTCCGGTGCCATCGCTGAGGCTCATCCCGAATGGCAAAGAGTTATCGGCGGCGGTCGTCCCCATAGCACCAGCTATCTTTGTTATAACACACCATACGGTGACCACCTGTTAGCAGAAGTTAAAGAAGTGTTGGCACTGTATCCCGATATTGATGGGTTTTTCTTAGATTGCGTGGGTGTTGCCGACAAACAGCACACCTGCTACTGTGAAACCTGTCGTAAAAAAATGGAAGAACAAGGCATCGATATCCACGATACCGATGCGGTATATGCCTTCAACAGCGAAAAAGCCAAAAATATGTGCAAACGCATTCGTGATGCCGTACCTTCCGATAAATATATTTATTTTAACGGCTTCAATATGGGTATGAACGAAGACGAAGCGTATGTTAACAGTCACATGGAGATTGAGGCGTTAACCGGTACCGATTCGTGGGGCTACGATTATTTCCCCACCTTTGTCGCCTTTGAACGTAACAATTTTAAGCAATCAGTATTTATGACCGGCCGTTTCCACACATCGTGGGGCGATTTTGGTGGTATCACCACCAAAGAAGCCATGGAATACGATGCCTTTACTGCCTTGGCTTTTGGCTCGGATATTTCTATTGGCGACCACCTGCACCCTTCCGGCGCACCGGAAAAAGGTTTATTTGATGCGGTTAAACCGATTTATGAGCAGGTGGAAGCGGTGGAACCCTGGACATCCGACGCGGTTTACACGGCAGAAATCGGTATCTACTGCGGTGAACGCGAACATTTCTTATCCTACGACCGCTACTATACGGTGTATAGAGGCGCCGAACGTATTTTGAATGAGCTTAAATATCACTTTGATATTGTCACCAATCAACACGATTTATCCCGGTATAAAGTCCTTATTTTGCCGGACGAAATCGCTCTAGACGAAAAATCCGCAAAAAAAATCAAAGAATATTTAGCAGGCGGCGGTAAAATTCTTTCTACCGGTAACTCCGGATTAACACCCGATGGCAAATCGTTTGCGTTACCGGAATGGGATTTCACTCCGTTCCCCGAACATCAGGCCTCCCCCTTCTTTGACCCGAAAGCTCCGGCCCCCAAAAAAATCGGTATACTTTACACGGATGCCGCCGGTGAGTTTGTCATTCCGCAAATGAATGCTTTCTACACTGAATGGCTCATGAAATACTTTGGCCACGACTACGATTTGGTATCGACCAACGATGACTTCAACAACTACCGTGTGTTGTTGTTGCCAAACGCTTGGACTATGGACGACGCCACTGCCACTAAAATTGCAAAATACATACAAAATGGCGGAAAAGTTGACACGTGGGGTTCCGGCTACTCACGCATAGGTCGTGTGCCCGAAAAAACAGGTCCTTCCTTCTTCCGCTTATATGGAGATTTAGCAAAAGATACGCCGGATATGGTAATTAGCAGTTATATTCACGGCACACTGTTAAAGCTTGGCAAGACAGCCGAAAACTTGGCTGACCACATTGCTGCACAACCGGTTACTCGTTTCCCGGATTGGGCGTACTTACCGTACGGCGAATCCGACGGATACTCCACTGCTGCCAGGAGTGGTAACGTCATCCATTTTGGCACTAAACTTTTTAAAGCCTACCAAAACGATGGCTACACGGTGTACAAACAAATTGTTGATAACGCTTTGCGGATGCTATATAACGAGAAAATGATTGAAGCCGAGCTTCCGTCCTTTTCACGTAGCACGCTTACAAAAAAAGACAGCACCTATTTGTTACACATATTAAGTTATTCCCCCGAACGTCGTGGAAACGCCGCCAAATTGGAAGATAAAATCACGTTAACCGACGTGCCGTTTACCTTGCGTGTTGCCGATGTCAAAGCCGTATACAGCATACCGGACAAAACACCGCTCACCTTCACAACAACGGATAACACCGTTTCGTTTACGGTTCCCAAAGTAAACGGTCATGCCATGGTGGCTGTCGAAACCAAATAACTCACACCGCAAATCCCCTGCCTTGGCAGGGGATTTGCTATTCCCGTTTTGTATAAATATATTCACAAAAACCATTGATACTTCAACTTTCTTATGCTATACTTGTGGAGAGATAAAAAAGGGGGGTGCGACTATTGTCAACCGTTGTTTTTCCCAAACAATCTTTCAAACGACCGTTGCACATTAACACCCTGTACAGTGCCTTTTCCTATCGCAGTCCGCGCGATTTTTCCTCACCCGGCGAAAGCCATAATTTTTGGGAATGTATCTATATTGACAAAGGACAAATGCTCATCACCGCGGGTGAACAACACTATATTTTAAAAGCCGGTGAACTTGCCTTTCACAAACCAAACGAATTTCACGCGGTACGCACGCTGGAAAACACCCCTGCCAATTTTATTATTTGTTCGTTCGATTGTAAAAGTCCCCTGATGCAATATTTTGAACATAAAATTTTGCATCTGAACGCCACCGAGCGTCAGCATTTGCGTCGTGCCACCGAAGAAGCAGACGCCGCTTTGCGCTCCGAAAACCGAGATTTTGCGCAAAACCCTCTGTTCCCTATTGATAAAACTCCCCCCGTTGTCACGCAAACCATCATCAACGCGTTGGAATTGTTGTTGCTTTCTCTGTACCAAAACCGAAACAGTACCAAAATTGAGCCTCGGGCAGTTTCTTATGCCGCACAAAACAAAAACGCACAACTTGCCGAATTGGTAGCCAACTTTTTAAGCGAAAATCTCTCGCAAAAACTCACGCTGGAAGAAATCGCCGCTCATTTTTGTTACAGTGTTTCGCATCTAAAAAAACTGTTTCGCCACCAAACAGGCATGGGTGTAATTGATTATTTTATCAACCTAAAAATCAAAGAAGCCAAATTCATGATTCGCAGCGGTGAAAAAACGTTTACGGAAATTGCCGCTTCGCTTGGATATGATACCATTTATTTTTCCAAACTGTTCAAAGCACGCATCGGAATGACCATGACCGAATATGCCCATTCTGTTACGCCATAATCCGAAGCAGGGTGTTATCAATGAAAAAATGAAACGTGCTGTCCACTTTAACTTTCATACCTTACCGGGTATCGAAGGTTTGGGCGAAAAATTTAATGCCGCTGCCTTTGCAGACACCCCGCAAGACAGCCACGTCGGCCACATTAACTTTTTTGCTCGTTGCAACCGCGGCTATTCGTACCACCCCACCAAGGTAGGTATTCCTTATCCGTCAAAAAACAGCCAACATCTGTTGCCCGAAATCATCGATACCTCGCTGGCAGATTTCGGATATTACCCCTGCGCCAAAGAAGACGGCTATTCCATGGCGGCAAAGAACGGCAATGTCATTCACATCCGTTCCAAAATCTTCCGCAGTTACCAAGCCGATTCCTACTTTGTCTACAAACAAATGGTGGACAACGCCATTCGCAACTTGTGCGGTCAAAAGTTAATGGAAGCGGGTATTCCCTCGTTGGCTCACGGCACACTGACTAAAAAGGACAGCACTTACCTTTTACACCTGCTCAGTTACTGCCCCGAAAAACGCGGTAACACCGCGGTGGTGGAAAAAACCATCGTACTCAGCGATGTGCCCGTCACCTTGGCTATCGACCACGTAAACGCGGTATACAGCATACCCGACAAAACACCGATTGCCTTTGCGGCAAAAGACGGTACCGTTTCGTTTACCGTTCCCAAAGTAAACGGTCACGATATGGTGTCTGTCGAAACCAAATAATAAAAAAAAAGAACGGCGAAGAGTTGCTTGCACAAGTCCAGTAAAAACGGACAATAGAAAAAAACACCCTCCTATGGTAGAATTAAAACAACTACCATAGGAGGATTTTTTATGCCAAGAAGTTATCGACATATTAAAGAATACGAAAGAGAGATATTGGAACTTAAA
>JAZNRV010000029.1:0-67833 GCA_045590855.1 Acutalibacteraceae bacterium | reverse complement strand
ACACCACTTGAAAAGCGATGTCAGTATGTTGCTTAAAATTTAATTTTCATCTACCATAGGGTTCTTTTTATACTGTCCGCACAAATTGGGGCAGTCCAAACACCGTGCGTTTTGTTTTTATAAAAGTTGCAAAACATCGTGTAGTCTTGTGACCTCGGGTACGTTTTCGGGGTGCTCGTCGCGCCCCACACTGTTGAGATAAATGGCTTTCATGCCGGCGCCCAGCGCCCCCGCAATGTCGTTTGTGGGGTGGTCGCCCACCATTACACAGTTTTTTGGGGAAACACACAAGCGCGCCGCTGCACGCAAAAACAGTTCCGCGTTTGGCTTGTGAACGCCTTCTTCGCCGGATACTACTACCGTGTCGACATACGGCTTAATACCGCAAAGATCGAGCTTGCGGTGTTGAACGATACTTCTGCCGTTGGTGATGATGCCGATACGGTACCCCCGCCGTTTCAGTTCTTGCAACACGGTAACCGTTTCGTCAAACAGTTTGACGTGGCGAGGAAATTCTAAGTGAAATTCTTTGAGCAATTCTTCGACCGAAGAAACACCCTCCCACCGCCAACGCTGTAACAGGTCTTCAAAAAAGAGGTTGTAGTTTACATAACCGCCACTGTTTTCTTGCGCCATTTTGCGTGCGCGCTTTTTCCTTTCTTGCTCAGTGGCATACGGCATATGTTGTTGCATTAACACCATATTGGCTTCCAGCACCGCGGCAAAACGGTCTTGCAACGTGTCGTCAAAATCCAACAAAACCGCACGCTCGCCGCGAGCACCGCAAAGGGTATCGTGTGCGTTTTTTTCGTCAACGAGAATTTGCTGTTTTAGTTCTTCCACCGTGTCAAAACGGCGCTCTTCCCGCAAAAAACGAATGAGTTGCACCGGCACGTTTTTGCCGTACAAATCCCCCGAAAAACCCGAAATCCAGGTTTCGGCTTGCGGGGTTTTTAAAGCACCGACCGTGGGATGAACCCCGATGTTTGTTACACCGAAATATTGTTTGCCGTCAATTACTGTCAGCGAAGCGTATACACCGTATTTTGGCACCGTATGTTGGGGCGAAAAAACTTGGTTGATGGTAGGCGTTCCCCACGTGTTGCCGGTGTGTTTTCCTTCGGTTACAGGGAAATCCACCGTAAACGGACAACCCAGCAGCCGCGCGGCCGTTTCCATTTTCCCTTTTGCCAAAGCGGCTCGGATACGCGTGGAACTGACAGGTTCCCCTTCGCAAAACATTGGCGGTACAACCGTTACGGTAATGCCAAGCGCTCGACACAATTCTTTGAGACACTCGGCATCTCCTTTACCGTCTTTGCCGAAACGATAATTATATCCGCAACAGATATGGCGCGCGCCCAGTTGCTCATGCAATACTGTATTCACAAATTCCTTTGGGGAAAGATGACGTACCTTTTCAAAACAAAGTTCAATCCATTCTTCGGCCCCCAATGTTTCGAGCAATGAATCTTCCTTTGTCGAGGTCAGCAGCCGTCCCGCTACTGTTTTGGGTGCTCCGGTCATGGACAGCACCGTGGCGCGCAACATCCCCCCTGTTACCGCATCTTTAGCACCGCAAGCAGCAGCAATCACCGCACGATGACCGATATGCAGCCCGTCAAACACACCAAGTGCTATCGAACGCGGTGCGGCCGACAATGTGTTTTGCCAATCGGTTGTATAACGGCACAGTGCCATAAAGCACCCCCTCCTTTTTTAAAAAAATAGCGTTAAACTGCGTTTGCACCTTATTGTAACACACTTTTTCAAAAAACAAAAGTTGTTTTGAAAAAAGACACAAAAAAAACACAAATCTTTGGTAGGATGTACACTGTAATATTTTGTTCTGAAAAAGGAGGAACTCTACCATGATAGAAGTGCAAAACCTCACCAAACGTTACGGGTCACTGTGCGCGGTAGACAACATCAGTTTTCGCGTAGAGGAAGGCGAGATTTTGGGGTTTTTGGGGCCGAACGGCGCCGGTAAATCCACCACCATGAACATTTTGACAGGGTATCTTTCTTCCACTGCCGGTACCGTTAAAATTAACGGTCACGACATTTTGGAAGAACCCAACGAAGCAAAAGCAAACATCGGGTATCTGCCCGAGCAACCGCCGCTTTATTTGGATATGACGGTGCGCGAATATTTAAATTTTGTGTACGAATTGAAAAAGTGCAAGTTCAATCGTGCCAAACATTTGGCAGAGATTTGCAAACTCATGCGCATTGAACACGTGTTTGACCGCTTGATTAAAAACCTTTCCAAAGGGTATCGCCAACGTGTCGGGTTTGCGCAAGCACTTATCGGTAATCCGCCCGTTTTGATTTTGGACGAACCCACGGTTGGCTTGGACCCCAACCAAATTATCGAAATGCGTACGTTGATTAAAAATTTGGGCAAACACCACACGGTGATTCTTTCGTCTCATATTTTGCCGGAAATTGAAGCGGTATGTGACCGCATTGTCATTATTAACGGCGGTAAAATTGTGGCCGATGATACCGCAGCGAATTTGTCTGCCCGTTATTCTTCCGACCGTCGTTTGCTTGCTCGTGTGGCGGGGGATGAAAAACGCGTGTATGATATTCTTTCCCACATTGACGGTGTTGCGGGTGTCACCTGTTTTGGTGAAAAAGAAAACGACGTGTACGAATACGCCTTGGAGCCAGAAGAAGGCGCCGACTTCCGCCGCGCATTGTTCACCGCCTTGTCCAAAGAAGGTTTCCCGCTTTTGGGGCTGAAATCGATGGATATGTCACTGGAAGATATCTTTATTTCGCTGACGCGGGAACAGTTATCCCCCACCACCCGTAAAGGAGGAAAATAAAAATGAGTGCGATTTTCAAACGAGAGTTTAAAACCTATTTCACATCTCCCATCGGTTATGTGGTGCTGGCAATGATTTTTGGGCTTAGCGGTTTTTACTTTTTCCAATATAATCTTGCCGGCGGCATGGCAGACCTTTCGTATTTGTTTAGTTCGGTACTCTCCTTTTTGCTGTTGTTGGTATTCCCCATTTTAACCATGCGGTTAATGAGTGACGACAAACGGCAAAAAACCGACCAAGCTTTGCTGACAGCACCCGTAGGGCTGACCGGTATTGTGCTTGGAAAATTTGCAGCAGCGATGCTTTTGTTTGTTATCGGTGCTTCTATTACGTTGGTTTTTGCTTTTATTATTGCTTTGCAAGTAAATCCCGACTGGATGTTGGTGTTTGGTAACTTTCTTGGCTTGTTGCTGCTCGGCGGTATGGTAATTGCCATCGGCTTACTTATTTCTTGCTTGACCGAAAGTCAATTCATTGCCGCGCTCGGCACGTTTTTGGCTTCCTTCGCTTTGTTGATGATTGACAGTCTTGGCTCGCTGTTTTCGAACAATGCGTTTATGCTGTCGGTGATTGATTTTCTTTCGATATACAAACGGTATGCCAACTTTACCACCGGCATTATTCAGTACGATGACATTATTTTCTTTATCAGTATGCAGGCTTTATTCCTCTTTTTGACGGTCCGTGTGTTAGACCGCAAAAGATGGAATTGAGAGGGGGTACCGATTTATGAGTTTGTTTAAGAAAACCGGGGAAGAAAAAACACCCCGTAAAATTAATTGGAAAACCAACCGCAAACTGCGTCTTGGCGCAACCGCCACAACCTTTACCGTGGTTATTGTTGCGGTGGTGGTGCTGTTGAATGTTATTTGCGGCGTATTGGCCGACCGTTTCCCTTGGTCTTTGGACTTGACACCCGAAAAAACATTTTCGTTATCCGAAGACAGTTTAAAGGTTGCTCAAAAAGTTCCGGATGAAGTGACGATTACCGTTTTTTCGCAAGAATCGGTGTTTTCTTCACCCAATACCGGCGCGGAAGAATACAACACGGTCCTTCGCCAATTTTATCATTTTACCAAAGAGTATAATTCGGTTTCGGGCGGCAAAGTAAAAACAGAGTACGTCGATTTGGAAGCCAACCCCGCTCTTGCGAACGCTTACAAAGAATATGACGTTGCTACCGGTGACATTTTGTTCCGCCGCGGCGACAGATACCGCGTTATCAGTTTGGACGACCTTGTCAACGAAGAATACACCTCATATTACGAAAGCACGGTAACTTCGTTGGTAGAACAAAAACTGGCTGTGAATATCAACAGCATCTGCGGCGAAAAGAGCATTACGCTGACGTTCCTTTCTGGACACGGTGAGGACGAACAAACCATTGAGGCGCTCAAAAAAATGTATGAGTTAAACGGTTATTTCACCGAAACCGTCAACTTTGCCTCGGCACAAAAAATTGCCGAAAACAGCGGTGCTTTGGTGATTACCGCACCTACAAAAGATTATACCGAAACCGAAATTACCCGTTTGCGTGACTGGCTTTACAACGACGGCAAAATGGGTAGAACATTGTTGGTGTTTTGCAACTATGCTTCTTCTTGCCCCAATTTGTACGAATTTTTGTCGGTTGACTACGGCATTACGGTGACGGATAAACTTATTATGGAAACCGATTCCAACAACTATCCCATGGATATGTACGGCAGTTATCCGTATTATCCCATGACTTCGGTGGAGAAAACCAATCTTTCTTTGGGAATCGAAGGGAAAAACGTGTTGATGCCGCTTACAGTACAACTAAAAACCGCTTTTTCTGACGATTACGAAAATGAATTGCTGACCAATCATTCGTTGGTCACTTTCCCCGAAAGCAGTCGACTGGTGAATATTGCCGATTTGACAAAAGCCGAATCGGACGAGGATATTGTGCAGGAAAAAGCCGACAGTTATCCGATTATCGGTATGGCTTATGCGCAAGAAATTAAAACGGTCGAAAACGTTACGGTTAAAAACCATGTCATTGTCAGCGGCAGCTATCAATATGCCTTACAAGCCGCGGCAACACAGTACGAAAACTACGAAAACGAAGGTTTGGTAGTAGAACCGCTGCGTACCGTGTGCAGTTTGGGTGACACCGTGATGATTTCCGGCAAAGATTTGGCCGCCAAAACCGTTACGTTTTCTTCGTTTGCCGCTACCGTGCTCGGCTTTGGTGTTTTTACCGTCGGTATTCCGCTGGTGTTGATTGTTATTTGCTTGGTGGTCTTCTTTAAAAGGAGGCACTTATGAGTAAACGTTCACGCACGTTACTGCTTTCGGCGGTTGCTTTGGTGGCGCTTGTCGGCATTTTGCTTGCTTTGCTGTTTTTGTTACCCGAAGCACCGGCAGCGGATGACGATAAACCCTTGGACACCTCGGTGGTTTTAGTTGACAAAACTACCGATGCCAAAATTTCCGTCACCGGAGCCACAGTGACTTTAAAAGACGAAAACTACAAAATTGCCACTACCGATGAAAACAACATCTTCTATGTGGAGGGGTACGAGGCACTACCGTTGGATTTTTATTCTCTTAACGAGTTGGGTAAAGAATTGTTGTCGGTTACCGCCTCAAAAAAGGTGGTGGACAACGCCGAAAATTTATCTGACTTTGGATTTGCTGCCGATGGCGGTTGTTATGCCAAAATTGACATTTCCTATTCTGACAAAACCTCGTTTTCTTTTGAAATAGGAAACCTTTCTCCAAACGGCGAGGAGTATTATTGCCGCCAAAAAGATTCCAAAACAATCTATTTGATAGATTCCTCTTTTGTGGAAACGGTGGCCGCACCCTCTACCTCTTATTTGTCACGCGCGCTCTTTACCACTCCCGATGTCGAAAAAGAAACCGACGAAGTAGCGGTAAAAAGCGTTACGTTGGGCGGCTCTGTTCGCAAAGATGTTATTTCCTTTTACAACAACGGTCGGGAAAACGCGGGCAACGACAACGTGGTTCTTTCCGGTTTTTATCTTACAAAACCGTATTCCCATGCGGTAAACAGCGACACGCCGCTTATCAACGTGGGAACCTTTTCTTCTGCTATGGCCTCCGGCATTGCCAAAATATTCCCCACTGCCGCGGATTTGGAAAAATACGGTCTTGCCAAGCCCTACTCGCGTTGCGTGGTGGAGTTGGCGATTCAGCGCACCACGGTAAGCGGTGTGGGCGACGACAAAACCACGACGATTTCGTTCCACAATACTTTTGAAAACACACTGTTGCTCGGTAACAAAAACGAAAACGGGGACTACTACGCTTTTGCGTTGGTAGAAGAAGAGGTTATTCCCATTGTTTACACGGTATCACCGGATGCGGTTCCGTGGGCAGAGTTACAATACAATGACATTGCCGACCCACTTTTGTTCTTTGAGTATATTTACAATTTAGACGGCATGGCTGTCACGGTGGACGGTAACACCCACAACTTCCATTTTACGCACGATGCCGAAGCCGAAGACCTTGACAAAAAACTGATTGTCACCGCCGGTGGTAAGCAGTACAACACCCCCGATTTCCGTTCGTTGTACACATGGCTTATCAGTATTTATCGTAGCGGCTCGGTTGAAAAAGCCCCAACCGACGAACCGTTATTGACATTTACCATCCGCCCGCTTGACAAAACAAAAAAGGAACAAACTATCCGTTTGTACACCCATTCCGCAGGGAAATGTGTGGCACAACACGATACGGGTGAAATGTATTTGGTAGATTCCAAAAACGTGAACTTGTTTGTTTCCAATTACCGCCGCTACATTAAAGGCGAAGCGATTGCTCCTTAAATTTTTAAAAAAGCCTTTACATTCGGAAAAGAATGTGATATACTACAACAGCGCGCGAAAAAGTGCGCCACCCTTATTCGGATTGCGGAGAATGCCCCAACGGGGAAGCACCGGTTCCCTTTCTGGATTTGCGGAATATTAAAAAGAGGTGTTTTACATGTTAGCACAAGAAAAAACTCAAATCATGCAAACGTATGCCACGCACGAAGGCGATACGGGTTCTCCCGAAGTTCAAATCGCCGTGCTCACTCGTCGAATCAACGATTTGACCGAGCACTTGAAAGTGCACAAAAAAGACCACCACTCCCGTCGTGGTTTGCTCAAAATGGTCGGTCATCGCCGCAACCTTCTGAACTACTTGATGAAGAAGGATATCATGCGTTACCGTGCTATCATTGAGAAGTTAGGTATTCGTAAATAAAAATTGGTGTGAGGCAGGCGAGCCGGTGCTCTCCTGCCTCAACCTGCATTTTCCCTTGTCGATTACGGTGTTATGAAACGGCGATTTTTTAGCAGTGAAACGGGAACTTTGAATGCTTTGAAAGTTTCGGTTTTATTGCTAAAAATCCCAAGGAAACACCGTTTTTGAAATATATTTTTAAACGGAGGATTTATCATGTTTGAAAACTATCGTGTATTCGAAACCACATTAGCGGGCAGACCGCTTAAAGTGGAAACCGGCAAAATGGCACAACTTTCCAACGGTTCTTGTATGGTGCGTTACGGTGACACTTCGATTTTGTGTAACGTTACCGCTTCTCCCAAACCGCGTGACGGTGTGGATTTCTTCCCGCTTTCGGTGGATTATGAAGAAAAATTGTATGCTGTGGGTCATATTCCCGGTTCGTTCCAACGCCGCGAAGGTCGCCCCACGGAAAAAGCCATTTTGACTTCCCGTGTGATTGACCGTCCCATTCGCCCCTTGTTCCCCAAAGACATGCGCAACGATGTTTCCATCGTTTGCACGGTTATGTCGGTGGACCCCGATTGTCCGCCCGAAACCACTGCCATGATTGGTGCTTCCATTGCGATTTCTATTTCGGATATTCCGTGGGACGGCCCGATTTCGGGTGTGGTTGTCGGTTTGGTGGACGGCGAATACGTCATCAACCCCACCGCTGAGCAAGAAAAGAAATCGCAAATGCACGTCACCGTAGCTTCCACGGCAGATTTGGTGGCAATGATTGAAGCCGGTGCCAACGAAATTGACAACGACACCATGTTTGACGGTATCATGGCCGGTCACGCTGCCAACCAACAAATTGTGGAATTCATCAAAGGTATTCAAGCCCAAATCGGCAGAGAAAAATTCGCCTTTACTTCCAACGACCCCGACCCCGCCATGTATGAAGCCGTCAAAGAATTTGCTATTGACGATATTCGCGTGGCATTGGATACCGACGACAAATTGGTACGTGACGAGCGTTTGCTCCCCATTTACGATGCAGTTCACGCCAAATTTGACGAACAATATCCCGAAGACACCGCCAAATTGGATGAATGCTTGTACAAACTTCAAAAATACGTGGTACGCCGCTGGTTGTTAGACGACGGCAAACGCGTGGACGGTCGTGGCATCAACGAAATTCGCCCCTTGGCTGCGGAAGTGGACTTGCTCCCCCGCGTGCACGGTTCCGGTATGTTTACCCGCGGTCAAACCCAAGTGTTGACCACCGTTACGCTCGGTTCTGCCGACGATGCACAATTGCTTGACGGCTTGGACGACGAAACCGAAAAACGCTATATGCACCACTACAACTTCCCCTCCTACTCGGTGGGCGAAACCAAACCTTCCCGCGGCCCCGGCCGTCGCGAAATTGGTCACGGTGCTTTGGCAGAACGCGCGTTGGTTCCGGTTCTTCCCTCCCGCGAAGAGTTCCCCTACACCATGCGTTTGGTTTCGGAAGTGCTTTCTTCCAACGGTTCGACTTCGCAAGCCTCCATTTGCGGTTCTACCTTGGCTTTGATGGCTGCCGGTGTGCCGATTAAAGCACCCGTTGCCGGTATCTCCTGCGGTTTGGTAACCGAAGGTGACCGTTTCATGACCATGGTGGATATCCAAGGTTTGGAAGACTTCTTCGGCGACATGGACTTTAAAGTGGGCGGTACTCACAAAGGTATTACTGCTATCCAAATGGACCTGAAAGTGCATGGTTTGACCCCCGCTATCATTCGTGAAGCGTTGGACAAAACCTACGAAGCTCGTTTGTACATTTTGGACGAAATCATGCTCAAAGCTATCCCCGCGGTGCGTGAGGAATTGTCTCCCTATGCTCCCAAAATGATTTCCACCAAAATTGATGTTGATAAAATTCGTGACGTCATCGGCAAAGGCGGCTCGGTTATTCAAAAAATCCAAGCTGACTGCTGCTGCGACATCAGCATTGAAGAAGATGGCACTGTGTTCATTTCTGCCATCAACACCGAAAACGCCAAACGTGCTTTGGCTGTCATCGAAACCATTGCCAAAGACCCCGAAGTCGGTTCGATTTACAAAGGTCGCGTCACCCGCTTGATGGCGTTTGGTGCATTTGTGGAAATCGCCCCCGGCAAAGAAGGTTTGGTCCACATCAGCAAACTGGACGTTAAACGCGTGGAAAAAGTGGAAGACATTGTCACTGTCGGCGATGAAATCATTGTGAAAGTGGTCGAAATCGACGAACAAGGTCGTATCAACCTTTCTCGCCGCGACGCTTTGATTCAAGTGGAAGGCTTGGAAGTCGAAGCACCCGCTGCTGACGAACCCGCTCGACCGGCTTCTCGTCAAGGTGGTTTCCGCCGTCGCGCCAACCGTCGCGAAGACTAATTACCAATATTTAATCATAAAGCCCGACAACTGCGTTGTCGGGCTTTTGCTTGACCTTTTGTTAAAAATACGGTAAAATGTAAGTGTATTGCTTGGCATACCAAATAACAACAACTGATACCAAGCGGAAATGAGGTTTGTTATGCTGGTTTCCCCTTCTGTTCTCACCTGTGATTTTGCCCGATTTGGTGCCGAAATGGATTTTGTTAAACAATCCGGGGCAGACATGGTGCATTTGGACGTTATGGACGGCGTGTTCGTTCCTAACTTGAGTTTTGGACCGCCGGTGATTGAACGCATTCGTCCTGTTTCGGATATGTTTTTTGACGTGCATTTGATGATGCAATATCCGCATCGTCTTATTGATGCTTTTGCCAAAGCAGGTGCAGACCTTATCAATTTCCATGTGGAAGGCGACTCGCCAATTGAAGAAACGATTGAAGCTATCCGTAGTCACGGTAAAAAAGTGGGGCTTACCATCAAACCCAAAACTCCGGCTTCGGCGGTATTCCCCTATTTGGATAAAATCGATATGGTGTTGGTCATGACGGTGGAACCCGGTTTTGGCGGTCAAAAATTCATGGAGGATATGATGCCCAAACTGGGTGAACTACGAAGCGAAATTGTCCGTCGCGGGCTTTCGGTTTGTTTGCAAGTAGACGGCGGTATTTCTGCCAAAACCGCGCCGATTGCAGCCGAGGCTGGTGCCGACATTGCCGTGGTCGGCAGTGCTTTGTTCAATGCGCCGGATGCAGCGGCGTTGGTAGACGAGATTCATACGTTGCGCACAAACGGTGCAGTGCCGTTCCTTGGATAATCGGTATGCCGTGTTCTTCCAAAAAAGCGGCGGCTCCGTCCCCTTCGGCAACACACTGCGCAAATTCCGATAAAACGCGCCATTCGCCGCTTTGTTTGTGTCCGACACCGTATACAACCAAACGATATTCTTTGTTCCATTCGTACAACGAAGAAAGCGGCAATTCTTCGCGATGATTTGCCGCTAAATTTTCTCCCAAACGTAACAATTCTTCTGCATTGGAAATTGCATAAATTTTAGGCGTACAAATCGGTTGCCAGTTGTTTTTTTCCGGGGTAATTAAAAAAAGATACCCGCTGTGCAACGCGATGATTTCTACACGCAGTTCTTCTTTGGGACAATTTGCCAATCGTTGTTTGGCTATTCCTAATAATTTTATTAAAGCGCGGTGGGTACGGACTTTGTCAGTTCCCAAAGTTTCAAAACTTAACCCCCATCGCCCCAGTTCTTCTTCGCTCATCCATATCTTCAAAGCCCCGCTGTTGAGCGGTTCTATTTTCATCGGTTTTCTCCCCTCTCTTACAAGGCTACTATCATCATATTATGCGGACAAGTTCTTGGCAAGAGGTTATTTTTGGATATTTAGGAAAGGTGGTGCTTTTGTGGCATTCAAAGCAGGCGTTCGGCTGTTGTTTCAAAAAGAACCGGCCATTTCTTCACCCACAACCGAACTGAATACGGTAACACAAGTAACCCTTCCTCTCGCATTTCCCACACAATCCACGGTTGTTCCTGCTGTTCATTTGTATGATACGGTGCGAAAAGGCACCCGCTTGTCGGTGGTGGAAGATGACCCTATTTCGGCAGTGTGTTCGAGTGTTACCGGTCTTGTCAGCGGAGAACGGGAAGTACAGCACCCGTTATACGGCACTTTGCCTTGTGTAGTGATTGATTGTTTACCGAACAATCCCACACCGGAAGTGCCTATCCCTTCGAGCGAACAATTCACGCCCGAATATATTTTACAAGCCGCCCAGCAAGCCGGTATTGTTGACGAATTAGACGGTGTCCCGCTTTCGTTAAAGTTAAAAGAATGGCAAACAAACGGTTGCGGTTTTTTGGTGGTAGACGCCGTCGAGGTAGAACCTTTTTCTTCTTCCGCTTTTGCGGTTTTGCACGACTGTGCCGAGCAAGTGTTGGAAGGGTTGCGTTTGGCGGCGCGTTGTGCCGCCGTTACACGGTACCACATCGCGGTATGCTTGTCGGGTGCTCGTCGCCGCGCACTGGCACTTCGTATCGGAAAACCGTTTTTGTACCAAACCGATTCGTATTACCCGGTAACGGATATTGTCCACCGTGGTAAAAAATTCGGCACACACAGTGTTCCCCACGGTGCTGTCGTGGGACGTTTAGGTGTGCAAGCGTGCCTTGCGTTATATCGCGCGCTGTTTTTGTCGGAAGCACATAGCCGTTGTGTTCTCACCGTGGCGGGAGATGCTGTTCCGCATCCGCAAAACGTGTCGGTGCCGTTTGGTGTGACGATACAAAAAGTTTTGGAACACTGCGGTGTGTCGGAACCACCGGATTTTGTTGTTGTCGGTGAGCCGATGACCGGTACGACGGTGACTTCGTTGGACATCCCCGTGTTGCCCGGCATGACGTGTTTGTTGGCTTTTTCATCCAAAGCCATTTCCACGCCCACAACGTACACTTGCATTGGTTGCGGGCGATGTGCCAATGCGTGTCACGCAGGATTGTTGCCGTTTGAAATTGCCCGACGGTATCAAAACATGCATTACGAGCGTTTGCCTTTGCTGCGCGCTGAGGAATGTGATGGTTGTAATGCTTGTTCGTTTGTTTGCCCCAGCGGTATTCCTTTGGCAACGTTGGTGCAAGAATCCAAAGCGGCATCCGGTGCCGTGTTTTTAGATATGGAGGATGGCCATGCTTAAACCTTCCGTTGCACCGCATTTTCGTGAAGTGCATCATCCGTTTTATCAATCCGCCGGCGTGTTGCTGTGTTTGGCAGCCGTTACCGGCTTTTCGTGCTTGTGTTTTGGTTGGCGTCCGTTGCTGTTGGTACTGGCGGGCATGTTGTCCGGTGTGCTTGTAGAAACAGTATGCTGTACGTTTCGGTTGCAACCACCCACCATCACTGACGGTACCGCTGCCGTAACCGGCGCACTGATTGGTGCCATGATGTCACCTTTGACACCGTTTTGGGTGCCTGCTGTTGGGGCCGCATTTGCCATTGGCGTGGCAAAAATGCCGTTTGGCGGTTTTGGGCGGAATATTTTTAACCCCGCCGCAGCCGGCATGGCGTTTTGTGCCATTTGTTTCCCGACACGACTGTTTGTTTACCCCGACACGACACAAAGCACATGGCTGCCTTTGTGGGACACTTCTTCGGTTATCACCGCCGTTTCCCCCTCGGCGCAATTGAGCAGTGGCGGTGTCACTTCGTATAACTGGCTTTCGCTTCTCAGCGGTGACTTTCCCAGTCCTATCGGTTCGGCGGGGATTTTGGTTTTGTTTGCTTGCATAGTATACTTGTGTGTACGCCGTTCTGCCTCGCCGTTGATTTTTACATCGTATATAACCGTTTGTATTTTATGGGCGGCACTGTTTCCCCGCGCTGACATTTCTGCCTCTACCAGCATTGCTTTGGAACTGTGTACCGGATTGTTGTTGTTTTCCGGTGTGTTTTTGCTGGGCGACCCCATCACGGCTCCGCACTATCCGCCGGCTCGCATCGTTTACGGCATTATTGCCGCCATACTGACCATGTTACTCAGACGATACGGTCGGTTTGAATGTTGTGATTTCTTTGCCGTGCTGTTGGTGAATTCCTTTTCCGCTATGTTAGACCGCGGCTGTTGGCACGCCGTGCGCTATCTTTCAAACGTTTGGGAGGTGCGCCGCTCATGAAACCTTCGGTTAAATCGTTTTTTGATGTATTATGGAACGCTTTTTTGCCGCAAAACGTTGTGTTGGTGCAAGCGTTGGGTCTGTGCCCTATTTTGGCAATTGGCTTTAACTTACAATACGGTGTTGCACTTTCACTATGCACTACCGCCGTGTTAGTCCCCGCTGCTTTGGTGGGCTCTTGGTTGGACAAGTACATTTCTTCCAAATTACGACCGCTGGTATATGCGCTACTTTCCTCTGTTTTGCTGTTGGTGGTGGCTTTGTTTTTGCGTCAATGGGTGTCCCCCACCATCTACGCTCATTTGTATTTGTTTTTACCATTGATGGCGGTTAACACTTTGTTTACCTACCGTTTTACCGGCATGGCTTCTGCCAAAGTTTCGTACCTTTCAATGCTCGCCGACTCCCTCGGCTCAGCACTGGGTTTCGGTTTGGTATTGTGTGTAACCTCCGCCTTGCGTGAAATGGCAATAAGCGGTACCATTTGGGGTGTCCCGCTGGGATATGCCGCGCGGTTTCCGGAAGCGGAGCACCCGTTTATTGGGTATGTCCTGCTTGGGTTTATGGCCGCCGCGTTGCAATGGGTACAACAACTGCTCCATCGCCGCACTCCCGCAAAGGAGGAACTTGACGTATGAAATCGTTTACCGATATGTTACTCTTCTTTTTGTTGGTCGCCACCTCGCAAAACTTGGTGCTTACCACCGGTTTTGGAGCTTCGTCGATGATAAAACTGGTGCGACGACCCAAACAACTGTTTCGCTTTGGAACGTTGCTGTTGCTTTTTTCTGTGCTGACGACGGCTTTGTTTTTCCCGATTGACAGGTTCCTTTTGCCCGACATGTGGTTTGCCCGCATGATTCGTCCGTTTATTCTTTTGGTATTGACAGGACTTTTATATTTGGGGTGCACGGCTTTTCTTTCGCGGTCAAAAGAACAATACCGCCCCTTGCGTTCTGTGTTACCGTTGGCAGCGTTTAACAACGTGGTTATCGGTGTATCGCTGTTGATAAATTACCAAGTTTCGGTTTCGTTCTTTCCTGCTATCGGTATTGCCGCGGGCGGTGCCGTTGGGTTTGTATTCCTTTCTGCCCTTACGGCGGAAGCGGTAGAGCGGTTGGACAATCCCGATATTCCCCGCGCTTTTCGCGGGTTACCCGCTACGCTGGTGTATTTGGGACTGTTGGCATTAGCTTTAATGGGTTTCAAAACCAAACTGAATTTGATTTAACCAAAAAGTAACGGCAGCACCGCGGTACTGCCGTTACTTTTTTATATTGCTCGAATCGTTCCGCCACCGACAACATAGTCGCCTTGGTACAAAACCACGGCTTGTCCGGGGGTTAACGCTCGTTGTGGTTCGTCAAAATGAACGTGTATACGCGAATCACCCAAAGGCTCCACGGTTGCTGATGCTTCCACCTGCGAGTACCGCGTTTTGGCGGTCACGCGAAGCGGCGTTTTCAGTTCGTCAAACGCTATCCAGTTGACATCGTCGGCAACCAGTGACGAGGAAAACAAATCTTCGTGTTTTCCGAGCGTTACGGTGTTGTTTGCCGCATCCTTTGCGGTGACATACCGCGGTTCGCCAAAAGCAACGCCCAATCCTTTGCGTTGACCGATGGTGTACCCAATCATTCCCGCATGTGTACCAATACACTCACCCTGCGCGTTGAGAAATTTCCCGCTTTGGCGCCGGATGTAAAAATCTTTTTCCAAAAACTCGACGTAATCGCCGTTTGGTACAAAGCAAATATCTTGACTGTCCGATTTGTGCGCGGTTACCCAACCTTGTTCCCCCGCTAAACGGCGAATTTCGGTTTTGGTCATGCCGCCCAAGGGGAAAAGCGCATGGGATAACTGATGTTGTGTTAGGGAATATAAAACGTAACTTTGGTCTTTGGTGGTATCCGCCGCTTTTTTAAGCAGCCAACGACCGTCTTTTGATTGTTCGCACTGCGCATAATGCCCCGTGGCAACCGCATCCGCGCCTGCTGCCAACGCATCGTCTAGCATTTTACCGAATTTGACCGTTTTGTTGCAAACCAGGCAAGGATTGGGGGTTTCTCCGCGGCAATACGTATCGGCAAAGGGTTGCATCACCGACTTGCGAAACCATGCGCGATAATCCAACACTTGGTGTGGTATTCCCAACATTTGTGCCATTTTTTTGGCATCGTCCGCATCGGTAGAAGGGATATCAAGTAATTGCAAGGTGACACCTTCCACGGCAAAACCTTGTTGTTGCAATAAAAAAGCTGCCGCCGAACTATCAATACCGCCGCTCATGCCAACCCATACACAGTTCATACAATCCCCTCCTTTTGGTTATTGTTCTTATTATAGCATAAAAGTAGTATAGCCGCAATACTTTCCAAAAATCCCGTTCTTAAGTCTTTTAGTGAAAAGTGAAGAGTGAGAAGGTAATAAGTAAAAATCCCGCCCACTTTCGTGAACGGGATTTTTGGAGCTACCGATCCGATTCGAACGGACGACCTGCTCATTACGAGTGAGCTGCTCTACCTGCTGAGCCACGGTAGCATTTGACTCCATAGATTATAACAAACCAAACGACAATCGTCAAGGTGTTTTTTTGATATTCTCGTTTTTTTCTTGCCAAACGATAAAAAGTATGATTAAATAAAAGAAGAATCGTGCGAAAGGAGAGAAACCGTTTGCCCAAGGATTTGCAGTTGACAACCATTATTGCCGACAGATTGGTCAAATTGCGTCGTATGGCGGGATTGACACAAGATGCTATTGCCGATGCCGTGGGAATCGGCCGCACCAATTATTCGCATTATGAAAAGGCAAAGGCTTGTCCTCCGCCGTATATGCTCACCCGCTTAGCGGCTGTATTTGATGTTTCAGTCGATTTTTTATTGGGACGGGAGCAAGTGACTCCAACGGTTTTGCGCGACAGCGGCTTCCCCGGTTTTGACGATATGACGGAGCAATTGTCGCGTCTTAAAGAAGATGAACTTATCTTGGTTTTGCAATATCGGCAACTCTCGCCTGAACAAAAACGAGAATTGTTTACGCTTACCGCTGATTTTTTGGATAAGGATTCGGAATAATCTTTTATACACCCTCTTTGTGAGGGTGTTTTTTCTTGCATTTTCGCTTGTCACGGTGTTGTTTTTATGGTATGATTGTTAGGTATATAACTATTTAGTTAAAAAAGAGGTGTTCCGCTTTGGGAATCTTGAAAACTCTGTTTGGCGATTACAGTGCCCGTGAAATTAAACGTATCCGCCCGCTGTGTGACAGTGTTTTGGCGTTGGAAGATACTTACCGTGCCATGGACGAAGAAACATTAAAAGCGCAAACAAACATCCTGCGCGACCGTTTGGCAAGTGGCGAAAGCACCGACGACATTTTGCCCGAGGCGTTTGCGGTTTGTCGTGAAGCCAGCGACCGTGTGTTAGGCATGCGTCCGTTCCCGGTACAAGTCCTTGGCGGTATCATTTTGCACCAAGGTCGCATCGCCGAAATGAAAACCGGTGAAGGTAAAACCTTGGTTGCCACACTTCCCGCTTATTTGAATGCGTTGACAGGTGAGGGTGTTCACATTGTCACTGTCAACGATTACTTGGCACGCCGCGACAGCGAATGGATGGGAAAAGTATTTCGTTATCTTGGTTTATCTGTTGGTCTTATTGTGCATGACCTCAGTAACGAGGAACGTCGCTTGGCGTATGCCGCCGACATTACCTACGGCACCAACAACGAATTGGGTTTTGATTACCTGCGAGATAACATGGTGATTGACAAAGAACAAAAAGTGCAACGTTCCCATCACTACGCCATTGTGGACGAAGTAGACTCCATTTTGATTGACGAAGCGCGCACGCCGCTCATTATTTCGGGTCAAGGCGATAAATCTACCGAACTTTACAACCAAGCCGACCGTTTTGCCGCCGGTTTGCGATTGTTCAAAACCAAAGAGATGGACACCAAAGCCGAGCAAGATACCGTCGACGGTGATTACATTGTCGACGAAAAGGCGCGAACTGCCACACTGACACAGAGCGGTGTTAAGAAAGCGGAACAATATTTCCATGTGGAAAATTTGATGGACCCCGACCACGTTACCTTGTTGCATCACATTAACCAAGCCATCAAAGCGCGCGGTGTTATGCACCGCGATGTGGATTACGTGGTCAAAGACGGACAAGTTATTATTGTGGACGAATTTACCGGCCGACTCATGTTTGGCCGTCGGTATAACGAAGGTTTACACCAAGCTATTGAAGCCAAAGAAAACGTCAAGGTCGAACGCGAAAGCAAAACTTTGGCAACCATTACGTTCCAAAACTATTTTCGCTTATATCAAAAACTTTCCGGTATGACCGGTACGGCATTGACGGAAGAAGCGGAGTTCCAACAAATTTATCATTTGGATGTGGTGGAAATCCCCACCAACAAACCCATGGCACGTATTGACCACCCCGACGTGGTTTACAAAACAGAAGACGGCAAATTCCGCGCGGTCATTGACCAAATTGCGGAATGCTATGCCCGCAAACAACCCGTGTTGGTGGGTACTATTTCAATTGAAAAATCCGAAAAACTATCCAAAATGCTCAAAATGCGCGGCATCCCGCACGAAGTGCTCAACGCCAAACACCATGAAAAAGAAGCGCAAATTGTTGCGCAAGCCGGTAAAGCGGGGGCTGTTACGATTGCCACTAACATGGCAGGCCGTGGTACCGACATTAAGCTTGGCGGTAATGCGGAGTTTTTGGCCAAGGCGGAGATGCGCCGTATGGGCATTTCGGACGAACTGATTGCGCAATCCACCGGTTTTGCCGAAACGACTGATGCGGAAATTTTATCGGTGCGCGCAACGTTCCAACAACTGGAACAAAAATACCGCCAAGAAATCCGCGAGGAAGAAGAAGCAGTCAAACAAGCGGGCGGTCTGTTCATTTTGGGTACCGAACGTCACGAATCGCGCCGTATCGACAACCAGTTGCGCGGTCGTTCCGGCCGTCAAGGTGATGCGGGTTCCACGCGCTTTTATCTGTCGATGGACGATGATTTGATGCGATTGTTCGGCGGCGAGCGCATGAACACTATGATGGAAATGCTGGGTGTTGACGAAAACACACCGATTGAAAACCGCATGTTGACCCGCGCGATTGAAACGGCACAAAGCCGTGTGGAAGAACGCAACTTTGGTATTCGCCGCAGCGTGTTGCAATATGACGACGTTATGAACCGTCAGCGCGAACTGATTTATGACCAACGCAACAAAGTGCTTAACGGCGAAAATGTACGTGGCTCGATTATGGGTATGATTCGCGAATCTATCGAGGCTACCGTTAATCAGTATACCGATAACGATTTGGACCACACTGAATGGAATTTGGATGGCTTGCGCGAGTTTTATACCGGTTGGTTGATTACCGGAAGCGAATTGCGCTACACACCGCAAGAGTTGGAAGATAAAGAACGCGCCGATATTGTTGAGGAGCTCGTCGGCTTTGCTGAAACCATTTACGAAGCCAAGGAAAAAGAATACGGCGAAGAAATTATGCGCCAACTCGAACGCGTGGTATTGCTCAAAACCGTTGACCGCTATTGGATGGACCATATTGACAACATGGACGAATTGCGTAAAGGCATTCACTTGCGCGCGTACGGTCAGTATGACCCTGTTGTGCTTTATCGCAAAGAGGGCTTTGATATGTTCGACGGCATGATTGCCGCCATTCGTGAGGACACTGCCAGACTGATGCTCACCGCACAATTGCGGCAACAAGAAGTGCCGCAACACGAAGCGGTTGCCAAACCGATTGCCACTTCGTCGGACGGGACCGATGCGCCGCGCACCGTGCGCAAAAAGGAAAGCGAAAAAATCGGCCGCAACGACCCGTGCCCGTGCGGTAGCGGCAAAAAGTATAAAAAATGTTGCGGAAAAAGTGAAACGCAAGAATAAAAAACTGTAAAAGCCCAGGAGCGTTCCTACGAACAAAAAGGGACGCTCCTTTTGGATAATATTGACAGTTTTACTTCCTTTATGCTATAATATAAATAAGGGTTATGTGTCATGCGCAACCAATGGTGAATTCTCTTGCTCGTCTGCGCATAGACCGTCACTTGTCGGTTTATGCGCTTTTTTGTGTAAAGGAGGTACCTTTTGTGAAAAAACGGTTTGCATGTGTATGTTTGCTTGTGCTTTTTGTGTTCTTGTTGGGCGGTTGTGCAAAGCCTCACACCGACAAAGAGGTTTTCTTGACGAGCAACGGCGAACCAACCGTTACCACGACAACGACAACAACCTCCAGTCCTTCTACTACGCTTTCTTCTACATCCGATTTTACAACAACTAAAACCGACCCCTCTCACCCCGTTTTTTTAACCAAGGTAAGTCCGGAGGATTTTCACACCGATATTATTATACGTCTGGATAAATCAATTTACACCACAAAAGACACCGTGAAATTAGAAATCGAAAATAAAACAAATGACAAAATCAGTTTTAGCTTTTTTACCGTTTTTTTGAAACAAGGCGAAAACGATGAATGGCAGGTTTTCAATGACAAAACCGAAACCGTCGCAACTGTTTATGAATTACGAGGTTCCAACACCCTTGGTCTCTTTGTGAATTTGGAACATTATGATTTGGAAGCCAATCGGCAGTACAGATTGGCCACAAAAGTCTCCGAAAAATGGGTTTATGCCGATTTTGAAACCGTTACTCCTCCCAAAACAAGTGCTGTGCCGTCTTCTTCCAAACTCAATTTGCCAACGGGAGACTGCGTGCGACCTCTCACCTTTCCGACAAAACTAAAACAAGAAGATTTCCACACCGACATCGTTATGCGGCTTGACAAATCGGTTTACACCACCGAGGACATAGTGGAAGTTGAAATTGAAAACAAAACGGAGAGTAAAATCAGTGTGGGGTGTAACTTTGTTGTTTTGAAACAAAAAGGAAGCGACGAATGGCAACTATCCATTAGCAAAGGAGGATACCCCGCTCTTTTACATAACATAGAGGGCAACAGCACTTTCAAAACCAGCGTAAAACTGGAGCCTTATGAATTAAAAGCAAATGAGCAATATAAGTTGGCACTGGGAATCGACGGAAAATTTGTTTGCGCGGAGTTCAAGACCATTTCACCTTCAAATAAAGACTCCTCACCCACAACGACAACAAAGCCTGTGCCCACTACGACCATTTCTTCCAAGTTGCCAACAACAACGACCACAACGGGACGCTCACGCTATACTTCTTCGACAAAGCTGAAACCGGAAGATTTTCACACCGATATTGTTATGCGTCTTGATAAGTCGGTTTACACCACCGAGGATACTGTCCAAATAGAAATCGAAAACAAAACGGGGGGCGAAATCAGTTTTGGCTATCACTACTACGTTTTGAAACAAGAAAAAAACGACGAGTGGACAAAAATCTATCACGGGCAGGGAACCATTGCCGCATGGAGGATAATGAAAGGTAACGGTTCTTTTAAAACCAGCGTAAAACTGGCGCCGTATGAATTAGCGGCAAACGAGCAGTATAAACTAGCGTTGGAAATCGAGGGGAAATGGGTTGCTGCTGATTTTGAAACCATTGCCGCCCCTAAAACAAATCCCGCATCGACGACTACGCGTTCGCCTGAGTTATCAACAGCAACCGTAACGTCGAGACGCGCAAATATTGTAAAATAAGATGTTTTCGTAACGTTAAAAGCAACCGGCGACGAGAGATTTTCCTCGTCGGCGGTTGCTTTTTTCTGCGCGGGCGGGAATTTTGGCGGTTTTATATTGAAAAAGAAAAGGCAATGCGGTATAATACAATAAATTGTGTTGACTCTTTTTCTCAAAACGAGAAAAGAAAAATAAGGAGAATGAACATACTATGAAACTGGGTATTGTCGGGTTGCCGAATGTCGGTAAATCCACGTTGTTTAATGCCATTACCAATGCGGGCGCGCAAAGCGCGAATTTCCCCTTTTGCACCATTGACCCCAACGTGGGCGTGGTTGCCGTGCCGGACAAACGTTTGAACGCCTTGTGCGACATGTATACCGAAGGCAGTAAAGTTCCGCCCATTGTTCCCGCGGTGATTGAGTTTGTGGACATTGCGGGCTTGGTCAAAGGGGCAAGCAAAGGTGAAGGGCTGGGCAATAAGTTTCTTGCCAACATTCGCGAATGCGATGCCATTGTCCACGTGGTGCGTTGCTTTGAAAACGACGATATCATCCACGTCGAGGGCAGTATTGACCCGTTGCGCGATATTGAAACCATTGATTTGGAACTGATTTTTTCCGATATGGAAATGGTGGAACGCCGCATTGCCCGCGTTACCAAAGACCTCAAAGGCGACAAGAGTTTGCAAAAAGAACTGGATTTCTTAAAACGGTTGCAAGAATTGCTCGAAAGCGGCAAACCCGCCCGCGCACTCGATTGCAGCGAAGATGAAGTGGATATGATGGGTAACATGGCGCTGCTCACTTCCAAGCCCATCATTTATGCCGCCAATTTGAGCGAGGCTGATTTTTCGGGCGGAGAACCGAAAAACAATCCGCATTATCAAAAGGTGGAAGCTCTCGCCGCCGAACAAGGTGCCGAAGTGTTACCCATCTGCGCACAGATGGAAGCGGATATTGTGGACATGGACGAGGATGAAAAACTGATGTTTTTGGAAGAACTCGGTTTGGAGCATTCGGGACTTGACCGACTCATCCAAAAAAGCTACCACTTGCTCGGGCTTATTTCGTTCCTCACGGCAGGTGAAAAAGAAGTGCGTGCTTGGACCATTCGCAACGGCTGGAAAGCCCCGCAAGCAGCCGGACGCATTCACACCGATTTTGAACGCGGGTTTATCCGCGCACAGGTCATTGCCTTTGACGACCTGGTGGCGTGTGGGTCGCTTGCGAATGCCAGAGGCAAAGGTTTGGTACGCACCGAGGGCAAAGAATATGTGATGAAAGACGGCGACGTCGTTGAATTCCTGTTCAATGTTTAAAGAAAAGGAGAGTCTTTATGATAAGGCGAGTATTGTCTTTTGTTTTGTGCGTGGTGTTGGTGCTCGGTTGCGCGGGGTGTTCGCGCAACAAAGCCGTTTCTCCCGATGGTCTGACTCCCGGCACGTACGATGCTTCGCATCCCCAATTTGCGCAGTTACGGGAATATTATTTTGATTATTTTTGGGAAATGTACGGCGTGCAACATTTAGTAACCAACAAAGACGGCAAATACAACGACGAAGACGTGATTGCCTTTGCGTTTATTTACTTATCTCGCGGGTTGGGCGACAGCATCAACGAAGGTGTCACCAAAAAGCGGTTAAATGAAGTGGCGGAAAAGTATTTGGGACATACCATTAAAGATTTTGATACCGATATTTCCACGGTTAATCCCGCAGACGACAAAGTCCATTTTACACAATCCGGTACGTATTATTTTGGTGACTTGTTTGTGTTGCAAACGCTGGTTGTTAAAAAAGACGGAACACACCAAGCCTCTTTCCACCGATGCGATTTGCCGCAATATTTTTGGGAAAACACCGACATTGACGACCCGTTTGGGGAAATTTTAAGCGGCAATTATATGGTGTTCGGCAACGATATTATTGTCACCCCCGCTCGCGTGGTTTTTGACGTTTTGGTGGACAAAGAAACCGACAAACAATATCTGAAAGTATCTGTTATTAAAGAACAAACCCGATAACGATGCAAAAACCGCCCGTGTGTCACCGTTGTGACACACGGGCGGTTTCTTTTTTTATGCTTGTTGTTTTACTGCTTCGAATTCTTCTTGAATTTCTTTGGACGGCGGGGCAGTCAACAAAGAAACCACCACAATGGCCACACAAGACAAGATAAACGCCGGTAACAGTTCGTAGATACCAAACAACCCACCCAGCGGTTTTAAGCACAGTTTCCACACAAAAACCATGACACCACCGGTAATCATGCCTGCAATGGCACCGACTTGGTTGGTACGTTTCCAGAACAGCGAGAACAGCATAATGGGACCAAACGTAGCACCAAAACCTGCCCAAGCAAACGACACAATGGTGAAAATGACGCTCTTTTCGTTCCACGCAATCACCATGCCGATAAGCGAAATGGCAATCAACACAATGCGTGTTGCCCGCATGATGGATTTGTCACTGGCTCGTTTGTGGAACAAGCCGCCGTAAATGTTTTTGGCAAAGGCAGAAGCAGCAATCAGCAAATACGAGTCTGACGAGCTAATCGTTGCCGCCAAAATACCTGCCATGACGATACCGGCAATCAGTGCCGGTAACAACGCACTGGAAAGTGTGATGAACACGTTTTCCGCACCGCCGGAAGTAAGCAATGCCGGTTCAACCGGGAACAACGTTCTGCCGATAACACCGATGAAGACAGCAGCTGCCAAGGAAATTACCACCCAAACACTAGCAATACGGCGTGAACGTTTGAGTTCGTCTGCACGGCGAATCGCCATAAAGCGCAACAGCACTTGCGGCATACCAAAATAGCCAAGACCCCACGAAAGCGTGGAAAGAATGGTCAAGAACCCGTAGCTGCCGGCGGCACCAAACAGCGGTGTGGTGTTTACCACTTTTTGTACACCCTCTGCCGTTGTTTCCGGGCTGGCAATTTGAGTCAAAGAGAAGTATCCGGGAATGGCTTTGGCATTTTCCAAAACCGCGTCAATACCACCGGCTTGCACGGTACCGGTTACCAACACCACGACCAGCGCAAAAATCATCACGATGGCTTGCATGAAGTCCGAGACGCTTTCTGCCAAGAAACCGCCGACAAACGTGTAGAAAATAACAAACAAGGCACCAAGAATCATCATGGCATGATACGACGTTCCAAACAAGGTGCTGAACAATTTGCCGCACGTTACAAAGCAACTGGCAGCGTAAACGGTGAAGAACACCAAAATGAACACCGCCGAAATGCCGAGCAACACTTTTTTCTTTTCGTGGAAACGGTTGCTGAAAAATTCCGGCAAGGTAATGGCATCGCCCGACGTTGCTGAATAACAGCGCAGCCGTTTGGCAACAATCAGCCAGTTAAAGTATGTACCGACCGCCAAACCGATAGCCGTCCAAGCGGCGTCGGCAATGCCGCACCAATACGCAACACCCGGCAAGCCCATCAAGAGCCAACCGCTCATGTCCGATGCTTCGGCACTCATGGCAGCGACCCAAGGACCCAGCGAACGACCACCCAAAAAGTAGTTGCTGGAACTTGACTGCGACCGTTTGGCAAACACCAAACCGATGGCAATGACAACCAACATGTAACTTGCCATGGCAATCAGAATTTGTAATTTATCTGACATTTTTTTCCCTCCTGTATCTGTAAACACTTTAATGTAATAAATTATAACATATGTTTTTGGTAAAAAACAGTATTTTTTTACATTTTTTAGTATTTTTTCAAAAACGGATTATTCTTCTTCTAAAAACTGCTCCGCAAGAAGTGCCGCTTCTTCCACAAGTACCAAACACGGGCGCGATTGGTAGTATTTTTCGTCGCGGTTATGGTGTTCCACCGTGCCTGTCGGTTTCATTGTCAGCAAGTCACGGCAGATAATGCTCCCCCGCTTTTGGGTAAATTGTTTTGCCAAATTTTGAATGCGTTTGTAGTGTTCCGTTTTGGCTTCTTTATCGGTTGGTGAGGTATACCCTTTTTTAAATCCGGCAATCATAAACAAGGCACTGACTGCTCCGCACACTTCACGCAGTTGCCCCATGCCACCGCCAAACGATGAAGATAGTTTGATGGCGGTTTCAAATTCCAAACCGATATCTTCGCAAAAAGCACCAAGCACCGCTTGGCTGCAATTGTACCCTTGCAAAAACAACTCTTTTGCTTTTTCTGTACGCTGACCCATCGTATTTTTTCTCCTTTGCTTTTAATAACACATATTATACCATCGAAGCGGTGCTCTCGCAAGTGTGTTTTTTGGCTTTACGACTATATTTTTCGGGATTTTGAAAACACCATATATTCCTTGTTTTTTGATATTTCTCAAAAAAATTCACTATATCTTGTGTTTTTTGCCTTGACTATTACCACAAGATGTGCTATACTGACAAGGCTCACATTGGGGAGGTGACACGCGGTGCAATTATCCGGACTTCAAAAATTGACATTACTGGACTATCCGGGTAAAGTGGCTTGTACCGTTTTTACAAGCGGATGCAACTTCCGTTGCCCGTTTTGTCACAATGCTTCCTTGGTAACGCAACCTGCTGACACTTCTTTTTCGGAAGAAGAGTTGCTAAACTTCCTTAAAAAAAGGCAAGGCGTGTTGGAGGGTGTGGTGTTCACCGGTGGGGAACCGCTGTTGCACGCTGACCTGCCGAAACTGATGGAACGCATTAAAGCGTTGGGATATCCCATTAAACTGGATACCAACGGCACGAAGCCTGAACGGCTTCGGCAACTGCTCGAACAAGGTTTGGTAGACCGTGTTGCCATGGATATCAAGCACGCCCCTGCGCAATATCCCCTTGCGGTGGGACTCCAAAGTTTGGATATGGAAGCGGTGTCTGCTTCCAAGGATATGCTCATGAACGGTACGGTCGAATATGAGTTTCGTACCACAGTGGTGCGCGGAATCCACACAAAAGACAGTTTGATTGAACTTGCCAAGTGGATTAGCGGTGCGCGTGAGTATTATTTGCAACAGTTTAAAGATTCCGGCAATCTCATTGCTCCCGACGGGTTGGGAGCGTTTGACGAACAAGAACTGCTCGAGTTTGCAGAGGCTATTCGTCCCTTTGTTCCCGCTGTGCAAGTGCGCGGCATTACCACACGATAACGCCAAAAGGAGAGGTAAAAATGTATCAGATTATCAAAAGAGACGGAAAAAAAGTTGATTTTGACATCAACAAAATTGCCAACGCGATGAAAAAAGCCTTTGAGGCAACCGAAACCGAATACACCGACAATGTCATTGATTTTCTGGCGCTGAAAGTGTCGGCGGGTTTTCTTCCGAAAATCAAAGACGGTTTTGTTGCGGTGGAAGATATTCAAGACAGCGTGGAAACGGTGCTCAGCCAAGGTGGCTACGAAGGTGTGGCAAAAGCCTACATTCTGTACCGTAAACAACGCGAAAAACTCCGTAATCTGAAAAACTCCTATTTGGATTACAAGGAAACCGTCAACAACTACATTAATGTTTTGGACTGGCGCGTAAAGGAAAATTCGACCGTCACCTATTCCGTCGGTGGTTTGATTCTTTCCAACTCGGGAGCTATCACTGCCAACTACTGGTTGTCGGAAGTATATGACGAAGAAATCAGCAATGCTCACCGCAACTGCGATATCCATATTCATGACCTCTCCATGCTGACCGGTTATTGCGCAGGTTGGAGTTTGAAACAACTCATCAAAGAGGGTCTTGGCGGTGTCCCCGGCAAAATCACTTCTTCTCCCGCCGGTCACCTTTCGACCTTGTGTAACCAAATGGTCAACTTTTTAGGTATCATGCAAAACGAATGGGCGGGTGCGCAAGCATTCTCCTCGTTTGACACCTACTTGGCTCCGTTTGTGAAAGTGGATAACCTTTCTTACAAAGAGGTTAAACAATGCGTACAATCCTTTATTTACGGTGTGAATACGCCCTCGCGTTGGGGTACGCAAGCACCGTTCTCTAACATCACTTTGGACTGGACAGTTCCGGCTGACTTAAAAGATTTGCCCGCTATTGTCGGTGGCAAAGAAATGGATTTCACCTACGGTGACTGCCAAGAAGAAATGAAGATGGTGAACAAAGCGTTCATCGAAATCATGATTGAAGGCGATGCCAACGGCCGTGGTTTCCAATATCCCATCCCGACATATTCCATCACCCGTGACTTTGACTGGTCGCCCACCGAAAACAACAAATTGTTGTTTGAAATGACCGCCAAATACGGCACACCGTATTTTTCCAACTATATCAATAGCGATATGGAACCCAGCGACGTACGCTCCATGTGCTGCCGTTTGCGTTTGGATTTGCGTGAACTGCGCAAAAAATCCGGCGGTTACTTTGGTTCCGGCGAAAGCACCGGTTCTGTGGGCGTTGTTACCATTAACATGCCGCGTATTGCTTACATGGCAGAGGACGAAGCCGATTTCTACAAACGCTTAGACCGCATGATGGACATTGCCGCCCGTTCGCTGAAAATCAAACGTACGGTTATTACCAAGTTGTTGGAAGAAGGTTTGTACCCCTACACCAAACGTTACCTCGGTTCGTTTGGCAACCACTTCTCCACCATTGGTATGGTCGGCATGAACGAAGCCGGTTTGAACGCCAAATGGATAAAAACCGACATGACCACCGAAAAATGTCAAGAGTTCACCAAGCAAGTGCTTGACCACATGCGTGAACGTTTGTCGGATTACCAAGAAGAATACGGCGATTTGTACAACTTGGAAGCCACTCCCGCCGAATCGACCTCGTATCGTTTGGCAAAACACGACGTGGACCAATTCCCCGAAATTGTTACCGCTTCCGAAGCAGGCGGCGCACCGTATTATACCAACAGCAGCCACTTGCCGGTCGGTTATACGGATGATATTTTCTCGGCATTGGATATCCAAGACGAATTGCAAACACGCTATACTTCCGGCACCGTGTTCCATGCCTTCCTCGGCGAAAAAATGCCCACTTGGGAAGCAGCAGCCACCTTGGTACGCAAGATTGCGGAAAATTACAAATTGCCGTATTATACCATTTCCCCCACCTATTCGGTGTGCAAAAACCACGGCTATTTAACCGGCGAACAATACGTTTGCCCCGAATGCGGTGAATCTGCCGAAGTGTACAGCCGTATTACCGGTTACTACCGTCCGGTGCAAAACTGGAACGCGGGTAAAACGCAAGAGTACAAAGAACGCCGCGAATACAACATTGAAACCAGCGTTCTGACTCATGAGGGCCCCAAAGAGGAAACGGTACCTGCCGTTCCTGCTGCAAACTCGTTAGAATTGGCCGATGGCAGTTACCTGTTCACTTCCGCCACTTGCCCGAACTGTAAAATTGCTTGCACCATGATGGACAAAGCCGGTTATGCTTACGAAAAGTTGTTGGCAACCGACCATTTGGAACTCACCAACGCACTGGGCATTAAACAAGCGCCCACCTTGGTGGTTGTGAAAAACGGTGAGGTTCAAAAATTTGCCGGTGTCGGTGCTATCAAGCAAGGACTCGGTCTGTAAAAGGTGACACCATGTACGATATAATCATTGTCGGCGGCGGCCCTGCGGGGCTGCCCGCCTCCCTCTATGCTCGCCGCGCCAACAAAACGGCGTTGGTGATTGAAAAAGCCACGTTTGGCGGACAAATCACCTATTCCCCCAAAGTAGAAAATCTGCTCGGTTTTTTGAGCGTGACCGGTAACGAGTTTGCCGAAAAATTGGTGGAACAAGTTGTCGAACAAGGTGCCGAATTTGAGTTTGGCGAAGTGCTTTCGATAACGGACGGCGAAGTAAAAACCGTGGTGACCGACAGCGGCAGTTTTGAAGCCAAAACGGTCATTATTGCCACGGGCGCCAAACACCGTTTGCTTGGTTTGCCCAAAGAAGAAGAGTTTGTTGGCAACGGCATTTCATTTTGCGCCGTATGCGACGGTGCATTCTTTAAAGACCAAACCGTCGGCGTGGTCGGCGGCGGTAATTCCGCATTGCAAGAAGCGTTGCAACTTGCCGAACTTTGCAAAAAAGTATACGTTATCCAAAACCTCGATTTTTTGACCGGCGAAGGAAAGTTGTGCGAACAAGTAGGTGCCAAAGACAACATTGAGGTGATTTTGGGCACCACCGTTTCGGCATTGCTTGGTGACGATGCTTTTGCCGGTGTGACCTTATGCAAAACCGCCGACAATTCCACCACCGATTTGGTGCTGGACGGCTTGTTTGTCGCGATTGGGCTTATCCCGCAAAACGAAGCATTTGCGAATGTTCTTACGTTGGATGAACGCGGTTACGCCGCTTACGATGAAAACTGCACCACCGAAAACAAAGGTATTTTTGTTGCGGGTGATTGCCGTCAAAAGAACATTCGTCAAGTCGCCACTGCTGCGGCTGACGGTGCGGTTGCCGCACTTGCCGCTTGTCGGTATTTGGACAACTAAACAACAAAAAAAGAGAGGGCACATTTGCTTGAATGTGCCCTCTCTTTTTATTTTTAATATAATTTTGTGTATTCAAAATCGCCGGGGATTCCCAGTTTTGCCAGTTCTTCGTTTTTGCGGCGCGCTATTTCATCGTCGAGTGCATCAAAGTAGTTGTTGCCCTCGCAATCGATATCCACAATAAAGGGACCAAGGTTTTCGAGTTTGAAAAACCAAGCCGCTTCAATGCTACCGAGTTCATCAAACAAAAACACGTCTTCGACTTTGATGGAATCAATCCACAAGTTAGGGCTGACCGAACGCGGCGAAACGTGCACGCATTTTTTGTTTTTCATCATCTCGGCGGTGCTTTGCCCCATGGTGGTTTTGCCGACTATCATTTTTAAGTTCCATTCATCCACACTTTTGGCACCCCATTTTTCGAACCGTATGCTGGAAGTGGGCATAAAAGAAACCAATTTCCATTTGCCGTCTTCTTTGATAACAATCGGTCCGTTGTGAATAAGAATGTTTCTATCTTTGGTATCGAAGGGGAGTTTGTTGCCTTCGTCAAAAATGTATTTTTGCAACCGTGAACGGCAAGTAAACGCGTTGCCGCTGATATACACCATATCCCCGATTTTGAGTTGAGTAACATCCTCTTCGGTAAGAGGTGCTGTCAGATAATACGTAGCCATCAAAACCCCTCCTTTATCGGTCGCCAAACCAGTTGGGACTCTTCATTGCCGCAACCGTGCCGTCGGCGTTGATGCGTGAAGATGCTCTGCGCGCAACCATGCAGTTGGTGCTGGTTGCCACGGCAATACCGGCAATGTGGGTGTAGGCATATTCCACGTTGACGGCGAGTACCGAGGTTTCGCCGCCCGCGCCCAGAATGCCGACGTTTAAGTTGTTGAGCGCTTTGTATAAATCTTCTTCGATTTTAGCAAACATGGGGTCGGCATGCTTGGAACCGACAGTGCGCAAACAAGCCGCTTCTTTGGCGAGGTTTGCCGCCACGTTTGCCGTGCCGCCGATACCGATGCCCAACACCGAAGGCGGACATACCGCGCCCGCTCTTGCCGATTGCACAAAACTGTCAATCACAAATTTTTCGATACCGGCAATGCCGTCGGCAAAAGCCACGATGCGGTGGCGCGTGCCGCCAAAGCATTCGCTTCCGCCGCCTTTTGCCGCGTAGGTCATCTCGATAAAGTCGCCGTCGACAAATTGATAGGTAAAATCGGGAATGTTCATGCCAATGTTGTTGCCCGGGTCGTAGCCTGTCAGCGGATGCTTCATGGTAGCGCGCAGGTACCCCATCTTGGTTGCTTTCGCCACCGCGCGGCGTGCCGCGTTTTCCAGTTCGACAAAACCGCCTTCAATTTGGCAATTGTTGCCGACCTTGAAATAGAAAATGGGCCATCCTGTATCCACGCATAACGGGTTTTCGCGTTTTTGGGACATTTGCATACTATCAAGCGTTGCTTGCAGCCCCTTTTGCGCATCGGGATTGCTTTCGCGCTTGATAGCGTTTTCAAACGCTTCTTTGACATCGTCCGAGATAACGGTAGCACCTCGTTTGATGGTTTCAAACAAGGCTTGTTCGTAAATTTCAGTTTTTATCATTATACTTTCCCTCTCTCATCTCAAATTTCAATGTTTGCAAGAGGTACGTGTTGTTGGCAACCGTAAATATCGGTATCTGCCAAGGCACCGCTGATATTTTTGCGCGGAAATGTGATTTTGATAGAATCGACCACAGCATATTCGATAATATCTATTTTTTCGGCAGGTACATCGTATGCTTTGGCAATATGTTCTTTGGTTAAACGTTTTGAAACGTATTGCATATCTTCGGCTGTATAAAAAATTAAGTCAAAAGTAATAAACAAAGGACCTGCGTTTTTGCTGCGCAAAATTTTAGTGTAATCTATCAATTTTTTCATGTTATACCACCTCTTTAACAATGCTCGATGTTTCCATGAGTGAATCTACGGCCGCTAAATGAAACACCGAAAATTCGTACACCGCGCCAACGTGGATGTCCGACGGAGAAAACGGGAACGCAAGGTTGCCTGCCGATGATTTTCTGCCTTCGTAATCGCAGTGGAGCATGCGACTTCTGACCAATGCGCAGACGGTATCGGCAATTTCCTGCGTTTTGCCGACAATGTCCATGATGACTCCCAACGAAGATTCTTTGCCGCCGCTCATTTTAAATTGAATGGTATAACTGTTTTCGGGGAGTGTGTTTTTGGTGGTTTCATGCACAAAATCGGTGACGATGTTGATTATCGTTTCGATGTTTTCTATGGTTTTGGAATCGTAAATGGTAGCGGGGCAAATGGTGCGATAACCCGAACATTTGACGCCTTCCAGTTTCAAGGTTTTTTGCTCGGCATCGTGAAAAACCGAACCCGCAACACGCACGGTGCGTTCGTCTACCTGCGTAAAGGTAGAGTTGGTTAAATCGCACACACCGTCGGGCTCGTATATGAGATAGGGGTTGCTTTGCTCGTACAAAGTATGCGCGGCAACGCGGCTGACAGTGCATTTGCGAATAGGGTTTGCCGGACGAAGTTCAAAATAATCGTCGTACATATACCCCTGCATGACATCGGCGGCGGCAACCGGCTCGGAGCACATGGCGCCACATTCCATAATTTTTGCCATGTGGAACGCGAGTCCTGCATTGTACCCATGATACACGCACGGGGCGGCATAAATGGCGGTGTCACACGCTCTGCCGCAAACAATAACATCCATGCCGTCTTTGAGGAGTTCGATGATGGGTGCAATCCCGACTTGGCTGACCACGGTTGTGGTTTCGTCGACAGCGGTTGCATCAAGCGGCATTTCGCTGCTCATATTGATGATTTTTCCCGCCGCCAGTTTTTCTTTTACATAGTCTTTGGTAACATCGGTATACACGGTCCCCAACTTAAAAGAAAGTTCTTTCTCGCGTGCGATTTCATAGATAATGTCTTTGAGCCAATCGACGTGTTTTTTACTACCTGCGCCACCAGCGGTACCAATGATAAACGGCGTGTTTTGCTCTCTTGCTTTGCACAAAGCTAGGGACAAATCCCGTTTGACAGCGCTTCTGTCCGTAAACGATTTCCCGCTGCCCAAATAATACGGTCCCGGGTCGGTGGAACCGGCATCGACACCCAAATAATCGACCTTTTCGGAAAAGGCGATATTCAGCGCTTCCTCGCTGTATCCATATCCTAATAATCCGTTAAGTGCTACAATTTTCATGCTGTTTAGTCCTCCAAAATATCTTCCAAAAAAATATACTCAAACCCTTTTTATTGCAAAACATCGCATGCGGTGTACAGTTTTTCGGCAATGTCGGGTTGGTAGGCAAGATGGTCCGCATGGAAATATTGTTCGTGGGTTGCCCATCCCACAAACTCATATTGCGCATAGTGCTCCATTTCTGCTCGCATATCGGCAAGTTTGCTTTGGTCAATGATACGTTTTCTTTTACATACGCAACACGCTCCTCTTACTGTTACTATATCACGCGGTTTGGGCATTAATATTGCGTTTTGTTCATATTATATTGCAATTATTCCGTATGTTTGCTATACTGTTATCAGTGAGGTGAGATTGGTGGATTATAAACACTTTGTTTTGGGATATTATAAGAACGCGTCTGACGGTATTCATATCCAACGCGTTACCCATGCAAGCGAAGCCAAAAAAATGCACTCGCACGAGTATTTTCAAATTTATTATATTGAGAAAGGTTCGCTTACCCATCACGTTGCTGACGGTTCTGCCAAATTGGTTGCGGGCGATATGTTTATTATACCGCCGGGTGTCACACACCGCATATCGGATAACGATGGTTGTTCTTTTTTTTCGCTTTCTTTTATGCCGGAATCGGTAACTCCCATAACATCTGATTCCCTTGCGGTGGGGTTTTTGAACACGCTTAAAGCACAAAGTGATATTCGCTTGAAAGTTTCTTTACCATCAGAGGATGCTTTGCGCGTAGAAAATTTGGTCGCGCAAATTTATAAAGAATTTGAAAACAAAAAAATTGGTTCGGTCGAAATCATTAAGGCTTGTGTTATTGTTCTCGTTTCGCTTTTTGCAAGGATTTATTTTGAAAGTACTCCCACCGTGATTTCCGCTGACGACGGTAAACAATTTATTCTTCATTGCATTGAGTATATTGATAACTATTACTATCAAAGCATCAGCTTAGACAGTGTTGTGCGCCTTTCCGCTATGTCGAAAACCAAATTTTGTAAAAGTTTTTTCGAGGCAATCGGTTGTTCATTCCATCAATATTTAAACCAATGTCGCATACGCAAAGCCGTGGAGTATATTGAAAAAGGATACAAGATAACTGCGGTTTACGGGCTGTGCGGATATAATGATTTTTCCACCTTTTATCGCAATTTTGTGAAAGTGATGGGGGTTCCCCCTACCGCTTATCGCCATTTGGAAAATTAAAAAAGCGCGGGCTCGTTCGAACGAACGAGCCCGCGCTTTTTATACACCGTCCATGATATGTCGGTTGCGCAGTTGCGGGTCGGTGATGCTGTTTGCAATGGCATACGCTTGGCGCTCTAAATCTGTACTGTTACTGCTTGTGAGTTCTTGGCGCTTATATTCTGCCACAAACAAGGCGGCAATCTCTTCCATACTTTCTTGCTTTGCTCTTGCTTCTGTTTGATTATTGCCAAGTTCGGTAAGTGCCACCAACGATGATTCCAAGGACGACAACAGCGGTAACTCGCGCATACCGCGGTAGGCCCATTTGTAAAACGGCTCGTATGCGTTATTTAACAAATACACCGTAGAAACGGCATGTTTGACAAACTCAAACACCGCCAACTGGGCGGCACCGTTTTCGCTCCGTGCGACGCACCGTGCATAGTTGTACAGCCCCGCTTGTGCCATCAGCACGGTATGCCCCGCTAACTTTTTGCGGCGGATATCTTCGGGATAACCTTTGAGCAATTCTTTCCGCACTGCGGAAAACTCACCCAAATCGTCACGGAACACCTCGCCGTTGCACGCACAAAGCAGCGAAGCCGATGGTGTATACAACCAGCGGTCGTGCGTATCCGGTGCGTTCGGTGCTCCCAAAAAACGATTGTAAAAGGAGATAATACTCATTACACCGTGTCGGCTACCGCCCACCGGTGCCAGTGCTTGGCGGGAATATCCGCCAAAGTCTTTGGGCAACTTGAGATAAGCACGGACAAGTTCCACGCCGTATTGCTGTTCATCTTGTTCGGTAAGCCACAAACAAAACGCGGGTTCAAAATCGTGGTCAGTGGACAAATCGTCGTCAAATCCCAAGCACTCCGAGCCTTCCCCCGCCAGCCCCACCGCTATGCGGGAGGCAAGTTCGGGGAACTCATTTTCGAGCATGTCTTTGCCGTATGCAAAATAAAATTGTTTAGAAAGTTCAATGCCCTTCATAAATGCGTTTTGCCCTTTCAGTCAAAATTTTTGCGGTAACAAAAAAACCAAAATAATCAAACGACGGTGCACATTTGCTGCACACAAACGCATAATAGGCGTTTTGTTCCATGCGCGGAGATTGCAATATCTCTTCCGCCTTTTGCAAACACTCGGCAATTTTTTGTTCGCTGTCATCAAGCCAAACTTCGTACAAATGCGCCATGTTTACATACGTTACCGCGCTGTCGGGTTGCAGTTCATCCACTACCGCTAAAGCTTGGCAGTAGCAATCTTCCGCTTCCTTATAGCGTCCTACGTCTACCAAAGCCAATGCCTTGTTGTTATAAAAACCGCCAAAACGGTTGTCACCTGAGGAAAGTTTTTCGGTATATATCTTCTCTGCTTTTTCATACAGAGGTACCGCTTGCTGGGCTTGCCCAAAAGCTTTCATGGTGGTAGCCGCATTGAGGATGACGGTTGCGCCAGACACTTGGTTTTTTTGGTGCAACAGTTCGAGCAATTCCAAGCTGCGGGCAACGGCGCGCAAGCCTTTTTGGCTGTCCCCTACTTTGCGATAATATCCCAGCAACTCATTTACCACCGACAATTCGCCCGATAAATCCCCCAACGCGACCGCTTCTTGTTCCCAATATTCTAACAACTTCCCTGCGGCATCCATATCGTTGACGGCAAAGCACTCGTCCAGTTTTTCAATCACGCGCGAAACGGGGATGGTGGATGCCGCCGCAAGGCGACCGCAATCGGAACAGCCGAGCGTTATTTGAACGTTATCATCGTGGTTGTTCATAGAATATCTCCTTGTGTTTTTTGGTGTTTTATGCTATACTTTCAGCATTATGTGTTAAAAAGGAGCCGCGTTATGGATTGGTTAACATTACTGTTGGTTGCTATCGGCTTGTCAATGGACGCTTTTTCGGTTTCGGTCAGCAATGGTATTTTTATGGAGAAAATTACCCCGTCTTCCGCTTTTAAAGTGGCTGGCGCGTTCGGCTTGTTCCAAGGATTGATGCCGATGATTGGTTACCTTGTCGCCAGCGTGTTTGCCGATGCCATTTTGGCGGTTGACCATTGGATTGCATTTGTTCTGCTTTGCTTCATCGGCGGTAAAATGCTGTGGGAAGTATTGCACGAAACCGAGGACGATACCCCCAAAGGCGACCCCACCCATTGGCGCACCTTGCTCGTTATGGCGGTTGCTACCAGCATTGATGCCATGGCGGTCGGTGTTACCATGGCACTGGGACGCACCGGTTTGTTGGCACCGTCATGGGGCTTTTTACTGTGCGCTGCGGTGATTGCCGTTGTTACTTTTGTGTTTTGCTTAGGCGGTGTGTACCTCGGTTGCCGCACGGGCAACTGTTTTGGCAAACGCGCGCAAATTGCAGGCGGCATCGTGCTTATCGGTATCGGCGTTAAAATTTTGATTGAACATCTGTTAGGCTAAAATTTCATCAATGCGGCGCAGTTCTTCTCCCGTAAAGGGGGCGGCATGCGCCGCTTTTATATTTTCTAAAATCTGTTCGGGACGGCTCGCGCCAATCAGCGCCGACGTCACAACCTTATCGCGCAACACCCAACTTAATGACAGTTGCGAAAGGGTTTGTCCGCGTTCGGCTGCTATTGCGCCGAGCGCGGCTATTTTTTGTTGTTGCTCTGCTGTGATGTTTTCCGGTTTTAAGAACCGCGGGTCACGCCCCGCGCGGGAATCTGCCGGAACACCGTGCAAATACTTGCCCGTCAGCAATCCGCCTGCCAACGGCGAAAAGCAAATACAACCCACTTGTTCTTCGCGCAGCGCGTCGGTCAAGCCGTCCTCTATTCCACGGTTGAACAACGAATACCGCGGTTGATGAATCAGACACGGTGTTCCCAACTCTTTCAAAATCGCTACCGCTTGGCGGAACAGGTCTGCGGGGTAATTGGAAAGCCCCACATACAAAGCCTTGCCCGAGCGTACAATATGGTCCAACGCACCCATAGTTTCTGAAAGCGGTGTGTTAGGGTCGGGACGGTGATGATAAAAAATGTCCACATAATCCACGTTCATGCGTTTGAGACTTTGGTCCAAACTGGCAATCAAATATTTGCGGCTACCATAATCCCCATACGGACCGGGCCACATAAAGTATCCCGCTTTGGTGGACAAAATCATCTCATCACGGTAAGGCTTCCAATCTTGCAAAAATAACTTGCCGAAATTTCTCTCGGCTTCACCCGCAGGGGGGCCGTAGTTGTTGGCAATATCAAAATGAAAAATACCGTTATCAAACGCGGTACGCAGCATTTGCCGTTGCGTGTCGATGGGCGTGATTTCCCCAAAGTTATGCCACAGTCCCAAGGAAATCGCCGGCAGCACCACGCCGCTGTTCCCGCACCGACGATACTCCATGCTTTCGTACCGCTTTTCGGATGCTGTATAACTCATTTTCCATTCTCCTTTTTCATATAATCTCTTAATTACACTGTAATAAAAAATTATCGGTTTGTCAACCGATACCTGTCGACAAGCAAAACCCTACCCCAATTTTATCACAGAAAAAAGCCTTGAAATCCATAGATTTCAAGGCTTTTGTTGGTGGAGATAAGCGGGATTGAACCGCTGACCTCTTGAATGCTATTCAAGTGCTCTCCCGAGATACGCAATAAACACCCCGGCAAAAAGTAACACCGCTTGCTGAAATCACTCAGCAAGCGGTATTTTATCAGAGATTAATTGATTACTTTATATAAAAATGATTTCCTTTATCATTAGCTTTTTATCTCGTAAGAGAAAGAATTAAAATTGCATTTTTTATTAAAGGCGATCTTATCGTCCAAAATCTCATGCATAACCGACAAAGATTTATCGAAGTCTTTGGATAAAGTAAACTCTCCTTTGATAATTACTTTATCAGCATCACATTCGCTCCAAAGCAAATCCCAAAATGCGCTCCAGTTTTTTCCGTACCACTCTGGAAAATCAAATGCAACACGTATTCTCTCGTGAATTTCGGATAGATATTGGCATCCAGTCAAATCTAACTCAATTATTTTCATTTGTGTTTCCTGCCTATCTATCTAAAAAGTTTTCAACTGATAATTTCATAATCAAAAGGACAATCACTATTGGCACGTTCCTTTTTATTACGATCCAGTATTTCATACATTATACTGAGAGGCTTGTCAAACTCACTTGGCAAACAGTATACTCCTTTAATGATTACTTTATCAGCATCACACTCGCTCCAAAGCAAATCCCAAAACGCACTCCAGTTTTTTCCGTACCATTCAGGAAAATCAAATGCGACACGTATTTTTTCATGAATTTCAGCTAAATATTTACACCCTGTTAAATCTAATTCAATTGTTTTCATATGTGTTTTCCTCCTTATATTATTTCATAAAAGGTTTCGTAATGGTCATACGTAACAAACATCAAACCATCATTGGACCATAAAACTCTTTGAGAATTTCGTTTTCCCGTTGTATAGTTAATATCTGCTTCAAACCAAATTCGTCCGGATGCATACGGCAAATGACCATCATCGTTATAATATCGGCCCCTAGTTATCATTTTGTTTGGTACAAAATTTGAGGGCCATTTACCCGGTTTCCAACCGTTGGCTTCGGCTTCTTCTTTTGTTACATAATAATCCGGCAAATTACCGTCATGTTTTAATACCCAATCTGCTCCGCCTACTCCATTAATAGTCGCCGTTCCTGCTACAATTGCTTGCATCACTTCAATTACACAGCGGCAATTTGGATGTAGCGGAGGTTCCGGATAGGGAGTTTCGGTAATCAACCAAACCTTCCCGTGGTTGTTCGCACATTCAATGCATCGCTTCCAATCCTCGACGCTAACCCAGTGTTTATAGTTTGAACTGGTTGTAATTTGTGGTGCTAAGTTATCCCCATTTATGGCTGCTACAACAATTGCTAATTCTAAACTCAACTTGTTTTCTCCTTTCACATTATACCATTCTCACGCACAAAAGTATAGTTTTAGTTTTCCGCTGCTCAAAAACTTGACAAAATACACTTTTGTTGCTATACTATAGTATACGCTACTTTTGTTAATTTGTCAATAGCATTGTAGCGATATATTGCATTTGCTACAAATATGTACTTTTGGAGGTTCTGAATATGGAAATGCAACAAATTTTTGGTCAGCGATTGGAACAATTGCTTTCTGAAAAAGGAATATCCCAAGGAGAATTTGCGGAAGCGGTATGCTGCTCTCGTCAAAGTATCAATTTTTACATTTTGGGAAAACGCAATCCCGATATCGCTCTGGCAGGAAAAATGGCAGAGTATCTAGGGGTTTCGTGCGATTATTTGGTAGGACTCAGCGATATTCGCGAGGATAAAAGTTCCAATTTAACAGCCGATCAATTAGGGCTTGCCGATGATACAATGAAATTCTTTGCGGGGTTGCAACTCTTGGCAACCGGCAAAACCAACTTTATGAAAAGCGATTATGAGTCCATCGGCTTCGACTACGAAAAAGAGATCGTTCCGTATAATATGGTGCAAGGGAAAGCAACTTTAAAATTGCTGAACAATTTGATTTCGCATGAACGATTCGGCATCTTACTGCAATACATTAAACGATATCAAGATATTGCGAACGGTAATGATGCTTTGGCGATTTTACAAGATTTTATGGTGGAGTTAGAGTCTCCGATCACAGGCAAAACCTATGGTAGCAAAGACGAAAATATGGAAATGAGGAAAGAGTTTTGCCTCCATATCGCATCCAAGTATTTTGATGAAATTGTAAAAGATATTGTTGTGAAATAGATGTAGCAAAAGAGTGTGTTAAATTGGCTCACGCTTTTGTCGCACTAAGATGGGGCTGGTTTTTGCGTGTGTTGAACGCCAATCACGCATGCTCCCAGATCATGCAAAATAACACCCCCGAGTATGGACGATTATGTCCGCACTCGGGGGTGTTGATTTTAGTTAGTATTGATAATACGAGTTACGTTTAGAAAAGGATTTCATACTCTGGAGATTTATCAAATCCAAGTTTCCAGTCAGAGTGCCAATTCTTTCGATAGTAATCCTCCACTTTTCTTTTGATGATAATTGATCGTAGCTGTGTGCAATTTTCAAATGCGCGAGCTCCAACATATTTGACTTTTTGAGGAATTCTAATTTCCCTTATACCACAATTTTTAAATGCGCCATCTTCGATTTCTTCCAAATTTTCATTTAATGTTACAGATTGTAATTGCGTGCAATTAGCAAATGCCAACGAACCAATTCCTTTTAGTTTGTCATTTAAGATTACACTTTTAATAGTTTTATTGTTACAAAAAGCCTCATATGCAATCCCTTTAGATGCATCTGGAAGTCTTAGGGTTGTTTCATTGCCGATATAACCAACCACAAAATCACCGTAAAAGACAAACCAGTCGCAGATGGAAAATTTCATTTTCTCATTATCTGGGTTGGAATATCTAAAAAATCGACTCAACTCTATTTCCTTTGAAGATCCGACATAAACTTTAAATGCAAGTTCAGGTTCTTTTCTGTTTCCCCAAAAAGAATTTTTATTATATTCTTTGCTTAACAAACGATTGATAATGGCCGTGGTAGAATGATTGATGATTACGGACTCTAACTTCTCGCAAAGATTAAACACCTCTTTTCCGATTCGATTAACGGTAGAGGGAATAATAATTTCTTTAATAGCGGTATTGAAAAAAGCGCTATCTGAAATAGTAGTTATCCCTTCTGGAATAACAACTTCCTCTAATTGTTCCCACATAGAACATAGGCGAGCAGGAATGCATCTAAGAGTACTAGGAAATACTATTTTTTTGATTTTCGAATAATCTTTTACCCAAGTAGGAGAAAATGCGTCTTCAGCAATTCTAGTAACCCCTTCGGGAATAACAAGCGTGCCTTCAACATTTCCTATATAACTCTCAAGCACATAATCATAACGGTAACGATTTATCCTAAATATATCTTTGTAATCATCAAACTGAGCCATTATAGACACCTCCCATTTATGCTACTTAATTATACCATGTTTCTGCCGAATGCTCAATACACTTGTTCAATTATGCCGATTTTGATTTCACACATTCGCCAAAAGAAATCTCCCTTGCTACAATATAGGCAAAGGAGGTAAATAACTATATTCCCTTGTCCAAAATTTGGACAGCAGTAAATAAAGAAAAACAAATTTTTAAAAGCGATAAACTGTATATTTTGTACTATTGTGCCAAAACTAAAACCAATCCTATTGACACAAAACAAAATCCGAAGTATAATGATAGCGAGGTGATAAAGATGATGGATTATGCTAAGTATCCCGATGGCGGAAGATTCTATTCCGGTGCTGAACGAAAAAAGTCAATTATAATAAATGGAAACGCATATCTTGTTAAGTTTCAAAAGAATTCAAGGGAAGGCTTACGTTTCAATCATGTATCCGAATTTCTTGGTAGTCACATATTTTCTATGCTTGGAATTGAAACGCAAGAAACACAGCTTGGATTATACGACGGCGAAAATGTTGTTGTAATAAAAGACTTTCTTGGAGAGGACGAAGTGTTCGTTCCTTTCAATGGTGTTGGCGATAGTTCACTTGAACAAGATAAAGAAAAATATCAATATTCCTATGAAGATATTATTGAGATGCTTAACGACAACGTGAAGCTGACTGATGTTGAACAAACGATAGACTTGTTTTGGGATATGTTTATTGTTGATGCGTTAATTGCCAATTTTGACCGTCACGGAAGCAATTGGGGCTTTATCAAAAAAGATAATAAGTATCGTATATCTCCAATTTTTGATAACGGCTCAAGCCTATTCCCCCAATTGAATACAGATGAAAGAATCAAAACTGTTCTCAATGATCAGGCGGAAATTGATCAAAGAATATACAAATTCCCAACATCTCAGGTAAAATATCAGGGTAAGAAAAGTTCTTATTATGAAATTATATCAAGCCTTGCATTTGAAGAGTGCAATAATGCACTTGTAAGAATCACTGAAAAAGTTGATTTAAATAAAACTAATAAACTGATTGATTCGATTGAAGGCATCAGCGATACGCGCAGAGAATTTTATAAAACTATATTGAAACAAAGATTTGAAAAAATATTGCTTGAATCCTATAACAAGCTAAAACTTAAATAAGGAGGTTAAGATATGCAAGCGATAAGACATGATTTTCAACCGATAAACAGAATAACAACGCCGCTTGCAGGAACCCCTTCCCACATCAATTCCGGCATTATCAAGGCGGTAATGAAGAATGGCGACAAGGTAAGTGTAGCACAAATTGATTATCAGGAGTTTGATGAAGAAAACTTCCAGTATGTAATCAGTCCTTATTGGGAGATTGTCGATGGTCTCCCCGCGAGTGTATTCCAAGGGATTCCTGGAATTGATATGGATCTCAGACTCAAGGATTACTACAGAGTAAATTATATTCCGACGTTCATATCCGAAAGAACTCCTTCTGAAAGTCGTGAAGATCTTTGGGAACTGCTTGAGTCTGTAGGACTAGATTACTATGATCGGTTTGAATGGCTTCTCCGTACAAGTATGAGAGCTGCTAACGACAACTTGATTGTAGAACGCAGACGTATGGAAAAAACGGTTAAGCAATTTGCTTCGGGTGTAATATCCGGTCTTCAGTATGGAGATAAGGTTATTGTGGAATCATTAGAAACTATCGCCGATACAACTGCCGGTCTCGCAGATGGAATGTTTTCTATCGTGGCAGGTGGAGTAGATGTGATTACACAAAGTGGGCAAGTGCTGGTTAATGCCATGACACGTGCTGCAATGGTTCCGTATATGATAACGCAAAGAATCATATCTCGTCGCGAGAGAGCAGCAAACCGACAAGAAGGAATTGAGCAAGCCAAGAAGAACGGAAAGTACACCGGCAGAAAGCCGATAGAAGTAGATGAAAACGCGCTTCGTCAAGTTGCCAAGGAACTTGATGAAGGTCTCATTACTGTCGAAGAAGCTATGAAGAGAGTAAAGATCAATTCAAGATCTACATTTTATAGAAAGATTAAAACATTAGAGTAATCACTGATAATGGCATAATTATAGCATACATTTTTCGACATTTTCCGCCACTTTGGCACGCTCCCGAGATAAACAATAAACACCCCACTAAAACAGGTGCGCACCTGTAGGAATTTCCTGCGGGTGCGCTTATCATCTGTCTGTTGCGAACACTTTAACTATATGATATAATTGCAAGGGATGCAAAATGAAATTAGGACAGTGAATTATGAAATTACTAAAAGAAAACGAAGATTTTATCTACAACTTTATAAAAAACGACTTGCGCTTTTATCCCAGTTGTGATGATAATTTTTTCTTGCCATTTGCCATTAACCGACCGTTTGTGGTTTATGACATTTCGCAAATGACTGACAAGCAAATAGACTTGCTTGACGAATTGGCGCCAACCGCAATTACCAACTGCTTGAAGAACGGCTACCAATTGTATGCCATCGATTGGTTTCACAATTTTATTTTATACGATCCTCGAAATCCTCAAAATATGCAAAGCAACCAACCCGATAAACCGTATTTTAACAGCGATGGAATCGCCTACTTCCATACTTTCTATCCCAATGGAGATTACTACTTTTTCTTGGATAAATACGGCACTTTTGGTTATCTCTCGCACCCTTGGCGTGATGAGGTGTGGATCTATGGCGAATCGCTTATCAAAGAATTTGAAAAAATCAGCGATGCCTTGGGATGGACGATAAAAGCTGCTTTAAAATGAGCGTTCCCTGCGCGTTTCCACAACACGCAGGGAATTTTAATCGGCAGCTATGATTTCGGTTATTAGTTTTCCGTTAAAATCAAGCTCATAAAAATTATCTTCAAAATCATAAAGTTTGATGCTGTCGTTTTCAATCGTAAAAGCGGTTTTATCACTGATTGTAGCAAAAATATCTTTGCCGCTAAAATTCCATATTTGATTCAAATCGCTGTCATAAGTGGCAACGACACTCTCACCATAAACCAAGTATCCAACGGGTGTCAAATGTAATTCAAAGTTTCCTCCAAATTCCTCAATTGGTTTTTGGTTAGTAACTCGGCAAGTGCTCAAATCAATTTGAACAAGCGCATTATTTTGCAATACGGTTAAAACGGTATCCTCTAAAACTGCACAATGCTCCTCGTATAGAAACATGTCACCAACAAGCGCTATTTTATGAATTGTCTCGTCATTATCAATGACAAGAATTCGGGTTTTGCTAAATTCATCCTCTGCGTTTTCTTGAAAGTAAACAGCATAATCGTCATCAAAGGTACAGTTTGTTGTATTTATTACCGTTATATCAATTGTAAATTTTTCGTTTTGTAGTTTCATTTAAAATCTCCGTTCACGTATCCGTCTTAATATTGTTAAGTTATTATACCACGTTCTTATTTCCTCTACAAGTAGTACAACCCCGCGTGTGTCGGCACGCAGGGTTGTCTTTAACTTATAATTTCATAATCAAACGCTTTTAAACCACATTTTGTATATTTGTCTCTAAATGCAATATACTCATCCAAAGTTTCCTTGAATATAGCAATATGTTCGTCAAATTCTTTTGTTAAAGTATTTGTTCCTTTTATAATTAACTTATCCGAATCACATTCACTGCGCAACAAATCCCAAAATGCATCCCAGTTTGCCCCATACCACTCGGGGAAATCAAAAGCAATACGAATTCGTTCGTGGATCTCGGACAAATATTTGCATCCTGTCAGATCTAACTCAATTGTTTTCATCGTTGCTTTTCTCCTTATATAATTTCGTAAAACGTTTTATAGTGATCGTATGACACAAATACCAAACCATCGTTTGACCAAACAATACGTTCACTATTTCGTTTTCCGGACTTATAATTAATATCTGCTTCATACCAAATTCTTCCGGGTTTACTGGGAAGATGTCCGCTTTTATTTTGGTGTTCGCCGCCTGTTATCATTTTTTGAGGAATAAAATTTGAGGGCCATTTTTTAGGAGCCCAACCTTTATTTAATGCGTCCTCATACGAAACATAATAATTGGGTAATACCCCTGTGTTAACTATCCACCAATCCGCACCATTAACACCATTGATAGTTGCTGTTCCCGCTGCAATTGACTGCATTAATTTAATCACACACCGGCACCGCGGATGAGCAGGAGGTTTAGGGTTAGGTTTCTCGGAAATCAACCAAATTTTCCCATGGTTCACCTCACAAGGCGTGCACCTACTGTCATCTTTAATACTCACCCAATGTTTATAGTTTGAACTTGTTGTAATTTGTGGTGATAAATATTCCCCATTTATAGCCGCTACAACAATTGCTAATTCTAAACTCAACTTGTTTTCTCCTTTCACATTATACCATTCTTTCGCGCAAAAGTATAGTTCCGGTTTTCCGCCGCCGCAAAACTTGACAAAATACACTTTTGTTGCTATACTGTATTATACGCTACTTTTGTTGATTTGTCAATAGTTTTGTAGCGTCATTTTGCTTATTGCTACAAATATGTACTTTCGGAGGTTTTGAGTATGGAAATGCAACAAATTTTCGGCCAGCGATTGGAACAACTGCTTTCTGAAAAAGGAATATCACAAGGAGAATTCGCCGAAGCGGTGTGCTGCTCTCGCCAAAGTGTCAATTTTTATATTTTAGGAAAACGTAATCCCGATATCGCTCTGGCAGGAAAAATGGCAGAGTATTTAGGGGTTTCGTGCGATTATTTGGTAGGACTCAGCGATATTCGTGAGGATAAAAACTCGAATTTAACAGCCGATCAATTAGGTCTTACAGATGATACAATGAAATTCTTTGCGGGGTTACAACTCTTGGCAAGCGGCAAAACCAACTTTATGAAAAGCGATTTTGAATCCATCGGTTTCGACTACGAAAAAGAAATCGTTCCGTATAATATGACGCAAGGAAAAGCAATCTTAAAGTTGCTGAACGATTTGATTTCGCATGAACGATTCGGCATCTTACTACAATACATTAAACGATATCAAGATATTGCGAACGGTAATGATACTTTGGCGATTTTACAAGATTTTATGGTGGAGTTAGAGTCTCCAATCACAGGCAAAGCTTATGGTAGCAAAGAAGAAAATATGGAGATGATGAAAGAGTTTTGCCTCCATATCGCATCCAAATATTTTGATGAAATTGTAAAAGATATTGTTGCAAAATAAATACAGCGAAAGCGCGTGCTAAATAGCACGCGCTTTTGTCGCACTAAGATGGGGCTGGTTTTTGCGTGTGTTGAACGCCAATCACGCATGCTCCCGATACACGCAAAATTATACCCCCAAAAAAGACAACGCCGCTTGCTGAAATCACTCGGCAAGCGGTGTTTATTGTTAAACTCATTTTTTATTTTGTCTATCAACCAATACGTCGACGATTTCCACAAGAACAAGGAGTGAAACAGAAGTTCTTCCACCAAACGAAAGATTTCCTATTGTAATAAAATCTCTCCCTAGAAAAGCCAATACGAAAGATAATACGAGCAAAAATAGTTTGATAAACAAGGCATATTGGCAGAGAAACCCCTTCTTTTGTGTTGCTGCAACATAATAAATAAATCCTAAAAACAACACTATTAGTAACATAATAACACCTTTTAACATCTTAATCACTTTCCCCTTGATTTGATTAAATCGTCTAATAACATTTCGGTAAAAGCATCCATGCGTGCGACAACCTTTGAACTATCGGTCTCTTCTGTGATATATATAATCAAATTATAGAACTCATCGTAAATTTCAGGGTTGGAAAAAATAGCTAATCTTGCCTTGAATGAGTTTAGTTCTATTCGTTGTTCACGGGAAAGATAAAACTTATTCGAGGGAATATCAACAGAATTTGAAAAGACAGGTACGAAGCCAATTAAATCAGAATATAATTTTTCTTTTTCCATATAGCGATGTTGCTCAAGTTCTTTGTTGGATTGAGCTTTTACTACGTCAATATTATTCTTGGCGGTTATGTGCCCTTGGATAATTGAACCAATGAAACCAATGATACCACCTACAATAACTCCTAAAAAGGTCATTAAAACACTGTTTTCGTACCATATCAAAGATGTTGCCACATCGTTCATTTTAAAACCCCCAAAAAACAAATGCGAATTTATAATCACTAATTTCTTTACATAAATTATATCACTTTATCGAAAACAGTTCAAGGTGCAACTGCAACTCTGCCAATTTCAATTTCACACATTCGCCAAAAGAAATCTCCCTTGCTACAATATGGGCAAAGGAGGTAAACAGCTATGGCTAAATTTATTGAAGAGTTTTATTAGATATGACCAAACGGCTGCGCTACGTCTGTTACGGCAAGACCCGCAAACAGACCGAATGTGACGGACAAACCGGCTACACCATGCACATTTTGGACGATATCGTGGATTCCATCATCAAGGATATTTTTGCCAAGATGAAAGGGGTGTCCAAAAGCGAAGTGGTCAATGCGAAATATGCCAATGAGTTGGAACTGCGCAAGGCGCGGCTGATTATGTTGAATGCCGATTACGGCAAGGCGAGCGATAATCTCACCTTGCTCAAAGCCGAGGTGGTGAAATCCATTCGGGGCGAGAGTTCCTTTTCCACCGAGATGCTGTCTGACCTGATTCGCGAGGCGGAGAGCGAATGTGCGCGACTGCGCGAGCAATGCGACGATGCCAAGCGCGAGGTGAAAGACACCGAAAACTTGCTCCGTCAGCTCAGCGAAAATTTTGATGAGCTGATCTCTTGGGCGGAACTGTATGAGGAGGCCAGCTTGGAGAAAAAGAAGATGGTAGTAAACGCGCTTATCAACCGCATTGAGGTGTTTCGGGATTATAAAGTGAAGATTGATTTTAACTTTGACTTTGAGCAATTCACCAACGGATTAGACCACGCGGCGTAATATGAGAAAAGCCGAGCAGAGCGTAACCGCTCTGCTCGGCTGAATAGTGAAGATTTTTACATTGTTTCAATTAATCCTTTGATAAAATTCGCCCCACAAACCATCAATTCCGTTGTTTGAAACAGTAACTTCTTGCGGTGTCCACTCAAATCCAGTCGGATCTATTAAAGTGAAATATGCATAGTTTTTGTTTTGAGTCCATGTACCTGTGAAATTTTCGGAAGAAGTATTTACGCTCAATGTTCCGTCACTATAAAATGTAGCTGTTACATTCCCCATATTAACTTCTGTGCCTTGATAAGTTCCTACTATCGATGCATAACTTGGTTGCGTCGGTTTTGGCTTTGTTTGAGTGGTTGTAGGTTTAGGGTCTGTAGGCCAAGGGGTTTTAATTTCTGACTTTTCTTTACTAATAAAAATTTTGAGTTCCCCTAATTTTTCATCAGAATTATCAGAGTGAATATCAATAATAAAATCAAAACTTTTTGCTTTTATGGCAGGAAAAACGATTGTTCCGGAACTAGAAGCATCTTTAATTAATTCATAAGGAAGTTCCTCGTAATTGGCTTCGAAGTTGTTTGTGGAATTATATTGTTTTCCTTCTTGAATTATGACTGCATCTCCGATATACAAAGTTTCTTTACCTTTATTGGTAACTGTTGCAAGCACACGTGTTTCGTTTTCTGCAAACTCAATTTTGTCTATAGAAAAAGAATAACCATACTTCTCCTGCTTAATGTTTTCAGGAAGAATGCTTTCAATGGTAGGAGCCATAACTTCCAAATACGTTGATTCTTTTAAATCTGAAGATATAACCAAAGGTGCATACAATTTTGCGCCATAAGCATTTTTATATTCGGTTACGGAATCGATATAGCCAGAACAAACTATGTAATCACCTTGTTTAACTTCTGCGTTATTGGTGTAATAAATCATAAGATTTTGTTCACAAGTATCAGGATCTATCCAAATTTGAATACCTTTGACATTGCCGTTATCACTCATTACTTGGAAAACTTTTCCCTTTATGTTTATGTAATAACCTTTGTATTTTTTAGCATTTGTGTATACCTCGTTCGTTAGTTCGACAAAAACAGGATTTCCATTTTCGTCGAGCTTGGGTTTGGTATCATGGTTAAGAAAAAGTAGTGTGCTTAATGCAAGTCCAACCAAAACAACACCTACAATAATCCAAAGCCATAATCTTTTATAAAATGGTTTTTGGGTTAAGGCGACCGCCGTTGCGTTTTTATTTTCCGAATTCTCGATTTGTGAAATACTTTTAAGCGGATAACCGCAATGTGGACAATTTTCGCATTGATCAGAAACTTTTTTCTTGCATTCAGGACATTTTATAAGTGCCATAGTTTTCACCCCTTAAAAGAAAGTAAATGTATTATAACATAATTTGACTGCAGTTGCAAGAAACACAAAAAATACCCACTCAAATTGAGCGGGCAAAAAAATAAAACTTGACGAACCAGTGGTGGAGATAAGCGGGATCGAACCGCTGACCTCTTGAATGCCATTCAAGCGCTCTCCCAGCTGAGCTATACCCCCATATGAGGGTTCGTCAAGTTTTTATTTATGAAATTATTAAGCGGGGTTCAACTTTGAGTGCTTCGCGCTCCCAAACAAATTATACCCCCTATGGTGTTGCATCTGCAACGACATTTACTTTACCATATTTTATTTTTGTTGTCAACCCTTTTTTGTTTTCAAAAATAAATTTTCAAAAAAATAAAAAATTTTTCAAAAATCTCTTGACAATCTTTCAAAATCCGCTATAATGAATTTGTAATCATTACAAACTTGTATCGGTTACAAAAGGAGGAGCGCTATGACACCGCAGAAAATGACCGAAACGCTCCGCCAGAAAGGCATTTGTCCCACAGCTCAACGGATGGCTGTATATGAGTATCTGCTCACGCATCGCACGCATCCCACAGCGGACACGTTGTACCAAGCCTTGGTAAAGGAAAACCCTTCGTTTTCCCGAACCACGGTATACAACACGGTACACGTGCTTGCCAAAGCCGGACTCATTCGTGTTGTCACGATTGATGCAGAGGAGCAACATTTTGATGCTTTTGTGGAGGACCATGGGCATTTCCGGTGCGCACAATGCGGAAAGTTGTTTGATTTTTCGCTATCTGCCGATACGGCAAGTGAGTTAGCGTCAGACGGTTTTGTGGTTAAAACCTCCGACGTGTATGCCACCGGCATCTGCCCCACCTGTCAAACCCAATCTTAAAAAACAATTTTGTAGGAGGATTTTGTTATGAAAAAGTTTGTATGTTTAGTTTGCGGCTACGTTCACAATGGTGACGAGGCACCGGCAAAATGCCCCATCTGTAACGCCGATGCAGCCAAGTTCAAAGAAAGCGCACCCGAAGGTCGCACTTGGGCTGATGAGCATCGCGTGGGCATTGCCCAAGGCGTAGATGCCGAAGTGGTACAAATGTTACGCGACAACTTCAACGGCGAATGCTCGGAAGTTGGCATGTATTTGGCAATGGCTCGTGTGGCTCATCGCGAAGGGTATCCGGAAATCGGTTTGTACTGGGAAAAAGCGGCTTATGAAGAAGCCGAGCACGCCGCCAAGTTTGCGGAACTGTTGGGCGAAGTGGTTACCGACAGCACCAAAAAGAATTTGGCAATGCGCGTAGATGCCGAATGCGGCGCCACCGAGGGCAAAATGGTATTGGCTCGCAAAGCCAAAGAACTCGGCTACGATGCCATCCATGACACTGTCCACGAAATGGCAAAAGACGAAGCTCGTCACGGCAAAGCCTTTGAAGGACTCCTCAACAGATACTTCAAATAAGCACACTCATTGGGGAGCTGTCAAATCAGCTCCCCTTTTTTCATTCTATAACTACGGGAGGTTTTTTATGTTAAACGAAAAAGTGATTGCCCTGCTTAACGACCAGATAAACAAAGAATTTTACAGTGCGTACCTTTATTTGGATATTGCCAATTATTATATTGATAACGATTTAGATGGTTTTGGCAACTGGTACACCATCCAAGCGCAAGAAGAGCGCGACCATGCTTTGTTGTTCCTGCGCTACTTGCAAAGTAACGGCGTAAAAGTCACTTTGGAAGCTATTGACAAACCCGCCGAGGTGTTTGAAAAACATTTGGACCCTCTGCTTGCAGGGGCAAAACATGAACGCTATGTTACGTCGCTGATTCACACCATCTACGAAGCCGCCTACGACGTGAAAGATTTTCGCACAATGCAATTCTTGGACTGGTTTGTAAAAGAGCAGTTAGAGGAAGAAGAAAACGCGGACAAATTGGTCAATAAATACCAGCTGTTCGGCGATGACCCCAAAAGCTTGTACTTGTTAGACCAAGAGTTGGCCGCACGTGTGTACTCGGCTCCCAGCCTTGTCTTATAAAAGTTCACACAGCAGGCACGGAAGAAAATCCGTGCCTGTTTTTTGCCTTGACACCCTTTTGAAACTGACATCTTGCAAAAGATATTTAAAACTTGGTGAAACGATTGACTGCTGCCGTTTTTTATGCTCTAAATTGAAAAAGGTGGTAATTCCCCTTGCAATGAAAAAAAGGAGTGGTTTTGAATGGAATACAACAAACCTTATGCTCATATTCGCGGTTTTAACCTGCACGGCAACTGGTGTACTACCGGTTTGACGGAGTAGTTGAATTTTGATCCGGAACGTTACCGTATGATGATTCAAAAAGGCCAAGAAAAGTTCCCCGGCATGAACACTATCCGCATTTGGTTTTCTTTGGATTCGTATCTTGCGGATAAAGACCGTTATCTGACAGCGATTGCACAAGCGGTCGACATTTTACCGAAGAAGGGCTTTTTATTATCCCCACCTATTTTAACGGTTGGTTTGGTGTTCCCTCTTTTGGCGGTTTTGTCCCCGCCAGTCTTACCGCTCAATTTATGCCGATTTACAAAAATTTCATTCAAGCCTCGGTTAAAGCGATTGCTCATTGGGACAAAATTTTAATGCACGACATTTCCAACGAGCCATACAACCTTGTTATGGGTCGCGGTAACGAAGCGGGTTATGCCAAAGTTACCGAATTCTTAAAAGAAATGATTTTTGCCGTTCGCGAAATTGATGACCGCAAAATCACCGTGGTTACACAAAGTTTCCCCAACAAAAACAACCCCGAAATCTGTGATATTTCTTTGCTTGCTCCGTATGTGGATGTTTTTAGCATCCATCCTCACAACGAGCAACATTTGCCGCCGGAGGAATTTGAACAAGCGTTCAAGGCGCGGATTGACTACATAGAATCTTTCCAAAAGCCCTATATCATCACCGAATGTATCTGGGGGTACTCCCACGGCAGAAACCCGCAAATATTTTCTGGAAACGGAACTCGCTACCTACAACAAATATGGCGTAGGTTACTTGGTTCACGCGTTGTGCACCTCCCCCGTTGCGGATTTACACCCCGTAGATGCCCATGGCACCTGCAAAGGTTTGTATATGGGCTTTTTGGATGAAAATTTCGAAATCCGCCCGTATCACGATGTTTTCAATCAATACGCATAATTTTCCAAAATAAAACAGGCACGGAGCAATGCTGCGTGCCTGTTTTGTTATGTCTTTTATTTTTTGAGTCCCAGTTTTTCTGCCGATTCGTCGCGCATTTTGTATTTGAGAATTTTACCTGCGGCGTTCATGGGGAATTCGTCCACAAAGAGGAAATACTTGGGCACTTTATGCCGCGCAATGGAGGCATTGCCGAATTCGCGCATTTCTTCTTCGTCGGCGGTGGTGCCTTTGTGAAGAATAATCCACGCGCAACATTCCTCGCCGTATTTTTCGTCGGGGACACCCACCACTTGCACGTCGCGCACTTTGGGGTTGGTCAAATAGAACTCCTCGATTTCACGGGGGTACAAGTTTTCGCCGCCACGGATAATCATATCTTTTAAGCGGCCGGTCACCTTGTAGTAACCGTCGGGGGTACGCATACAAATATCTCCCGAATGGAGCCAACCGTCGGCATCAATCGCTTGCGCAGTGGCTTCGGGCATTTTGTAATACCCTTTCATGATATTAAAACCACGTGCTACAAATTCGCCGCTTTCGCCGTCGGGGAGTTCGTCCCCCGTTTCGGGGTCGATGATTTTACATTCCACACCGGGGAACGCGCTGCCCACCGTTTCGACACGATGGTCGAGGTCTTCGTTCACCTCGCCCATGGTACAACCGGGAGATGCTTCCGTTTGACCGTAAACCGAGATAATCTCGCGCATGTTCATTTCCACACTGGCACGGCGCATCAAATCCGCAGGGCAGTTGGCACCCGCCATAATCCCCGTGCGCATATACGAAAAATCGGTTTTGGCAAAATCGGGGTGATTGAACATGGCGATGAACATGGTGGGTACACCGTTAAAGCAAGTGATGCGTTCATCGTTGACGCAAGAAAGTGACGATTTGGGTGAAAAATACGGAATCGGGCACAGTGTACCGCCGTGAGTCATCATCGACGTCATGGAAAGGACCATGCCAAAGCAATGGAACATCGGTACTTGAATCATCATACGGTCGGCGGTGGACAAATCCATTCTGTCACCGATAACCTTGCCGTTGTTGACAATGTTGCGGTGCGTCAGCATAACGCCTTTGGGGAATCCCGTGGTACCCGAGGTGTATTGCATGTTACACACGTCGTCGGGCTTGACAAGTGAAGCACGGCGGCGCACTTCTTCACGCGGGACCAACGACGAGCGAGAAAGCATTTGTTCCCATGTCAGACACCCGTCCATGGAAAAGCCAACCGTCACCACGTTGCGTAAAAACGGCAAGTTTTTGGAATACAGCGGTTTGCCCGCTTGAAGGGTTTTGAGTTCGGGACACAGTTCCTCGATAATCTCTTTGTAGTTGATATCTTTGCAATCTTCAATCATCACCAACGTATGGGTATCGGATTGGCGCAACAGATACTCAATTTCGTGAATCTTATAGGCGGTGTTGACCGTCACGAGCACCGCACCAATTTTGGTAGTTGCCCAAAAGGTGACAAACCATTGCGGAACGTTGGTCGCCCAAACGGCAACGTGGTCCCCCGCTTTGACACCGAGTGAAATGAGCGCCGCAGCACATTCGTCCACGTCACGGCGGAATTGTTCGTACGTGCGGGTATAATCCAACGTGGGGTACTTGAACGCATATTGGTCGGGGTACGTTTCTGCCATCGTGTCAAGCACTTGCGAAAACGTTGCTTCGACAACGTCGTATTTTTTCCAAACAAAGGTGCCTGTTTTGGCACGGTTATAGTACGCATGGTCAAACGTTCTTTTTTCGCGGTTAAGTGCCGAGATATAATTGGTAAAATGGGTAAGAACAATATCCGCGTCGCATATTTCTTCGTTCCACGCGGCGCAAATATACCCTTCGTAATTCAGCGAGGAAAGCGCACCCAGCAACTTTTCTACGTCCAAAGCGCCTTCGCCAATCAAAACGGTTTTGCCGTCTTTGATATCCCCCAGTCGCACGTATTTGATATAGGCACCCAGGTTTTTGATGGTGGTTTCTGCTGTTTCGCCGGCAGCAAAATACGTGCCTCTGACGTTCCACGAAGCACCGATAGCGGCCGAAGCAAAATGGTTAATAATGCCCAGCACGTTTTCGGTATTGGCAAGGTAACCGACTGTTTCAAACAACAAGTTAACATCGGCCGCTTCGGCCATTTTGATAGCCTCGGCGAGTTTTTCGTCCAGCATATCATACGAAACATTTTGTTCCAGCCGAACAATCACGTTCTCAACACCCGACATTGCCGCCATGTCCACATATTTTTGGACAAGCCCTGCCGTCGTTGCTTCGTTTTCCAAAGAATCCGGCATACGCAATGCACAAACCGACAAATTGCGGTTTAACAGTTTTCGTTTGGCATCGGTAAGGCGGTCACGGCGTAAAATGCTGTCGTGGTGGGAACTACGTTCCTTGACGGCATCGTAGATTTCAAAGCCTTCAAAGCCGTAATCGTAGGCATAACGACACATGTCAAGAAACGATGCACGACTGACATTTTTGGTCGAAAATGCAATTTTCATGTTATGCCTCCTCGAATACGATTTTATTCAGCGCGTTGATATAAGCGCGGATGCTCGCCGCCACAATATCGGTAGACGTACCGTTGCCGGAATACAGTTTGCCGTTGTTGCGCAAGCGAACAAGCGCAGAACCCAACGCTTCCTTTCCTTCGGTGACGGATTGTACTTGGAAATCATCCAGTTCATAGTGGTGACCAATGCATTGTTCAATGGCACGAAACGCCGAATCAATCGGTCCGTCACCGTTGCTGACACCGCAAATGATTTCGTCGTTGCATTTGAGCGTCACTTGTGACATGGAACTGGCAACGTTACTGCTGGTGGTGGTGTAACTTTCAAAATGATAAGTCGACGGTGCTTGCATGGCAGAACCGGCAATCAATGCTTCAAATTCTTTGGCACCAACCGTTCCTTTTTTGTCGCACACTTGCATGAGCGCTTTATACACGTTGCCGATATCCGAATCGGAAAGTTCGTAACCGAGCAAAGCGGCTACCGCGGCAACTTGCGCCACCGTGGAATCGGTATCTAATAAAATTTTGGTTTTTTCGCTTACGGCGTTTTCGGTTTCGTACGATTCGTGATGAATACCGGACACCATATCCTCTATGCTGGCATGGATTTTGGTGTTGTTCAACGTAATTTCGGCATCAATTTGGGCACCGCACATGTTGATAGCATCGGAAATTTCACCCGTTAACAAAGCGTTTTTGCCAACCATGGCACATTTAAGACCGTCGGCACCGTTTTTAACCGCAGCAAAAGCAGCCGCTACCGCCATGTTGATACGGTCGGAAACTTGAACATAAACAGGAACCGACACCGCCCTTTTTACGTTGGCAACCAAAGCCGCAATATCGTCCGGTGTGGAAACACCCGCCTCGTCGCAAAGGGTAATCAAACCCGCACCGTTTGCCGCCGCTTCTTTTGCCGCAGCAACCAAGAAATCTTCGTCAGCACGGGTGGCATCCAACGCTGCAAATTCCACATCACTGCAAAGCGCTTTGGCAGCTTTGATGAGCTCGATAATTTTTTGGAGCATTTTTTCTTGCTTTACATGGTAAGTATATTCCATTTGAATGGTAGATATCGGCAGTTCAATTTGCAAGCGCGGGTGTTTTGCCTCTTTGACACATTCGAAAGCGGCGGCAACATCGTCGGCGGTAAAGCCAACAGGGATAGCTACCACCGCGTTTTGCACGTTTTGAGAAATGGTTTTATAAATAATCGTGTCTTCACGCAGCGATTTTACCGCCGGCAATTCCACCGCATCCACGCCAATGGCGTCGGCACAGTTGGCAATCGCCGATTTTTCACGAAAAAGCAAAGATACCGCTCTATCCTCCGAAAGTTTTTTGAGCGTGATGTCGGTAATGTTGATTTTTTTCATAATAAAAACTCCTTCCAAACTTTAGGAAAAACAAAACCCGCCTCAAAACGTTTACTTGCTTTGAGACGGGTGTAAACAAACAGTTTCACTCGCGGTACCACTCAAATTGCGGACAAAATATCCACCACTCTTCGAAGTCGAAAAACTTCTATGCACTGACGTAGCAAACACGGGGCACCCTACACACGATTGCTTCAAGTTCCCGGCTCAGAAGCGAGAGGACAAGGATACTTCACACACTGATTCGCACCAACCATCAGTTCTCTGTACTGCTTTTCTCCGTGACCATTCTTCGTCACAGCCTTTATAAACATATTTTTTTACATTTTACTCTTTCAAAAGAATACTGTCAAGAGTTTTTTTAAAATTTCTTTCCTCTTGAAAAGAAAGGAAGTTAAAGAAACTGCAAAAAACTTTGTGGCATACGAAATCACCGCCACCAGTAACAACATCACCGTACAACGGCAAAATCAAAGCTATGTTTGAGGTTCCTGCCACCTACAACTTGGCAAATGTCGGTGTGTTTTATGTGTCGGACGACGGCAACGTAGAAGTCATCCCCTGCACGGTAGACGCCGCAAACGATACGGTAATTGCGGAACTTTCCCATTTCAGCAGCTACATTGTTGCCGAAAAGACTGTTCCCCAAACACTCACCCTCAACCAAAATGATACTCAAAAATCTTATGCCTATATAGCGATTTCTTTTACCGAAACAATCACATTACATAAGGTGCAAGTATATTATACATTTCATAAAACGAAAAGTATATGGCGTTTTATATTAAATAAATTGCCTTTTCTATAATAACCTTGCAAAAACCTCATTTTTTTGAGTTATATCCGCATATACGTGCTTTGTTTTGGTATATTTGTTTGACTTTGTTTCATCCTAATGATAAAATTAAAATAAACCATCAACAAGGAGGATTTGTGTATGAAAAAATTTATTTGTCCTTGCGGGTATGAATACGACCCCGCTGTCGGCGACCCGGATAACGGCGTAGCGCCGGGCACTGCTTTTGAAGATATTCCCGAAGATTGGGTTTGCCCCATTTGCGGATTGGGCAAAGACGTGTTCGAAGAAGCGTAAAAACAAAAAGCGGGGTAAACTTTCGTTTACCCCGCTTTTTGTTATTTAACCGTATACCCCGCTTGCGTAATTGCTGCACGTGCCAACACTTCTACGGCATCCACGGTGTTTTCAAGCGGTATCCCGTATCGCTCAAACCCGAGCGGCAATTCGCTGCATCCAAGCACCAACACCTTGGCACCTTGTTCAAACAACTCTTTTATGACTTCGCATACCTTTTCGGTAGAAAACTGCGGCGCATCGGCTTTGACGCCGTCATAAATAAGGCGCATTACCTCTCGTTGACCTTCGGCCGAAGGGGACACCGACTCAATGCCAAACGCTTCCAGTTCTTTTTGATAAACCCCCGCTTTTACGGTACCGTCGGTAGCAAGCAGCCCCACTTTGCGTATGCCTTGCGCATGTAAATGCGCGGCCGTTTCGCGAATCATGTTCATTACGGGCAGTGGTGAACGCGCACATAACTCCTCATAAAAATAATGAGAAGTATTACACGGCATAATCAAAAAATCCGCACCGATAGAAGCTAACTTTTCTGCCGATTCCACCAAATACGGTACCGGCGATTCGCCGTTTTCCAAAATGGCTTTGGTGCGGTCGGGAATGGTTGGTTGACAATCCATATACACGCGCACGTGGCCGGCATCGTTTTCCGCGGCAGTGTTTTCGACAATTTTTTTGAACAAATCTACGGTTGCCGCCGGTCCCATGCCACCGATAATGCCAATGGATTTTTTTGCCACAATACCACCTCCTTGTCAACAATCTTACCACACAATCTTGCGTTATGCAAGTTTTGTTGTTTTTTCTTTTCTTTTTCATTGATATTATTTTGCAAATATGCTATGCTATTCTCATATAAACTATTTGTCGTTTTATGTTGCAAAAAGGAGGGGGATTTTTTGGTTTTTAGCAGTTTGGATTTTTTGTTTGTGTTTGCCCCCTTGGCTTTTACGGTATATTACGTCGTTCCTGCACGGTTTCGCCGTCTTTGTTTGCTCTTGTTTAGTTTGGCGTTTTATGTTTACGGTGCATGGGACAAGCCGTTTCAGGTTGTTTTGTTACTTGCTTCTTCTCTGGTCAACTGGGGTTTTGGTCTGCTGATGGAAAGAACCAAACACCGTCGCACCGCTTTGGTTTTCGGACTTATTTATAATTTTGGTTGGTTGTTTGTTTTCAAATATGCCGATTTTGTGTTTTCTTCCTTGCAAACGGGGTTTGATGCTTGGCTTCCTAACCTTGGTATACAATTACCGAAAATCGAATGGGTATTGCCGCTGGCTATCAGCTTTTATACTTTCCAAGTCACCTCGTATTTAATCGACGTTTACCGTCGCACCATTCCGGCAGAAAAATCGTTGTTTAAGTTTGCTTCGTATTTGTATATGTTCCCGCAACTACTCTCCGGACCTTTGGTCAGTTATGCCGAGTTGTCCAAGCAACTGGAAAAGCCTCGCCTTTCTCTTCCCCGTATCGATGACGGTATCAAAGATTTTACCGTCGGCATGGGTGTCAAAGTGTTGTTGGCCAATCAAATCGGCGGTTTATGGAATGACATTGGCGGTATCGGCTTTGACAGCATTTCCACGCCCTTGGCATGGATGGGTATCTTCTCCTTTTCTTTGCAATTGTATTTCGATTTTTACGGCTATTCCCTTATGGCTATCGGCTTGGGTAAAATGTTAGGTTTTCGCTTGCCCGACAACTTCCGTCACCCCTACATGTCTTTGTCTATGACAGAGTTTTGGCGGCGGTGGCACATCACGCTCGGTTCGTGGTTTAAGCAATATTTGTACATTCCCCTCGGAGGTAACCGTTGCAGCGCTTGGCGTAACATTTTCAACCTCCTCGTCGTGTGGTTGGCAACCGGTTTTTGGCACGGTGCCAACTGGAACTTTTTGCTGTGGGGTTTGATTTTGTTTGCCTTGATTGCCTTGGAAAAATACGCTATCAAATCCACCTTGGACCGTTTTCCCGCGTTAGGTCACGTGTATATGTTCTTGCTGATTCCGCTAACGTTTTTGGTGTTTGCTGTCAGCGATATGTCACAGTTGGGAATTTATTTTGAACGCTTATTCCCGTTTTTGCCCGGCGAAGCAATTAATATCTCCCCGGGGGATTACCTTGCTCATGCCGAACAATACGGCTGGCTGTTGATTACGGGTTTGGTGTTTTGTACCACGTGGCCACGCAAAATATATGAACGTATTAAAAACAATTTACTGGGCACACTGGTATTATTAGCCATTTTTTGGCTGTCTGTGTATTGTCTGTATCGGGGGCTTAACGACCCGTTTATGTATTTTCGATTTTAGGAGGCCATTAAAACGTCATGAAAAAATTTGTTCGTTATTCTTTTCTGATTTTGTTAATTGTTTCTTGCTTGGTCGTGGTACCGGGTTGCTTGTTACAAACGTATTTACCGGACACCGCAACCACCATGTCTACTACCACTACCACGTTACCGACGACAACGACTACTACCACCACGACCACTGTGACAACAACATCCGCAACAGCCGACATTGTTGCCACCGAAAATACATCAACCAGCCAAACACAAACCACCAATTTGACGACCACCGTTGCCGATGTGACAACCCTTTCCCCTTCGAGCACTTCTACTACCACGCGGTCGACAATAACTGCCCTTCCGACAACCATCTCCAAACCCGATGCTACCATCTCTACCACCAAGCCTACCAAGCCTTCGGCACGTTCGTTCCCGAACACGTTGTTTATCGGGGATTCGCGCACCGACGGGTTGCGGTTATACGGTAAAATCCAAGGTGCCACCTTCTTTTGCAAACAAAGTTTAACCGCATTCAACATGTTAAGTACCAAACTTAAAATTGACGGTGTGGAAACAACCCTTTCCGGCTTGTTGGATAAAAAACAGTTCGAATCGGTATATTTGATGCTTGGCATCAACGAACTTTATAAAAGACCGGAAGATATTGCCGCTAAATACCAAGCAATTATCGACCTGGTTCGCCAAAAGCAACCGAATGCCTTTGTCATTGTGCAAGCCACCCTGCACGTTACAAAAAACAAATCGGACACCTCGGCATTCACCAACACGCGTATTAACAATTTGAACCAACACCTCAAAGCGTTGGCAAATAATCAACACGTGTTTTTTATTGACCCAAACCCTGCCTTTGACGATGCCAACGGCAACATGCACGCGGAATATTCCAAAGACGGTGTTCATTATTACGGAAAATATTACCCGTTGTGGAGCGAGTTTTTGGACAACAACCGCATCCTACGTGCAATTCCAGAATAATTTTATCAACTCAAACAACAACCCCGCAGTTTTCACTGCGGGGTTGCCCTTTTGTCTTACTCTCCAAACAAAGTGTCGTAGTAATTTTCTTTTAATATCAAATTGGAATAGGTAAACTTTTTACTGACTGCCGAAGAAATTTCTTTGGCGTAGGTTTCCGAAACGGTCACACCTTCGTTTGGTGTAAACAGTTTCTTGGAGGCATCGTACCGCCCCGATTCGGTTATCCAACTGCGGTTGGAAAAGCAAACAAGTGCAGGTGCATCGGACAAGAAATCGCGTCCCATCATCAAGCGGGAATCGTATTCCAAACCGAACAGATTGGAAAGTGTCGGCAACAAATCGATGCTGTATGTCGGCTCGTCAATCACAATGCTTTCTAAGCCTTTGTGCCACAAAATCAGCGTGTTACGGTATTTTTCAAACACGGAACTCGTGTCGTATCCTGCCAGTTCGCTGTAATAATCCTTTTCGTTTGCTTGTTGCAACCCATACGGATAATGGTCTGCCGTGACACAAATCACCGTATCTTCCGCAATGCCGCGCGCTTCCAAATCGGCAATCAGTTGCTGTAACATCAAATCCAACTCAATTTGACACGCCAAATACGCTTTTACCGGTTCCGATTCATACGGCAAATCTTTAACCTTGTTTTTGTGATAAGATGCCATGCTGTTTCCCATAAACGTATACAACATATGTCCGCTGACTGTCAGATAATACGTGTGGAACGGTTCCTCGTTCATGTATTTGTCCGCTGTGGCTTTTGCCATGAGGTAGTCCGAGTTGGGCCAACGGGTTTTGGTGTTTTTTCCGGGATAATATCCCGAATAATCAAGTTCCAAACCGTTACCGATACCCTGATACGTATACCCCAAATTCGGGTGGGATTTATGCCTGCCGTAGTAAGTATATGTGTGATTGTGGAAGGCATAGGTTTTATAATTTTGACGGCTAAGCATGTTCCCCAACGAGAAATACATGTTACGGTTAGCGGAATATTCCATGCTGTGCACACCGGTCGCCGGCATAAGGCCGAGCAAACTGGTGTATTCCCCGTCCGAGGTGGAAACACCCCAACCGGGAGTGTAATAATTGGTGCATTGTATTCCCTCGTGCGACAGTTTGTACAACGTCGGTGTCAGCGTTTCGCTGACGGCATACGGCGAAAAGCCTTCCGCCACAATAAAAATCAAATTCTTCCCCTTAAATTTTCCCGTGTACTCGTTCTGCGTGGTGGGAGTAAGCGAGGAAAAGTACTGATGCATTTTCTTGGTAGTGGCATCGGTTTCCTCCGCTATCAGTTTTTCAAAATCCAACGAAGCAATTACGTTCTTGGGATATTCCGTGGGACCCGACGGAACAATCGGTGCAGGAGGCGTTGGAGAAACGTCGCTGTCATCAATGGGTTCGTCGTCGATTTTGTTACCAAACAACAAAAACTTCGCATCTAAACGCACGGTGGTAAGTAACCCGAATTGTTTTACCGAAGCATCGGCGGAAAATTCTTGGCGGTACAAATACGCGGGGCTGCTCTCACCTTTGTTGCAAAGAAGAGTTATGCCGCTTGCTACCAAATGTAAAATGGCAAGCAAAATCACAAACACCGCTTTGCCGCGCCACGGAATACGGCGAGCAGCAAAATAGCGCTTGCCAAACACGGCATATACCACCATCGGCGCCCACAAGAGTAACAGCGCAATCAAATTACGACCGATGGAAAGAAAAATGTCTTTCCAAAACTGCAAAATTTGCCCCGTGTTTTTGACAGAATATAAAATATAAAAAGTGTCAAACACTCCGTAATACACCACTTGGGAACAAAAAACCAGCGCCAAAAACGACAAAACCCCAACAGTGACGCCATGGTTGACTTTCGGATTTTTGGAAAGCGTACAAAGCAAAAACAAAAGCACCGAAAAAGGCAGCGAAAACAGCACAATAAAAATCAAGCCGCTGCCAAAAAAACCTTTAACGGTAGCCAGTCGAAAAACCAACTCCATAAAAAATAATGCCACGGGCAAAAACCACGCCAAATTCCACGTAGTCTCAACCTTTTTCGCGTGACGATGAGATATCTGTTCGTTCACAAGCCGTCTTCCCTTCCGATAATCTGTCAAAAATTAGTATACCATATCCTATTTTGTTCGTAAAGCAAAAACTTTGTCGAAAAGTTAAAGACACGCATGATACACTTGTCATGCGTGTCCTAAACGTTTATTCCTCTTCTTGCGTGACCTCGGGAATCACTTCCACAAGGATTTCCAACACGCGACGGTCCTCGGCTTTGGTGACAGTGACGTGTAAATTTTCGTAATCAAATTTGTCACCCTCGGACGGAATTTTTTCCAGTTGTTCCATCACCCAACCGCCAACCGTGGCGGAATCGGTTTCGCCTGTCAGATGGAAAAAGTCAAACAATTTTCCAAAATCTGCGCTACATACCACGCGATATTCGTTATCACCGATTTTTTGGAAGTCTTCTACAATCTCGTCGTGTTCGTCCCAAATTTCACCGACCAATTCTTCCAAAATATCTTCCATGGTGATAATACCGGCGGTTCCGCCGTATTCATCCGTAACAATCGCCATGTGTGATTTTTCTTGTTGCAACAAACGCAACAAATCGCTAATCTTAATCGACGGTGCCACAAATGCCGCCGGCTTGATTACCGTATCCAACGGGCGTTTTTGGCGATATACCAAATTGTAAAAATCTTTTTGATGTATCACGCCAATGATGTTATCCAACGAATCTTCATACACCGGCAATCGCGAAAAACCCGTTTCGCCGAACAAAGCGGCAATCTCATCGGCAGAAGACCCGTTTTCCACCCCGTAAACATCCACACGCGGGGTAAAAATATCTTCCGCTTGCAAATCGTTAAATTCAATGGCGCTGCGAATAAGTTCGCTTTCTTCGGCATCAATACTGCCGCCATGCGCCGCTTCTTGCACAAAGGTAAGCAACTCTTCTTCGGTAATCGACGGATTTTCTGCCGTGCGGAAAAGGCGCATCATCAGCCATTTCCATCCCGAAAAAACAAGGATAAGCGGCGTAAAAAGTATCATTAAAAACTGTAACAACCGCGCCGTGAACATAGCCGTTGTTTCAGGGTCTTCTTTCGCCACGCTTTTTGGTAAAATCTCGCCAAACAACAACACCAATACCGTAACAAGGATTAACGCGACCCACACACCCGCCGCTTTAAAACGGGCCATTGCCCACGTGGCGACTACCGCTGCCATGGCAACGTTCGCAAGTGTGTTTGCCGTCAGCAGTGTCCATTCCGCTTTATCGGCTTTTTCCGCCAAACGAAGCACCCGCTTGGCGCGCCGCTTTCCGTCTTCTGCCAACGCGTTCATTTGCGAACGGCTGAATTTTGAAAAAGCGGTTTCCGTTGCCGAAAAACAAGCGGAACATAACAAAAGACAAAGGCAAATAAGAATCGTTCGTATACTGTCGCTATCCATGATGTTGAAAATTCCCCCTAAACATATAATCGCCCACATTCTAGCATACTTTTTCTCATTTGTCCATTCTTTTTTTACAAACCAGCCCTCGGCGCCACCTTGACGGTCTTTTGCTTTTGCCCTATAATATATGTGTTATATATTAAAAAGTTGTTCACAATCCATCCACAAAAACTTGCTACACTAATTTTGGAAGTATAAAAGGAGGTACCGATAATGGAAAACATAAAAATCATGATTGCCGATGACGACACCAACATTTGTGAATTGCTGCGCCTGTATTTGGGCAAAGAGGGTTACACCCCCATTCTTGCACACGACGGCAAAGAAGTGGTGGAAAAATTTGACACCGAAAAACCGGATTTAATTTTGTTGGACATTATGATGCCTCAACTCGACGGATGGCAAGTGTGCCGAAAAATTCGCAAAAAATCACAATGCCCCATCATCATGCTCACCGCCAAAGGCGAATTGTTTGATAAAGTGCTGGGGTTGGAACTGGGTGCCGACGATTACATTGTAAAACCCTTTGAAACCAAAGAAGTAATGGCTCGTATCAAAGCGGTGCTGCGCCGTTGCGGCATTGGCGAAAAGGGCAAAGCAAAAGAAGTTCGTTACGACAAGTTATATATCAACATGGAAAATTATGAGTTGCGCGTTGACGGCAAACAAATTGACACCCCTCCCAAAGAAATGGAACTCATTTATCATCTTGCCGGCAACCCCAACCGCGTTTATACCCGTGACCAATTGTTAGATGAAGTATGGGGATTTGAATACTACGGTGACAGCCGCACCGTTGACGTACACATCAAACGCTTGCGCGAAAAATTGGACGGCATTTCCGAAGAATGGACACTCAAAACCGTGTGGGGTGTCGGGTACAAGTTTGAGGTAAAACAAGATAATGTTTAAGAGTGTTTTTTCAAAATACTTTACCGCTTCGGCACTTATTATTTTGTTTTCGTTTGTGCTGCTTGCCGGTATACAAGTTCTCTTTATCCGTCAACACTGGATTGACGAAAAGAAAGACTTGCTTTCCGAGCATGTTTCCAACGTTGCCGCTTTTGTTTCGGACAGCACGCTCGAAGACCATGACGGCAATTATTATATTCCGGAAACGCTTTCTCCTTTGTTAAAACGTCTGGGCGATTCCGTCGACAGCAGCACGCTGGTTGTCGACACCTCGTTTCGTGTTTTGGTTTGTTCCGACAGCGAAACGTGCACTCACATGGGAAAAACGCTGCCTTCCTCGGTCCACAGTGGATTGCAACGCGGACCTTTTTTTGCGGTAACACACTTGGGAAATTTGTATACGGAAAATCAATATTGCGCCGGCACAAAACTGTATAGTTTTTCAGGAGACCACATCGGATACGTTTTGGTCATGTCCTCCGCCCACGCCTTGGTTGAATATGTGTGGGATAACACGCAAACCTTTTTGCTGTCGGGCATCTCGGTTTTGTTGTTTGCGTTTATTATTTCGTATTTGTTCACCTACCGCATGGTAAAACCTTTGCGGCAAATGGCAGCGGCTACGCGCCAATTTGCCCGCGGTGATTTTTCGGCGCACATTGCCGTTACCGGTAAGGACGAAGTGGCGGAACTGGCCAACGCTTTTAACGGCATGGCGCTCTCTTTATCGTCGCTCGAAAGTATGCGTCGCAGTTTCATTGCCAACGTTTCGCACGATTTGCGCACACCCATGACCACCATTTCCGGTTTTGTTGATGGGATTTTAGACGGTACCATCCCACCGGAAAAACACAAAGATTATTTAAAAATTGTGTCGGACGAAACCAAACGGTTATCGCGTTTGGTGCGTTCCATGCTGGACCTTTCGCGAATTGACAGCGGTCAAGTCAAAATTAATCCCGCCTCGTTCGATTTGTCTGCTTTGGTATTAAACACGTTGTTGCTTTTTGAAGAACGCATTGAACAAAAAAACATCACCATCGACGGCATCGACCAATGCGCACCGCTGACAGTTACCGCCGACTACGATTTGTTACAGCAGGTCATGTATAATTTGGTGGATAATGCCGTAAAATTTACACAAGACGGCGGAACGATTTCGTTTTCCACCATAAAGCATCACGGCGCGGTCGGTTATTGTATCCGCAACACCGGCACCGGTATTCCCGCCGATGAACTCCCCCACATTTTTGAGCGGTTTTACAAAAGTGACCGTTCGCGCGGGTTGGATAAAACGGGCACCGGGTTGGGGTTGTACATTGTAAAAAGTTTAATTACTGCCCACAATGGTGAAATCACCGTTCGCTCACGCGAAAATGAATATTGTGAGTTTTTATTCTGGATTCCCGACTCAATTTTCCCGGAAAAATAAAAATTTTCACAAAAAAAATCACAAATTTTCAAGAAACTGACACAAAAGTCCGTTATCATAAAGGTACAGAATAAAGAAAGGTGTGGATGATACCATGAACGAATGGAATCAATTTCCCATACAACCCGAAGAACCCGATGAAACGTTATCGGCAAAAGAACCCGAAACGCAAGAAACAGCAGAACCTGCGCGAGCGCCCTCGTCTTCCTACAATCCTTATGGATGGAACACGCCGGTGTATCCCTCGCCGCAGCCGCCACGTAAAAAGCGGAATGGTGCCAAGGTCGCGTTGGTGGTTCTGGGGTCGTTTTGCGCGGTTGTCATTGCCGCTTTGTCGGTTTTGCTGGCACTTTCGTATCAAGATATCAATCCGTTCTTGCCGCCCGATACCACCCAAAACCCGTCGGCAGATAAAAACGTACCCTCTGTTACCATTACCGAACTGGACGAAACCACACAAGGTCTTTCCACAACAGAAATTGTCAGTCAAAACATTAACAGTGCCGTACTGCTTACCATTTACAGCAGCACTTCGGGCAGCAATGGTTTTCCGTTCAGCCAAAATTACGATGAAAAAGAAGTGCAGTCGGGCGTGGCCAGCGGTATCGTGATGACCGCCGACGGTTATATCATTACCAACTGGCACTGCGTGGTTGACGAAGAAACCAACACCGTTTATCCGCGTATTGACGTGACCACTTACGATGAAACCGTATATGAAGATGCCGAAGTTATTGGTTACGACGCTTCCACCGACTTGGCTGTCATTAAAGTGGATGCCACCGACTTGCAACCTGCCGTGTTTGGCAACTCCGACCAACTAAAAATGGGTGACCGCGTCATCGCATTGGGCAATTCCGGCGGTATGGGCTGGTCTACCACGCAAGGAATTGTTTCCGGCTTGGCACGGGACGTGTACGAAGATACGGGTTACTCCATAAAATGTTTGCAAATTGACGCCGCCATCAACCCCGGCAATTCCGGCGGTCCGTTGTTTAACGCTGCCGGTCAAGTTATCGCTGTCAACTCCGCCAAAATCGTGGCAAGCGGCTATGAAGGAATCGGTTTTTCCATTCCTATCAACGAAGCCAAGGTCATTATTGACGATTTGTTGAAAAACGGGTACGTAACAGGCCGCGTTTCGCTTGGCATTACCGGTCAAACGTATTCCGATGCGTATTACAAAGGGTTTTTGATTTATTCGATTGAAAAAGGTTCTTCGCTGCAAAATACCGAAGCCAAACGCGGCGATTTGATTACCGCTATTGATTCGGTGGAAATTACAAGTTATGCCGAGTTGCGGGCGGAATTAGCAAAACACAAAGTCGGCGATACGGTAACGCTAACGCTACTGCGGGCAACCGGTCGTCGGGTGGAAGAATTCACCGTAACAGCCAAATTGGCAGAAGCAAAAGGATAATTAAAACAAAAAAAGAGCCGTTGGAGGAATTTGAACAAGTCCAGTAAAAACGGACAATGACAAAAAGGACCTCCTATGGTAGAATTAAAACAACTACCATAGGAGGTATTTTTATGCCAAGACGAAAAGGAACACTCAATACGCCACAAAAAATAATTGATGAGATAGTT